>CAYXNY010000050.1:0-5181 GCA_964467175.1 Microcaldota archaeon | reverse complement strand
TACCTTGGCAATGATTGAAGAAGCCCAAAATCAGTAAACAGCGAAAGAAAGCCTATTATGCCGTATACAAAATAAAATATACCAATTTCTTCTGCTAAGAAAAACCGAGCAAGGAAGAGAACGTAGAAAAAACCGAATAGTTTTGCCAATATTTGTCCCAGTAAGGTCCAGAATGTGCCCTTTGCCAATGTGCCCGTATCGACTTCTTCCATTTTCTCTTACCGCTAAGTAATAGCCAGAAAAATAACTAAAACCAATTAAAATCTTTCCCCTCAAACAAAAAGAAGATAGTATGTTTTTTAAAAAAAAGGTTGAATACATTCTGGTTTTCGCAATCGCTACAATTTACGCTTTTCTTGTTTTTCTCACCCATAGCGAATACAAACAACTTCCCTCCCCTTTATACGGGGGAGATTACTATCACCAGCTAGGCCAGATTTATCATATGTACGAAAGCTCCCCTTTGGAATGGTTTAGCGGTAATAACATGCTAAACAGACTTCCAAGCTACATGCCACTCTACGGAATCTTAGTAACAATATTCGGAAAATTGTTAGGTCTCAACCCTATGCAGGCATTGATATATTTTGATGCGCCAATAGCGTTTTTTTGCCCGATTCTTTGGTTTTTGTTTTTTAGGGATATGTTTAAGGATTGGAGAATTGGTTTGGTTGGGGCTGCAGCAGCCGGCTATTCTCTTTTTCTGAAATACACGGCGTTTAATGCGGCAATAATGGCCCCGCTCTTGTTTTATTCTGCGCTCATCTTTTATAGAAACAAAAGTACAAAAAATTCGGTATTGTTCGGTGTTGTTTGGGGGCTTTCGGCGATCTCGCACTCAGTCGGTTTTTTTTATCCCCTATTTTTGATGGGTACCTTTTTTGCAGTTGATCTTTGGAAAAATAGGCAGAACGTAAGAGAATATTTTTTAGAAATAAAATGGGGCCCCATCGCGCTTGTTTTTATTATCGGCTTCATTATAGCGCAGGTTTTTTGGTTTCAACCGATATTTATCTATCATGGGAAGACCCCGCTAAAAAATAGCATATGGGGAATAATAGATTTCAGAAACACAGAAGTTCAAGTGGGCTATTTGATAATAACAGTTCAAAGAAACTTTTTTGATTTCAGCTCGGCAGCAAACACATTGCTCTCTATTCTAAAGATAATTGGGGCGTACGTATTGATTAAACAAGTAAAAGAAGAACATGAATTCTTGTTTATAATGGTGTTTAGCACTTTTGTGGCGGTTTTTTCATATTTTATAACCTCACCGCTTTTTGATATGCATTTTGTGCCTCCTTACATTGAAGGAACATATCTTGTGTGGGCTGCTTTTGCGCTTGGGATACTTGGGCTAAAATTCCTGATGGAAAAGTTCGGAGGGTACGCGCGATACACAGCTTTTGCTTTGGTAATTCTTCTTGTAGCTGAGAAAGGAGCAGAGATAGTAAATCAACAACAGAGCCAATGGGGGCAGGTAGCCATGAGAGAGCTTCAACCCTACGTACTGGAAGGACAGGCATGGATTCTAAAAAATACAAAGGTCAATGATGTTTTTCTTTCAACAAACGAGCTAAGCTTTGCCCTGAACGCCCTAACCGGAAGAAAGGTTATGATATCTCGAAGAGCCCATTGCGACCCATTCGTGGATTATGACCGAAGAATGCTGGATGCAGCAATAATACTGTACGGAAATGACGTAGAAAAAAAGAAAGAGCTTCTTAAAAAATATGAGGTTAAATACATATACGTGGATGTAGGCTGGGCTAGCAGCGAGTGGACAATAGAAGAGAATAGAATAACCGGAATGTATGACCCGATGATGCTCTTCGACTCACCGGAGAATAGGCAGGAGCTGGAGAAATACGGAATAAAATATATAGCAATGAAAACATGGGTAGACCCGTCCATGAAAACAACCGAGTATAGACTGTTCGATGTTCTCATAGTTTCTCCGGAAAATTATGACAACAGCGGGTACGGGCCGTGGAAAGATGATTTAGACGCTTTGATAGAGCCAGTATGGAAATACAGCGAAGGGTGGTACGATATAGTAAAAATATATAGGGTGAAAGAATGAAACCGAAGATATCTCTGTGTTTTGGGGCTATGAATGAGGAGAAAGCAATAGAGCAAGTGATTAAAGAGGCGCGCAAGTACCTTGGAAAAGACATAGAAATTGTTGTAACAGATAGCAGCAAGGATAGGACGCCGGAAATAGCAAAAAAGCTCGGCGCAAAAGTAATAAGACAACCTCCAAAAGGATATGGAGTCGCCTTAAGAACCGCCTTGGAAAAGGCAAACGGGGAGATAATAATAACAACCGATTGCGACAATACCTATCCGATGGAGTATGCTCCAAAGATGGTTGAGATGATAAAGAGAGGAGAAGCGGATGTGGTAAGCGGTTCGAGGTTGAAGGGTAAGGGAAGGGTAAATGCGATGCCGTGGTTAAATGAATTCGGAAATCGAGTTTTTGCATTTTTGGTAAGCATTCTGTATGGAATTGAATGCACGGACGCCACAACAGGGTTCAGAGCGTATAGGAAAGAGGTTATAAAAAACATAGAATGGACAGAAAACATCGGGCTTTCAATAGAGCTCATGATTAAACCAGCTGCGCTCGGATACAAAGTCAAAGAGATCCCAATAGAGTATAGGGCAAGGTTGGGGGAAACAAAACTCAACCCGATAAAAGGCGGGCTGGAGATGATAAAAACAATAATAAAATGCAGGATCACTCCGGTAAAAAGGATTACATAAAACAACAACTCTACTAAATGCGTTTCCATTAACCTCTTTGTGTTTTTTTATCGAAACCTTTTCTTTTTCAGAGTTTCAGCGAGCTCCATTCCTCTTTGAACGCACATATCTGCGTTGTAGTATTTAAATTCAGAAAACCTTCCAAGGAGATGAACCCCTTCCTCCCTAGCAAACTCATATACTTTCTTTATGTTCTCTTCGTAATCAAGGTCGTAAACAACGTATGCATAAGGGACGCGAACCACACTAGAGAACGAAACTTCTTCTGATTTGAAAAAACCAAGAGAGGAGAGCTGTTCTACTGTCGTTTTTTCAATCCGCTCTGGCTTTTCCTTGGCAATTCTCTCCGAAGAATGGAAGGTTATCTCAGCCAAAATAGAGGAATGTTTTTTTGGCGCGACATAAGGGCTGTAATTTGATGGAAAGCTTATTCTGTTTGGAAGGATCTCCTCATCGGGAATGTAAAGCCAGTGGATATTATTTATCTTGGGTTTTCTTACGCCAAGCATTACCAGGTATGCAGAGTTGAAGCGAAGCCTTTTCGCGGCCCTTTTGACATCAGAAGGAACGTAGTTGTAGATACGCAAAAAATCTTGAACTGGGATGGTAGAGACTATTTGGGGATATTCGAAAATATTACCATCGTTAAGTTCAACTATAAAATTATCCTCTTTCTTTATTGCTTTTACTTCGGAAGAAGTTTTCAAACGGTCGCATAAAAGTTTGGAGAGCGCATTTGGAATGGCCTGGTATCCCCCTTTCTTTGGGTAGTAAAAAAACAATTGGTGCACATACCCTTCGCTGCTCAAGCCCATGCAGGCTTTCAGAACATCTCGAACAGAAGGTTGCGGGATCCTCCCTTCAACCCAGAATGTCGCCATTTTTTCAGGCGGAGTGCTCCAAACTTTTTTGTTGTACGGGTAGAGATATTTTTTTGTAATGCCCTTCCCAAAACGATAAACCATCCATTCACGAAAATTCTTAGGGGCGCGCAACTCGCCTTTCTCTCTTTTTAGATAAGCATCTATATAATCTGCAGCGCATTCAAAGGCCTCTTTTTTTGGAAGGTCGCCAAGACCGTTTTCAAAAGGATACTTTACATATCTGCCGTGGTAAAGTATTTTTGTGTTTCTTCTGTGTTTTATTCTATTTTCTTTAATGAGGGAAAGCATAAAATCGAGAACTGCCTTGTTTTTTGAAAAAATTATATGCGAGCCTAGGTCGAAAGTGTAGCCGGAATCATAAACAGAACGGGCAAGTCCGCCCGCCACCTCTTCCTTTTCAAAAACTTCTGAATTCTTGTAAAAGTGTGCAAAGGTAAGGCCGGAAAGACCGCCACCTATAACGCAAACATTATCCATAGTACTCCCTTAGCCATAGGATATAATCATGCACCCCTCTCTCGAACGGAACCATCTCTTTCCACCCAAGTTTTTTTATTTTAGAAACATCCAAAAGCATTGCCCTCACATCCCCAACCCATCCTCTTTCTCCGCCAGTATAGGAAAAGGACGGCGAAAGCGCAAGCTCTTTGCACACTATGGTTGCAACTTCGTTTACCGTGTGCTTCTTTTCGCTTCCAACATTGAAAATATCGAAAACATGTTTTTGGGATTCCCAGGCAAGGATGGTTGCGTTTACAGCATCTTTTATGTAGAGATAAGATTTTTTTTGAAGACCATTGCCTAGGATTTCAAGTTTTTTAGGATTTTTCTTAAGTTTAAGATAGAAATCGTGAATAACCCCATGCCTGCTTCTTTCACCGAATATGTTCGCGTATCGCAGGACAGTGCTTTTTATTCCATAGGTATGCGCATAGGAGCAGACATAGGCTTCGCAGGATACTTTGCTCGCACCGTAATTGCTTATTGGAAAAGATGGGTAATCTTCAGGGGTCGGTATAACTGCTGCCTCGCCATAAACAGCAGAGGTAGAGGCAAAAACAAAATTTTTTACATCGTTCTTCCTGCACCACTCGAGAATGTTGAGGGTCCCAACAACATTGTTCCTGAAATTTTTTACTGGGATTAAAGAGGATGTCCTAACCTCAGGGTCTGCTGCAAAATGAAAGACAGAATCTATTTCTTCTATTTTTTTAAACGGTTTTTTTATATCATGGAGAATGAGCTTGCAGGATGGATTGATGTTTTTTCTGTCTCCGGATGAAAGGTTATCTAAGACATAGACAAGGTGCCCTTTGGAAAGAAGATAGTCTGAGATATGGGAACCAATAAAACCAGCTCCACCAGTAACAAGAACTCTCATGTAGGTATTTTTGGGCTCACTTTTAAATAACTTTCCAGCCCATATAGAGCAAAGAAGGTCAGGGTGGGCTCTTTGCCGAATAAGATTGAAATTGTGCCAGCCATACTTGTCAAAAGCAGGGAGGAGCTTCTGAGGAAGATAGAAATTATC
>CAYXNY010000049.1:0-54749 GCA_964467175.1 Microcaldota archaeon | reverse complement strand
TGCGGAAATCCCGGCCGGAGCAATTATTTTTATCTTTTTCTTCTGCCCATAGGCTTTCTTCTGGCTCTTCCGGCAGGTTTCTTTGCCTTAGTTTTCTGGCCCATGCTGACCCTTACTTCGGGCTTCGCAAGCAGTTCGCCCTTCTGCACAGTGCTCATATTGAGCATCTCATAAACCGGGCAGTAGCCAATTATTCCCGTGAGCAAGACAACCGTGCCGACTATGTACAATATCCAGTTGTTGCTGTAATAAAATCCAAGCACTATCAAGAAAATGCCGACCACAAGCCTAAGGGTTTGGTCAAGTATCCCCACATTCTGCTTCATATTTCTCACCGTTCTCCTATTCGCCCAAGAGAGTTTTTAAACATTTCTTTTGATCTTTTTGCTATGGATATCCTTTCAGCAATAGGCAACACGCCCTTGGTTAAGTTGAAATGCGGAGCGTACGCGAAGCTCGAATACTACAATCCTACGGGTTCTGTGAAGGACAGGATCGCAAAGCAGATTGTTGAGGACGCAGAGAAAAGCGGTAGTTTGAGAAAAGGAATGACCATCCTTGAAGCGACCTCGGGAAATACCGGAATCTCCATGGCTTTTGTCGGGGCTGTGAAGGGATATAAGGTAAAGATAATAATGCCGTGCTGTATGACCATGGAAAGGAGAGCGATGATAACCGGTTTTGGAGCAGAGCTTGAGCTTGCAGACGATCCCATAGATGCCATAAACAAGGCTGAAAAATATGCGGAAGAAAAACCAAACATTTATTTCTTTGCAAACCAGTTTGCAAATGAGAGCAATGTAAAGGCGCACCTAAAAACCGGCGAGGAAATATGGAGACAAACAAAAGGAAGAATAACGCATTTTTTCGCCGGGTTGGGGACCGGCGGAACGATCACCGGTGTTGCTAAATACTTAAAGAAGAAGAACCCGAATATCAAGATAGTTGCGGTCGAGCCAAAGAAGAATGAGATAATCCAAGGGCTTATGAATTTTGCGTTCAGGGAAAAGTATGCAAAGATTTTGGAGCCGGAACTTTTGGATGAGTTTGTTGAGGTTTCCTTAAAAGACGCCATCGCCTACCAGAAAAAAATTATTATGGAGGAGGGGGTTTTTGGAGGGCAGAGCTCCGGCGCAATCTATAAGGTTGTTTTGGAGTATTTAAATAAAGCGAAATATCCTGTTTTTATCGTGCCAGATGCGGGCTTCAAATATCTGAGCATTCTTGGGATTGAAAAATAAAAAATTTAAACGCCCCGGGTCGGGATCGAACCGACGGCCTTCCGGTTAACAGCCGGACGCTCTACCGCTGAGCTACCGAGGCTTGCTTTTGCAAGAGATGTTTTCTTCATAATGGAAGTGTTTAAAAAATAATTGATAGCACCTGCATCTATGAAAAAAATTGCAACAATAAATTTCTTAGACCATTTCATATTCTACTCCGTAAGCGTTATTCTCCCCCTCTATCTCGCATACAAAAATTTTTCTTTGTCTGAGATAGGGATCCTGCTTTCTGTAATGCCCTTTGTAAGCATGTTTTTCAGAATCTTGTTTGCTTATGTAGCAGACCACATAGGCTATAGAATATTTTTCATAGCGGATGGTGTGGCCGCAACGCTCATGAATGCGATATACTGCTTTGCTGTTGCCCCATTGCACTTTGCTGTTGCAAAGGTCAGCGAGGCGGTATCCACCCAGTCGTTCTGGGCGGTTAATCGGACGGCGATATACTCTTCCTCCAACAAAAATGAAGAAAAAGACGCGGTTTTTATGGATGTTGTCAGAAGGGTCGCCATCGCCTCCGGCACTTTTTTAAGCGGTTTTCTTATCGCGAGCATATCCTTTGGCAACACATTCATATTCCTTGCCTTTGTTTCTCTGGCTCTTGCCGTCGTTGCCTACACGCTTGAAGAAAGAAACGAGCATAAAAAAATAAACCTGAAAAATCTGCCCAGGGCAGTTTTTAAAAAGAGAAAGCCGACTTTCTGGCTGACTGCCCTCGCGATGGTTTTTTCAGTTTCTCTCCTTACCCTTTTGATAATGTTTGTCTTTCCCATATTCATGGTCGGGCAGCTTCAATTTTCTTATCAGGAGATAGGCCTTTTTTTAACCATTTTCTACATGCTTAGCGCGTTGGCATCGTACATAACCTCTCTGAAAATAAACATGTTCGAGCGCATGCTTTTTTTGATGTGCGTTCTCAGCATCTCGCTGGTCTTAATCCCGATGTCCTCCGGGGGTTTGTTTGTTCTTCTCTTTTTTCTGTTTTCTTTTTCGTTCGGAGTGCTGTTCGCCTTTCATGAGTTTATAATCGCAAAAGAAACAAAAAACAGCGACATGGTTTCAACTGATATAGGAGTCCTTCACATTCCAACCAGAATCGCTCAGACCTTGGTCCTCGTCGGTGGGGGTTTTCTTGCGCAAACATTCGGTTTCTTTCCGGTTTTTCTGATTTCATTTCTTATGTTCATCGCATTTGCAATTGTTGTTTATAAGCTGATAAGGTCTAAGCAACTTCGCACTCGCTCCACCCGCAACTAGGACATTCAACGCAACCCTCTTCATGCACAAGCTTGCTTCCGCAGACCGGGCAGACCCCTTTTTTTATTTTTTTGATGTCGTTATTGTTTTTGACAGCCAACTTATTCACCCTCGCTTTTTAGCTTAAACGAGAGCAGGCTGCTTATCCAGCCGGAATGGAACAGTTCAGAAAGGAGCCTTTTTGCCTTTGAGATAACTTTTTTTTCGTCATCCTCTATAAGCCATATTAAAAACAGCAAATCCTGAATGCCTGCTTCCGTCGCCTCCTCAAATTCTTTTCTGAGCTTTTTTATTCCATCCTTATTTTTTTTCATGAAGTCCTGGAAACTCCTTGCTTTCCTTTCTTTTCCCATCTCTTCTCCGGGTTCTTTTTCTGTATACATGCATCAACCTTCCAATAAACCATTTAAAAAGTTTTCTGAGCTATTTGGTTTTTTTCCTGAGCATCTCCACTCCAACCAGCTCTTCTCCGCCCAAATACCTCAAAAACGCCTTTCCGCTTAAACTAATATAGCCAATCTTTTTATCATCTATTCCGAGCTCTTCCAGCGCGTTGGTTGTGTGCCCCCCTCCAATTAGAGAAAACGCTTTGCTTTCTGTAATCGCTTTCAACACTTCCTTTGTTCCATAAGAGAACTCGGGTATTTCGTACATCCCCATCGGTCCGTTCATAACTACATTCTTTGCCTTCTTTATGGCCTCAGCATATTCTTTCGCTGTTTCAGGCCCTATATCAAGAATCTCTCCTTTTATTTTTTCTCCTACTCTTACATTTTTTCTTTTCCCATCCATCTTTGCCCCCAAATCAACGGGAAGAACTATCTCTTTTCTGTGCTTTGCCAGCATTTCTTTCACTTCATCAGTATGCTTCAGCATATCGTTTGTGATAAGGTAGCTCATGGAAGCTCCTATATCTTTTCCTTCTGCATGCAGGAAAAGGTTTGCAATCACTCCACCAAGCAAAAATTTGTTCTTTCCGTTCAGCTGGTTTTTCATTATTTTCAGCGAATCTTTTACCTTGCTTCCGCCCATTACGAATACAACATTCCCCCCTTTGCTCACCTTGTCAAGCGCCTCTACTTCTTTCACAAGCGTTCTTCCTGCAAGAACCGGGAGTTTTCCCCCAAACCCAACAACGGACGCGTGCTTCCGGTGGCTGACGCTCAGCGCATCGAGTATGAAATAATCCGCGAGCGGGGAAAGCTCCTTTACGATTTTCGCTTCATCCACAGTTTCCTCCTTCGTTTCGTCCTCCATGAACCTCACATTCTCAAGCAAAACAACCTCGCCGTCCTTCAGTTGCTTTATGGCGGATTTTGCCTCTTCTCCGCAAACATCCGGCACGAACCTAATCGGTTTTCCAACTTCCTCTGCAAGAAGAAGGGCATGCTGCTCCAAACTCAAAAAATCCTCATCCCCAGGGCTTCCCTGATGGGAAAGAAGAACAACCTTCGCCCCCATTTCCGAAAGATCTCTTACGCTTTTTGCATGCTCCCTTATCCTCGGATTTGGGATGACCTTGCCGTTGCTTACGGGCGAATTCAGGTCAATCCTTTTCAGAACAACCTTTCCCCTAAGGTTTACATCGTATACGGTTTTCATTCCACCACCCTCTTTTTGCGATCAGATTTCTTTTTTCCTTTTGATGTTTTCTTTGCAGATTTCTCATTATCCTTTTTTATTTTTTTCTTTGAAGGGCATTCAAAATTCAAGCACATCTCAAACATTCTCTTTTTTCCCATCTTAACCTTTACAACAGGAGCGCCGCACGCATTACATGTTTTGCCCGTAGGCAGAACATAGGCGTTGCGCGGAAGCGGGTACGCCATTCTGCAGTTGGGGTAGTTTGAACATCCCACAAACTGCTTTCCTCCGTTCATCCTTATTATTCTCAAATCAGAACCGCATTTCGGGCATTTGCCGACAATGTTCTTCTCAGCGTCCATTATCTTCCACGACCCCAAAAGCTCTTTTCCTATTTCCATTTCCTCGTGCTTGAACCTGCTCAAGATTTCAGTAAGCACAACCTTCCCTTCTTCGATTACTGCCTCTTTCATCATCTTCCCTTCTTGTATTTTTTCCATATCTTCTTCTATCCTTCTTGTAAGCTCTGCGTCAAGTATCTGGGGCGAATGCTTTCCAAGTACGCTCTCAACCACCATTCCGAACTCCGTAACTTCTATGCTTTTGCCTTTAATATACTGCCTGTCGTAAAGCGTATCCACGATGACGGAGCGGGTTGCCTTTGTTCCAAGATGGAGTTTTTCCAGCTCCTTCACGAGCGTTGCCGGCGTGAAGCGCGCTGGGGGTTTTGTCTCCTTTCTGTTTTTCTCTATCTTTTCAATATTGACTAGCTCTCCAGTTTTGAATTCCGGAAGCTCCTCGTCTTTGAAATTCGCGTACGGGTAAAACTCTATCCACCCATTTTCCTTTGTTTTCGCGCCCACTGCCTTGTACTTCTCGTTTGCATCCACCCTCACGCTTACAAATTCTCTTACTGCAGGCGGAGCAAAGCACGCGAAGAACCTCCTTACGATCAAATCATAGAGCTTCTTCTCGTTTCCCTCAACCCTTCCTTTTATGCCCGTCGGATGGATGGCTGGATGTGCCGGGTCGTCCTTTGCACCTTCTCTTGGCCTGAACCATTTGTTTTCAATCAGCTTTTCAGCATCATTTCTGTACTCTTCTTGCTCCTTCATCCTTTCTATTATTTTTTGCAAGCCCAACCTCGCAGGGAGCTTTTGGCTTGATGTTCTCGGATAGGAGATGAGGGATGCTTCGTACAAAGACTGCGCGATCTGCAATGTCTGGCTTGGAGAGAACCCAAAAACCCTGCTCGCCTCCAGCTGGAGGGAGGTTAGGTCAAATGGAGGGTTTGGAGGTATCTTCTTTTCTTCCTTCTTTATCTCCTCCACAACCCCTTCCTTTTTTGTCCTCTCTCTCGCCAAATCCGCTTCCTTTTCGTCAGAAAACCTCTCCTTTTCATGTATGAATTGCACGCCCTTTATCCTCGCGTATATTTCCCAGTAGGGTACGGGCTTGAAGCTCCTTATCTCCTTCTCCCGCTTTACAAGAATCCCCAATGTTGGACCCTGCACCCTTCCTATGCTCATGGTTATTCTATTTCCGCCGGCAGAGCTTATCGCCCTCATCAATGCCCTGCTCAGGTTTATACCGTAGTACCAGTCTAGCACATGCCTCGCTTCCCCGGCATAAGCGTTCTCATAGTCCATCTCTTGTAAACTTTCAAACGCTTCTTTCAGTTCATAGGGAGTGAGGGTGGAGAATTTCATTCTTTTCAGTTTTTTTCCTTCCCCCACCGCAAACCTGTAAACATTATATCCTATGAGCGTTCCTTCTATGTCATAGTCGCATGCAACGACAACCTCATCAGCTTTTTTTCCAAGCATTTGGAAAACATCAAGGTAGTTTTTTGTGTAATATGCGCTTTTGCTTACTTTGTATGACGGAACCCATTCAATATCAAAAACAGGGTAATCGAAGCCCCTTTTTTTCTCGGCGAGCGTGAATATGTGCCCAACTGCCGGCGCGACCGCGATGTTCTCGCCAACAGCATAGTACCCTGCCTTTCCCACCCTCACAAATTTTGCGTTTCCTATGGCCGATGCAATCTTCCCTGCAACCTTTGGTTTTTCTGCGATTATAAGAATCATTGTTTTTCTGTTTTTATTAAGGTTTTTTAAAATGGTCGGTTTTTGAATACTCTCATGAGGCCCTCAAAGCATAATTTGTCCGCGGTCGCATTCGGAACGATGGATGGAGTGATAAATGTTCTCGGCATCCTGCTAGGCGTTTATGCAGCCACCCACAGTACGCTTGCGGTTGTCGCCGCTGTTGTGGCGGGCGGAGTTGCTAACGGAATTGCAAACGCAGCAGGTCTCCATGTTTCAAAAGAGGCTGACGGGCTCACAGACCATGGAAAAATATTCTGGGTTATGTTCTACGGTTTTCTTGCTACATTCTTGACAGGTCTCATCCAAGCCCTGCCATTGTTGCTCCTTCCGCTTGATATAGGTGTGTATGCAGGAGCAGGAATAGGCCTTGGCCTGCTTGCAATTCTTGGGTATGCAAGTTCAAAAGACATCCGCGTTTCTGTTGAATACACTCTCATGGGGCTTTTCGGCGGGATTCTTGCGTATTTCCTCGGAAGTTTTGTGAATTCTCTGATAACGGGTTGAAGCATGCTGGAGAGTCTTTCCCACTTTTCTAAAACACCTGGAATAGGCGGAAAAATAAAATCCTATCCTGAAAATTTTATAGTTGAGGAGATTTTGCCGGATGGAACGGTTTTGGAGTTGGATAAGAAAATTACTTTCCCGGACAGAGGAGAAAAATTTTTGCATTTTGTCCTTCAGAAAAAAAACTGGACGACCGAAAAGGCCATAAGGATCATAGCCTCAAGGCTTAGGCTCTCCCACAAGCGCTTCAACTACGCGGGGAATAAAGATAAGGTTGCGATAACAACGCAGAGGGTTTCTGCGTTCGCTTTGAAAAAAGAAGAGCTTCTTTCAAAAAATTTCCCCGAGATAAAGATAAACGGCGCGTGGTATGAAGAAGAAAAGGTCAGGTTAGGAAGTTTGCTCGGCAATAGGTTTTCAATAAAGATAGATGATGCAAAAAACATAGAAAATGCCAAGAAAATCTACTCTGAGCTTGGCGGGAAGTTTCCAAACTATTTTGGAGAACAGAGGTTCGGCAGCAACAGGAAGAATACGCACAAGGTTGGCCTGGCAATTTTGAGAAACAGGTTTGAAGAGGCAGCCGAAATATTCCTGACCGACGTTGAAGGAGAGGATAACGAAAAGGCAAGAGAAGCGAGAATGAGGTTAAAAGAGGAGCAGAATTTTTCGAGAGCCCTCCAGTATTTTCCTAAGCACCTCCATTTGGAGAGAAAAGTTCTCGAACATCTTGCAAAAAACCCAAACGATTTTGTGAATGCATTCAGAAAAATTCCCCGCTTCACCCTCCTTCTTTTCATCCATGCATTCCAGAGCTACCTGTTCAATTTGGAACTTTCCGAAAGGATAAAAAACAAAGATCTGGATGCAAAGGAAAACGAATATTATTGCGGGGAAAATTTCTACGGATTTCCAGACCTAGAGAAAAAGCAGGAAAACGGTTGGCTTGTGATGAACGTTGTCGGTTATGAAACCGAGCTGAATAAATACGAAGAGGAATTGCTCGAAAAATTTGGGATAACAAAGGAAGCTTTTTCCGTTCGCTCTTTTCCGGAAATTTCTTCAAAAGGAGGCCGCAGGACAGCTTTCTCTCCGTTTAAGGATTTTTCCTTCTCCGGTTCTGTTTTTAGGTTCTCCCTCGCAAAAGGAAGCTATGCTACTTCTGCCTTAAGAGAGTTTATGAAGAGTTATTGACCCTTTTGTTGAGAATATCAAGAGCATTTTGTATATCTGCCTCATTCCCGTTTCCTTCTATAAGCGCAATAGTCAATAACTTAACTATTCTATTCTTTTCTTCCTCTTCGATATCTCCGTTCTTAGCAAAAACATACCCGCAAAGTATCCTGATATAGCTTTTGTTACTTATAGGCGTATTTCTTTTTAGTTCTTCAAAAATTTCAACCGCTTCATCCCCTCTTCTGCTATCTTTCAGCGAGTAAGCTAGAATAACCTTCGCCAACACGTACACATCATCTCCATAATTTTGGGTGCGGTAATTTTCTTTAAGGAACTGCTCAATATTTTTAATCACATCATCTCTTTTTCCCTGCTTCCTCATAGCATCTTGCTTCATCAAAAATATAAGAGGAGAATTTCTTATGTTTTCTGGCGCTGCTTGCAGTAATTTCTCTATCTCATCATAAAACTTGCTTTTGTAGTAGATGTCCATCATAGAAGTATAAGTCACAACATCCACTATCCTTTTTTCAACGGCCTTATTGAATATCTCTCTTGCTTCTTCAACTAAACCCTTCTTCCCATAAGCATCTATCATAGAATTATAAGTCACAACATCCACTATCCCCTCTCTAACAGCCTCATCAAATATCTTCCTAGCTTCTTCAACCCTACCCATTGATCCCAATATTTTTATTTTGAAAGAAATGGCAAAAATGTCATTTGGATTTTTTTTTAAAATTTTATCAACTGATGCAAGAGCAGTTTCATACTCGCCTTTTTTGAAAGCTCCTTTCGGTTCATTCATGATTATTTCCTTTGGGTCGTTCCTATCAGGGAGAGGGTCTTTTCGCGGAAAATAGTTGCGGCCTCCGGGATTGTGTCCTCGTCCTCCTCCAAATCTTTTATACATATTGGTATATTATTATACACAATATTTAAAAAGCAATGCCCAAATCTTTTAAAAATCGTCATTTCCTTTATCCATATGGAATTTAAAATTTTAAATGAACAAGGAACAAAATTTTTCCTTGCAGAAGACGTTTTCTACAATCCGCACATGGAGCTGAGCAGGACACTTTCTTCTTTATTGGTGGGGGTTCTGAATGAAAAACTATTCGTTCTTGATGGCATGGCTGCTTCTGGCATCCGTGGCATGAGGTATAAAATGGAAAATAAGAATGTGGAAAAGGTTTCGTTTGTTGATGTTTATGAGGCGGCAGTAGAATGCATCAAAAAAGGACTAAATAAAAATGGAATAAAGGCAGGGGTTTTCAGGGAAGACATAAACAGGTTTCTTTTCAATGCGACGAACGAATATAATTTTATAGAGTTAGACCCTTTTGGAACCCCAACACCGTATGTTTATTTTGCCGTGCGCGCGCTGAGAAACCTAAAGTCCGGCTATCTTTCAATAACCGCGACGGATACGGCTGTTTTGTGCGGTGCGAATAAAAAGGCGTGCTTAAAGAATTACCACTCAAAACCTATGCGAAATTACTTCTGCCACGAGACAGGCCTGCGCATTCTCATAAACTTTGTTGCAAGAATATCGCATGAGTTTAATTTCGGTATAAGGCCCTTGCTCTCCTTCTATTACCGCCATCAAATGAAAACAATAATAAAATTGGAAAAGGGGGCAAAAAAAGCAGATGAAAACCTAGGGCAGATGGGTTATGTAAGCTTCTGCTCGGCGTGCTTGAATACAACCTGCGGAAAAACCATGGAAAAAACATGCAGTTTATGCGGAAAGATGAGCGATTATGGAGGAGAACTTTGGCTGGGGGAAATAAACGACAAAAAAACAATAAAAAAAATGCTTGCTTTAAACAAAAAAAGAGAGTATAAAGGCAAAGAAATGCCAGAAAAATTTCTAAATTTATTGTATGAAGAGCTTGATATTCCCTACTTTTTCGATACGCATGGAATCGCAAAAGTTTATGGAATAGCACCCAGCAGGACTGACGATATTATTAAAACTCTGAAAAAGAAAGGTTTTGAGGCAAGCAGGACGCATTTTTCTCCTACGGGCTTCAAAACAGATGCGAGCATAAGAGAAATACTCTCCCAGAGCAGATATGTTTAAAAACATTATTATTCATAAACTATAACTATGAAAATAAGGAACATGCTAATCGCCGGAGGAATTATTCTTGGGTCTGCGTGTATAGGGATACCTAAGTTTTTGCATGCTCAAGAGCCTCAGCCAAGCGAGCAAGTCGCCCAGGTCGACAGCACCGGGCTCAAGTTGAGAACAGCGTTTATGGGCGCAAAAAAAACTACCGAAAAAAAGAAGGCACTCGTAGACTATGGAGAATGGATTATGCAAACTCAGAATAGGGAAGAAGCGAGATATTTTATGGCGCTCGTGAGCTATAAAAACTACCATGAAAAGATGGAATGGGAGGCAGGAGGATATCTTGCGGCGATGATAGGTTTGGGAATAGTTCCTATAGATACCGCAGTTGCCGTTTGGGGCGGGATCGGCTGCCCTGTTGATACTGCGCTTTCTTTTGTTAAAAGAAAAACTGGCGAGGAGGGTTGGGTAAATACGGTATTTAATTTTGCTTTGTATAAGAAAATAGACCCTCTAAAAGCAGTGGGGCGAATGGCTGGAACAAGAACCTCTTATGGTTTGAGTAAAGCAGTGGAGCTTGTTTCTCTTGGCCAGCAGGCAGTGGGGGAGCCAGGAGAAGTTGTGGATGCGCTTTCTCTCTGCGGAAATAGAGTAATGGTCATGAGCGAGCTTGTTGCGAATGAAAACCTTTGGAAAAACCTTCCTTACATGGTTGGGTTGCTCGATGGGTTGGTCAAGGTATCAAACCAAAACGAAAAGCCAGCGAACATGGAAAGGGTTGGGGAGGCTGTTTATCAAAAGGTTAGCGGAGGAATGACAAAAGACCTTGCGAGATGGTTTATAATTTCCCAGTTTGGGAACTCAAACGGCGCGGCAGACCAGTATGCATCAAAATGCTTTTTGCTCTATGGCGCGGGCTTTTATCCGAGCGCGGACACTGTAGTTGGTTTGGCAAAAAACTCCGGTTCAAACCCAGAAAATGTTTTGCAGAATTATTTCAAAGAGTATGCGGGCGGAAGGGTTGGGCTTGAAAGATATTTAGAGCTTGTGCAGAAGTGCGCTGAGTTTACATATTGCGCGCCTGAGATAGCAGTAAAATACATGGCGAAGACAGGACAGAAAGTTGCGCTTGAGAGGTGCATAAAATTCATAGAGGGATATAAGTTTTTTGCCGGCGATCCTGCTGCTCTTTCGGCGTCTCTGTATTCGCATTTCCCTATCCTTGATGTTTTTGATGCGTTCGTAAAAAGCAAAATTGAGAATAAAACGACTGTTTATGCTTCATTCTATTACAATGCGATTGCGCTCGCTAGGGCCGATGAAATGGAAAATGTTGTTGCAAGGGTTGCGAATGAAGTCGACGGAAACTACGAGCTCGCGAGAAAAGTATACGAGGAGCTCAGCAAAATAGACCTGTTAAAGGCCGGAAGTTTTGCAAGCAAGATGGTTGGAAATGCGCTGAAAGACTTTGATAAAGCTTGGGCGGAATGGGTTAAAAATCCAAACAGCAAGACAGAAGTAGCGCTTGAAGGGCCGCTCATGTTTCTTGTTAAAAATTATGGAAGTAATACGGATGCAACGAATAAATTAAACGCAATTCTCAAAAGCGATAAATATACAGAAGCTCAAAAAAATAAAATACGAAGCGCGATTGAATTAGAATCTAGGACGAACAACCAAGCGAGAAGAGCGCTGCAGGCTCTTGATGCGGAGATAAAAGGTTCCCAAACACAACAGGCGAGCTCCCAAACAACTGAAAAAATAAATAAGTATCCTTCTTACATCCAAAAACTTGGGATAACTACATTCGCCCAGCTGGATGCAATAGATAACGACACCATGAAGAACGATGTCAAAAAATCAATCAAAGAAATGGCCGGAAGCATAACTACATTTGAATCCGATATAAACAAGATCCTAGAAGGAAAAAAGGGAGTGGAAAGGAAGATATTAATATGGACTATAGTAGAAGCAGTTTGCGAGGAGAAGATGTCAGCTCCGGTGCTCATTGCGATGAGATTAGTAAAAGACCCTGTATTCAACAGGCAGGAGGCAGAAGAAATACTTGCTTATATAGCCGCATGGAATGGAAAGAACAACGGCGGGCTTGGCGTTGAGATAAACAACATGGCTAGATGGGTTCAAGAAAACAAAAAGAACGGAAAATGACCTACTCCACAGTCACGGATTTTGCCAAATTCCTTGGCTTGTCCGGGTTTATTCCCCTCTCCACGCTTGTGTAGTACGCGATCAGCTGAAGCGGGATTATAAAATAAAATGGATATAGAAGTTTTTCTTTGCACTCAACAACTATTGCATCATCAACAATATTTCCTATTTCTTCGCTATCCGTAATCGCGACAACATAAGCTCCCCTTGCTTTTACTTCTTTTATGCTTCCTATCATTTTTTCGTATGTCTCATCTTTCTGCACAAGAGCAATCACCGGAACACCCTTTTCTATCAAGCTCAAGGGCCCGTGCTTCAGCTCCCCGCCCGCATAGGCCTCGCCGTGTATGTAAGATATTTCCTTGAATTTAAGGGCACCTTCATAGGCAATAGGCATGCATATCCCTCTCCCAATGAAGAAAACGCTCTTTGCAAACTTTAGCTTTCTGGAGATTTCCTCTGCTTTTTCTCTTATTTTTTCAATCAATCCCGCAACATCATCCGCAACATAAGAAAAATCTCTCTCTGGAAAAGCTAGTTTGTAAACAACCGCTAATTGGGATGTGAATGTTTTTGTCGCCGCAACACCTATCTCAGGTCCAGCGTTCATGTACAGGGTTTCATCAGCAATCCTTGTGATGCTGGACCCAACAACATTTGTTATAGCCAATATTTTTGCACCATGTTTTTTTGCGAATTTTATCGCCTGCAGAGTATCTGCGGTTTCTCCGCTCTGGCTTATCGCAATCACAAGAGTTTCCTTGTCTGGCAAAGCGACATATCTGTATTCCGACGCAATTACAACATCAACCTTTTTCTTGAGCTCTTTCTGAAATAGGTACTTGAGCATAAGGCCTGCATGGTGGCTTGTTCCAGCCGCAATAACATCTATTTTTTCATATTTTTTGACAAGCTCGCCTGCTTTTCTTACGTCAACCATAAAACTTTCTTTTATAGAGTACTTCTGCTCTTCGATCTCCTTCGCCATATAATGAGGGTACCCTCCCCTTTCTGCTTCCTCAGCGCTCCATTTTATTTCTATTGTTTTTTTCTTTCTCTCGTTCCCCCGCAGATTAAAAAACCTTGCCCCATCCTTCTCAACAACAGCGATTTCCTCCTCGTCCATCGGAACAAATTTTTTTGTATACTTCAGCATAGGAGTAAAATCTGATGCACAGAACATTTCTCCCTTTCCGAACCCGACTATAAGCGGACTGTTCCTTCTCGCCAAAAACAGCTTTTTTTCTCCTTCGATTATGCATACTATGGCATATGAACCCTTCAGCCGGTTTATCGCCTTCCTAAACGCTTCAAAATTTTCGCTATTTTTTCTATACTCCTCTATAAAATGTGCGACTATTTCGCTGTCCGTTTCGGAAGAAAATTTATGCCCCTTTGCCATCAATTCCTCACGCAATTCCAGATAGTTTTCAATCACCCCATTATGCACCAGCACAACCTTGCCTTCGCAATCTGTATGCGGGTGCGCGTTTTCGAAGCTCGGAGGGCCGTGCGTCGCCCATCTTGTATGGCCTATTCCTAAAGTTCCATCCATCTCTAGAAAATCAACCTTTTTTGAGACCTCGTCAAGCATTCCTCTATCTTTTTTTATTATTATTTTTCCATCCTCGCCTATTACGGCTATTCCCACAGAATCATACCCTCTGTATTCCAGCGCTTTTATCCCTTCCAGTATGACCTCTGATGCTTTTTTGTCCCCGATATATCCAATAATGCCGCACATCGTTATTTTTTTGCAGGATAAAGATTTTTAAGCACAACACCACAAATGGAATTTCTTCGGGTGGTTCTATGAATGCAGAAGAGGCAGTAGCAAAATTAAGGGAAGGAAATGCAAAATTTGTTAAAGGAGAAAGGAGGGCGTACAATTTTGTCGAGCGAAGAAAAGAGGTTTTGGCAGGTCAGAAGCCGTTTGTAACCATAGTTACATGCAGCGACAGCCGCGTCGTCCCTGAATTTATATTTGATTCAAACATAGGCGAGCTTTTTGTTATAAGGACTGCCGGCAACATCGTTGATGATGTTTCGCTCGGAAGCATAGAATACGGCGTTGAGCATCTCAAAACACCTCTCCTTCTCATTCTTGGGCACGAGAAATGTGGCGCTGTTACAGCAACCTGCTCAGGCGGTGAGGCGCACGGGAAAATAAAAAACATAGTGAAGAAAATAAAGCCGGCGTGCAAAAAGGCCGGGGGAGAGGTGGAGAAGGCAATCGAGCTCAATCTGGACCTAGTAGAAAAAAACATCCTGAAAAAAAGCGAGATAGTTAAAGGGCTTGTGGAAAAAGGCGAGTTGAAAATAAAAAAGGCAAAGTACATGCTCTCGACGGGAGAGGTGGTTTTTTATTAAGAAAACAAAACCCCATTCGCTTTTCAAAAAACTCCTCAAAAAATACGGCCCGCAGAAATGGTGGCCCGCAGAAACGCAGTATGAGGTAATTGTCGGCGCAATACTAACGCAGAACTGCGCGTGGAAGAATGTTGAGAAAGCAATAAAAAATTTGAAACATGCGCGCGTTCTCTCTCCTGAAAAAATTCTTTCGCTTCCGATGAAAAAACTAAAACAACTCTTAAAGCCCGCAGGCTTCTACAATCAGAAGGCAAAGCGCCTAAAATTAATTACAAAAAAATATCTTGAACTTAAACCCAAACTCCGCTTCCTCTCAGTGGAAGAGTTAAGAAAAGAGCTTCTCTCAGTAAAAGGTGTTGGAAACGAGACCGCAGACAGCATTCTGCTGTATGCGTTCAACCGGCCTGTATTCGTTGTGGATGCGTACACGAAAAGGTTCTGCGAGCATTTCAAGCTTTTCACTGGAAAAACCTACCAGGATTACCAGCGGTTCTTTGAAAAAAACCTCCCACGCGACCAATACATTTTTAACGAATACCATGCTCTTATAGTAAGGTGGGCGAAGGAACATGCAAATAGAAAGCGAAAAACTTTATGAGTTCAAAAAACAGATCCGCATGCTTAAAGAGTTCAGAGGGAGCGGAACCCAGCTCGTTTCAGTTTATATCCCAGTCGGCTATCCCATAAACGAGGTTTCAGCAAAGCTCAGAGGCGAGATGAGCCAGGCGGAAAACATAAAGAGCAAGCAGACGAGAAACAACGTTATAGGCGCTCTTGAAAGAATAATAACAACTTTGAAGGGATACAAAAAAACTCCGGACAATGGCCTTGCGATATTCTCCGGAAACATAAGCGAAGACCCGTCTAAAACAGATATAAAAACATTCGCCATCGAGCCACCGTACAAGCTGAACGTGAGCATATACAGATGCGATTCCTCTTTCTTCCTCGAACCTTTGGAAAGAATGCTTGAAGCCACGGATGTCTACGGAATAGTTGTCATGGACGGAAGGGATGCAACCCTTGCGCTCCTGAAGGGAACAGAAACGATCATCATGCGAAAGCTGCACAACCCAACCCCCTCAAAGGTAAAAGTCGGCGGGCAGAGCGCAAGAAGATACCAGCGCATTGTAGAAGAAGGAACCCAGCATTATTACGGAAGAATAGGAGAAGCGATGGATGAGGTTTTTTTGGGAAAGGTGAAAGGAATAATTGTTGGCGGACCTGGGCCTGCGAAAGAAAATTTCCTGAAAGAAAAGCCCTTCAACTATCAGCATAAAATTCTTGGTGTCGTTGACACCGGCTACGCCGATGAACACGGGGTGAACGATGTCGTTTCAAAATCCGGAGAGATTTTGGCTGAGCAGGAAGCGATAAAGGAAAAGGCTCTTGTTGAAAGGTTCATAAAAGAGGTTGTAAAGGGAGGGCTTGCGACATACGGCTTGAAGCAGGTTGAAGAGGCGATAGTAACAAGGCAGGCGGAACTCGTGCTCGTTTCGGAAGGCTTGGAATACTCTCATATAAAACTAAAATGCGGCTCATGCGGAACCGAGGAAGCAAAGGTGCTGAGAGAAAAACCAAAAGAACCCTTCAAATGCCAAAAATGCGGAGCAAGCATGTTTGAGGAGGAAACAGAGCCGCTGGTCGAATATATAATAGACCTAGCAAATGAGAACCAGGTAAAGGTCGAGGTTATCTCAACAAACACTTCTGAAGGAATGCAGTTCCTTCAGGGTTTTGCTGGTTTAGGTGCTTTTCTGAGATACAGAGTATGAAATCATGCAAGGAAAATACACATCCCCTTCTTCTATCACAAGCAGCCCCGCGTAAACAGTGCTTTTATTCTGGCCTTTCGTTATGTAAAAAATATAGCATTCATCGCTTACTGCTTCCAGGCATTCTCTCATTGTTTTGTTTCCACTTTCATCGACGCATCCATTTTCATCAAAACCCATTATACGCATGTCCATCCCCACAAGGCCCTG
Source organism: Microcaldota archaeon (assembly GCA_964467175.1). Classification (GTDB taxonomy): domain Archaea; phylum Micrarchaeota; class Micrarchaeia; order Anstonellales; family J096; genus JAWAFD01. Next base: position 38,233 of record CAYXNY010000049.1, on the reverse strand, counting down.
GCTGCCGGCAAGGTCCACTCCGCATTGCAGTATATTCCTTCTGAATGGGTCTTCAATTCCTCTTATATCCATTATTATGTATGTGCAGTTATACTGCAAAAAATCATCAGCAAATTTTGAAGAGTTTAGCTCCTGCCTTCCATCAACGAGAATATACCTTACATCTGAGTTCATATAAACATAATAAGAAAGTGCAACAGCAGCAATTCCAAGAATGACCACAATAACCGTTTTTTTATCCATATTCACTGCACCTCCCCCATAACCGCCGAGATCGGGCAGAGGTTGAAGTATGCCTCATCACCCGAAATTTTCCCTTTTATATCCATCGTTGTAGAAAAGCTTGGGTTCTGCGCAACATTTGAATATTTCAACACTATTCTAGGCATTGAGATTTCGTCCTCGCACTGTTTCTTGTTTTTATTCGTTTCAACGCCGTTTATTATGCATCTGTCGGTGTATACATAGAACGCAACTGTTTTGTTCTGCGCCGCAAGATTGTTTATTATTTTCTCCGCGCATGTGCTCATGGGCTCTGCGGCTGTTTCCGGAGCGCCCGCATAATCAACAACCACCGCGACATGGTCGTTTTCCGCGATGACGCCCGAGAAATCCTCAAAGCTTGCATGGAGCAGGGACCTGTCCAGGAGAACATAAAATGCGACATTCAGCAGAAGAAGAATTATCGCAACCGCCCCCGCCCCTATCCAGTAGTAAGTTTTTTGATTCGCGCTTGTGAACCTTCCCCTAATTCTCAGGTACAGTATGGAAGATGCCAGAACAAGAAGCGAGGTTAACGAAAGGTAGGAAAAAAGAGAAAGCGACAAAGGCAGGATTTCAAGAACATCCGCCCTCTCGCTTGTCGGCATATCCTTCACTGCGAGTATGAGGTTGGATGTTGTTTCTCCTGCATTTTTTGCAAACGCCTTCGCGCTACTCACAACCGCAAATTCCTTCTTTGCCTCCATCAATGGCTGAAGCTTTTCCTGAAGAGCTATGTACCTTGCTGCGTATTCAGCATAGATGTCAGGGCTAAGCCCTTTCACAAAACCTCCATCAAGCCCGTTTTTCTCAACCTTATACTGCGAGAGCTGTGCCACCTCTTCCGTGCTGAGGTCTTTTGTTTCGAGCAAAAATATCATTCCGGTTGCCCTGTCCTTCTCCCGCTCGGCGTCATAGTACCATTTTTTATTCGGCTCTATCGTTTCGTTTGCCTCCTTGAGCAGTTCAATAAACCGGTCTATTTTTTCGTCCATCCCGTCAAACTTCTTCACCGCTATATCGTTCTCTATCTCGCTCTTGAGCGCTTTTGTTGCATCAACCTTGCTCGCAAAAGTGGTGTTCATCACAAAACTCAGCGATTCTTCTGACCTGCTGATTATATCTTCTGCCGATGCGTTTATCGGATTGAGGATATTGAGATAGTATTCTGTAAGGTCTTGATTCGTCTTGTAGTTGATCCTTTGTTGGGTGCTGCTCGCAATAGAAGTTGTTATATCGGTGTAAGTCCCTAGTGGCTTTGTTTGCGCGATAAGCTGCGGCAGCAAAAGCTTTATCTCAGCGATAGCTGTTTCATTGTATACTATCGGCGGGCATATCCCAAAGCACTTTTTGCACTCCGAAACCCCTCCAAGCGGAAACCTAAGCTCGCTGTTTTTCATTATCGCATAATTTTCTTCTATTATAGGCATGCTGGAGCTCATGTACAAAAGGCCTTCGTAAACATTATCCGGAGAAAGCTCATTAAGATAGTTAAATGTGCCGTTCATCCTTTCGTCCACTGCTCTTGTTGCGCTCCAAAATTCCTTTATCAAACCATAGAGCATATCCGGGTCGTTGCAGTTTATCTCATGGCCCCATAGCGAGCACATGAGCGTTGCCCAGTACATGTACTCGTCCCCGTACATTTCCTTGTAGTTTGCTGGTGGTTTTGGAAGTTTTTCTCCAATCCTGTCCCGGCATGTCTGCTCTTCACCTACTCTTTGGAACCTCCCTTCTCCGTTGTTCCTGCTTTCATTTAGCTCAACAAAATATGCAGTAAGGTTGCCTATTTGGGAAGGGGTAAGATAGTACTTTGAAATGTAGTACTCTTTAAGCGCTGTTTCTATTTCCTGGCTGTTGTTCACTATGCTTCCTTCCTTAAGAAGAAAAGTTTCCTTGTTTTTTATGAAGACAATCTCATACTTTACTCCGCTTATCGAAAATGCCTCATATCTCACATCATTTACATTTTCGTTTGGATAAAGATAATCCTGGAGGTTTATCGCTATATTTTGAACCATCAGCATAGTAAAAAATAATACTGCTGTGAATTTTTTCATGCTGAAATATATTCATAAACCTTTATTAAGGTTGCTGTTTTTATCGTCTTTCTGCTATCCTTTTCTAGTCGTGAAATACTTCGCTATCTCAAGTATTCTGCCTTTTTCCCTATTTTCAGGCAAAACACCATCTATTTTTGAAATTCCTTTTCTCACAAGCTCCTCCGCCCTTTTCCTTGCGTACTCTATCCCCCCATACTTTTTTATTATCCTTATCGCTTCGCTTATTTCTATTTCATCTTCGGTGTGTGAAGAAAGAATTTCCACAAGCCTCCTCTTATCCCCGGGTTCTGCTCTCTCCAGCGCTTTTATCACCATGAGGGTTCTCTTTCCTTCGGTTATATCGTCCCCAATTTTCTTTTTATACTGCCCTACCTCTCCGATCAGGTTTAGTACATCGTCTTGAATCTGAAATGCAATGCCTATGTTCTCTCCAAAAAACCTTGTTGCTTCCCTCTCCTTCTTCCTTTTTTTTGCTATTATTGCGCCAATTTCGCATGCCGCACCTATGAGTGCACCGGTCTTTCCACCAACCATTTCCATGTATTCTTTTTCGCCTACATCAAAAATCTTATGCCTTTCCCAGTAGAGCTCTTTTCCCTGGCCCTCCACTACTCTTCTGAATGCATCCCCAAGCACCGCCTTTACTTCCTCATTCTTAAGTTTCAAAATTTCATTCCAAACAGCGGTGTAGAGAGCATCGCCGGAATTAAGCGCTATCGCAACACCATGCATTCTATGGAGCGTCGGCTTCCCCCTCCTTAGTGGCGAATCGTCTTCTATATCGTCATGTACGAGGGTGAAGTTGTGGAATATCTCCATCAGGGCTGCAGGCCTGAGCGCTTCCTTATAGCTTCCTCCATACGCCTTTGTAAAAACCAAAGTAAGAATCGGCCTTACCCTTTTTCCTCCCCGCGATATGAACTCTTCCAGCATCCCATAAACTTCAGCCGGCCTGTGAGGCATTATTTTTTTTATCTCCTTCTCTGTGTCATCTATCTCCTTTGAGAATTCCTCGGCAAATTCCATGCTTTACTTAAAACCTGCAATATTTTTAAAACCCTTGCTGAAAATCTATCATGCTTTTTTCGTTTGAGAATGCGCTGAATGAATTCTTCCTCTCTCCAATGGCCGACAAGACAGGCTATAACTTGGTAAACACCCTCGCCTACGCCCTTATAGCAATCGCTGCCGTTTATGTAATCTACATTGTTTTCAAGCGTCTGAAAATCCGCGCGGATGACTATTTCATGAAAACAATATTCTTCCTTGTCCTCTTCGGCTCCGCGAAAAGGGTAGTCACGGATGCTGTTGATTTCGGTGCCCTGCAAATTCCGATAATAAAAGACCTCTATGCGTACAATTTTTTCAACATCTCGCCGGGCGTATACATATTCACGGGCATTCTTGCAGTTTTTCTTTTCCTTGCAGAGCATTTCGCGAAAAGAAGGATAGCCATGCCGGTTGCATTCTCGCTCGCAGTTTTCCATCTTGCGCTCATCCTTCCATTGCTCAGCGATTTTTTCGCGATTTTTTTCATATTGGTTCTCGCGGCAGTTCCGTTCTACATCTCGCAGCGGTTTCTCAAAGAGCCTCTGCTTTCGCTCATTGTTTTTTCGCACGCTCTCGATGGCGCGGCAACTTTTTACGCCATAGACGTTTCAAAATCCTACTTTGAACAGCACGTTTTCCCCACGATGATAGGGGATGCGCACGGCTACATTGCATTCTATGTTATAAAAGTGCTCATCGCCTTCCTCGCAGCCTATCTCATAAAAAATGAAGAAGAGAACGAGAAAAATTTCATCGCCACTGTGCTTATCGTAATCGGGCTTGCGCCCGGTATTCGGGATATGCTCAGGGTTGCGGCGGGTGTTTAAATTTCAGATAGGGTGTTGCAAATTTAAAACATTTTGAACCGCTATTCGCTTAAATAAAAAACAAAAAATTATTCGCTTCGAGAGTAGCCTAAAACTTTTGCGGTTCGGAGGGAAGCGAGTTTTGTTTTTATTTATTTTATTTTTTGTTTTTTGCGAGGGCGGTTTTTTAATTTGCAACAGGCTCTTTCAGAGTCGAAACGATACAGATATAAAACCTTATTTGTATAACTATCTAATATGGGTTTCAAGAGAAAACTAAATACATTCTTAACAGGTTTAGCAATTGGAACATCTCTTATCATTTCTTCTGCAAAGGCCCAACCCCTCTCGCTTCCTTTAGTAGATTCTATAACAACTCAGAATATACAAAAAACAAACGTACTAAATACAAATGTGCCACTCTTGCCAGAGATATGCTCCCCTCCTGGTAGGCCAGAAGGACAAAAAACATGGCTTCAAGGGCTTGACGCAGCATTATATAAATGCTGGTTGGAAGATGGAAAGATAGTTGTTGGTTGTTTTGACCTACCAACGTTGGACAACCTCAACATACTCACTGAGGAAAGGGAGAAATTTAGCTTTGAATATAATCTTTCAGCAATTGGAATAAAACCATCAAAGGATGCCAAACTTACAAGCATAAAGGCTCTATCAACAGAGAAAGATTGGGAGATGGGTTTTGCGATCCTTGATAAGGGAGGGTGGTTTTATTGGGTTTATTATTATTTAGTAAATGAAACTGGAAAACTGGATGTAAACAGCGGGGCAATAAGAACAAATGTTAATTTAAAAAATGGAGTAATGGTAAGTGGTGAGGATATAGTTATTTTGATAGATAAAGAAAAGGGCCTAGGGGAAATAATACTGTTCGAAGATAGAAAACCAGTAAAACACATTAATTTTGAAAATGAATTTTTGAAATTAATCAACATGCAACATCCTAACATATTTAATGGCGGGAAAGAAGCATGGGTCTTTAATGGTGATGGTGAAACTGTAATATTGCTAGCAATAGATGTCAACACGCGAGAGGTACGGCTATGTGCGTATAACTATAATAAATTTTTGGATACTGTGGCGAAAAGGTACAATCTTGACCCTAACAGAAATCATGATAATTGGAGCGCAGTTGGGACTCTTAGTAAAGGAACTGATGGTGTATGGTACGATAAAACCGTATTATTTATTAAAGATGGTGAGAAACTCTTTTCTATAGGTGGTGTTGCAATTCCAGTCACTATAAAAGGGTTGGAAGAATTTGCAAATGATGGAAAATTTTATTATTTTGAAAAAGAAAGTAAGTAGGGAGAACTATGAAAATAATTTACTTAAAAATTCCCAAAATTTTTTTTAAAAAATTAGACGAAAAGAAAATACAATCTCTCACCAAAATTCTCAGACCGTACCTAACCTCTATTTCTATTCATAAAATTCTCAATTTTATACAAAAAAAGAAACTTCATTTTAAAAAATTGAAATCCCGGACAGTAGAGAAAATAAAGCTAAGCAAAACAAAACCAAAAGAAACAAAAAATACAGCCATCTACGAATTAAAAATAAAAAATAAAAAATTAATTTCAATAAAGGAAGATTGCCCAGAATATAAGCAAGTAGAAGAGAAAAGATTTTTTGTTGAATTAGAGGGTCAACGTTGTGAAATTGTGGCGACGCCAAAAAAGGGAAAGGAAGAGTTTGGTCTAATTCAGGGGATGATTTCTGGAATAAGTGAAATACAAAGAAATGCATTAATGGATGTTTTAAAAATTGAAAATGAAAAACAACTGTTTTACGTTCCTCAGTATCGGCTTGAAGGGAGTTTAAAAAGTGAAATAAAAGTTTATGATGTTATGGTTGTTAGGGAAGAAGGAATAGAATTCTGGAGTGTTTATTTAGGAGCAAAGAACAAAGCAGAAAGAATAGATGCAGAAAAATTTCCTTTTGAATTTAGTTCTTCACTCCTACTAGTTTCTTCGTTTGCACGTGATACCGTAAGAATAGGGCTACCTATAAAAGAATATGTTCTAAGAGGAGGGTTGGCATTAATTCCTGTGCAATTACCACAGCAACCATCATTTTCGTTTCCAATGCCCGAAGTGGATATAGAAATCCAACCTTTAGACACTCTATTTGCTAAACACGAAGACTTTCTCAAGATGCGTCCTGAAAAATGGACTCTACATTTTGTTGGTTCGAAAGAAAATATGCTCTACGTTAACAGATCTAAAGAGACTATAAATTCGTTAGAAGAATCCGGTGATCATAGTGGTTATGTTCTCGTAAGTAAGCAATTTAGAACATTTATAGAGAAAAATTTTAAGATAGAAACTGGACAAGAGCCGATTGCTCAAGTCCAAGTAGGTGGCAAAATCTATAATAAATATGAATGCAAATCCGAAGAGCTTGGAATAACTTATACTTTACTAAATCCAGAAATCAAAGAGAAAGGACGTCTAGAAGATAGGATATTTTATATCAAAAAAGAACATCTGCAAATATTCATAGCCACTTTGCCATTACAGTATAAAAAATATTTTGAAAGGGAGGTTTTTTAGAATGCTCGCTCTCGTTGGTTTGGGAATAAATTTTGACCCCACCCTGAACGGAATTGAAACCGCAAAAAAATGCGACGAGATTTTTCTGGAAAAGTACACCTCACCGCTTCCCGCAGATATTCAAAAGGAACTCAAAAAGTTAATAAAAAAAGAAATAACAGTGATAGATAGGGAGGAGGTCGAGAGCGATTTTCTCATTGAAAAAGCAGGAAGCAAAAATGTCTGCCTGTTCGTTGTGGGCGACCCTCTCGTTGCAACCACCCACCTCTCTCTTCTCGCCGAATGCAGAAAAAGAAACATAGAGACGAAAATAGTTCATAATTCTTCTATACTAACGGCGGTTGCTAGAACCGGCCTGCAGGCGTATAAGTTTGGAAGAACAGTTACGATAGCAAAATGGTCAGAAAACTACAAGCCAACCTCACCCCTCCTGCTCATTGAAAAAAACCTTTCCATCGGCTTACACACCCTAGTTCTTCTCGATGTCCAGCCAGAGCCAATGGATGCAAAGGAAGGGATAAAACAGTTATTTGAGATGGAGAAAGTAGAAAAGAAAAAGATAATAAAGGATGTTGTTGTTCTAAGCCGGTTGGGCTTCAGCGATGAGAAGATTACCTACGGCCGCGCAGAGAAACTTCTCAAAAAAGATTTGGGAAAACCACCGTTCTCATTAATCGTTCCCGCAAATCTTCATCCGCTGGAAGAGGAGTACCTAAAATTTTTTGAGGTGTAAAAATGGGGAAATACCCAGACGAGGTTATTGCTGTAAGCAAGAAGGGCGAAAGAGAGGCCCGTGTTCTCGTTTCAAAGGGCGAATACCTGAAATACAAGTATAAAAAAGAAACCGGGGAAGAGGTGCCGAACAAATACACCATCATCCTAAGAACAGAAGAAGGATATGAAGAATTTATGTTTATAAAAACGGCAAGCGGAAAGGAGCTTTTGGTAAAGCACGAGATAAAAAAACAACCACCGAAGGTTTTTGATGAAAAAAGAAGAAGGGTTGAGGGTTTATGGTGATTTTTACTTTCGTCCTGTTTTCGATAGGTTTTTAACTACTTACCTGTTTGTTTTAATCTTTATGGAAAAGAAATATCTGATACTAATTGTTGCTTTGATTATTATCTTATTCTTCTTTATGTTTTTTCTTTCAGGTGCTCTGTTGATTTTTTTGTCAGGTTTTGCTATAAAAAAAGAAATTCCTATTACCAGCCATAATTATTCGCAGCAAGTTCAAGATGGTCATAGCCAAGATCAAGAAACTTCTAATAAAGAGTACTCAAATGTAACATGGACCGGGATTGAGATTGATCAAGAAACAAAACAAATACTTTTGCAAAAATTTATCGAAAACGAAGGTATAAACGAGAGCAGAAACATCATCATAGAAATCTTGAAGGATACTCCGATTGCAGTAAGTGCAACAGCGGTTGTTTACCCAGAAGAATCAATACGCTATACTGGGCTATGCAGATACTATACCTTAACTATGATAAAGGGCGTATGGTATCTAGAAAGCATGTATACCGCGACCCTTTGCGATATTGAAAAAAAGACAAAGATCCTGGAAATCAGTTGCGACGTCCTAGGGCCGGAGTGTGTCGGTAATGGGTCAAATTAAAATAATACTTTTTGTTATTTTAGCATTTCTCAGTACCTTATTCTATTCGGCGGATTATGTGTTTTTTGATAACGTTCGTGGTGTAACTACCTATGTTGATATCGTAAACTATACGGCGAGTGAAGATTACTCTTCTATTGATTTATATCTTAAGTTTACTAAAAACTCTGAAAAAGCATTTGTATTTACTATCTCTGGAGGTAATAGTGTTTACACCATGAAAACCGTTGAGGCTATCGGTTGCTCTAGCCCCAATACGCTAGATATCGACAGGGATTACAAGGCTTATTCAGGCTACACATGGCGTATTTTCTCCGATTGCGACTCCTTATTGATAAAAATTAGGTTTGAATCTTCATTTAATCTCGACTTTTTTAGTTCTAAGGATGACATTTACATATACTTTGATGAGTATAAGGATAAGATTACTGTTCCTGGTTTAGCTTATGGGAGCGGTGATAAAAATAATAGCGGAGTGATAATTGTTTACAGTAAAAACTTTCTTAAAACCTTTAACTACGAAGGTAATGAAGATTTTATGCTTGGGCAACTAGATGAATATTTAGCGAAGACTAAAGGAGCAATGGAACTTGAAGGCTATGATGTGGTTCTGTTAACGGATGAAAATTTTTCTTCGTTGCGTAGTTGCCAAATTAATGGTAAAAATACCCAAGTACCATGTGAACATTTCAATAAGTTTGTAATACCAATAAAAAACAAAATTGATGAAGTTGCTTTGGAAATGCATTCAAAAGGAATTCCTTATGAAAACATATATATCTTGTTTATTGGCGATATTTTTCCTGTTGCTCTGGATAACCCAGCCTATGGTATACGTGGAGAGGGACAATATTTGCTTAGTGATGTTCCTTATGCAGATGTTGATGGCGACTTTACCACACAAGAGATGAATTTTGGTAGGATTCCTGGAAGAAGGAATGCTGACAAATGGCCCGATGGAAACACTTTAGTTGATAACCTCAAATTGCTTTATAAACTACATATGAACAGAAACAGGTTCAGCTACATGTATAGAATAGCTGGTAAGACATCTGAAGAGGTGTGTAAAGTAGCTGAGCAAGAAAAGGTGTTATTTCTGCATAAGCCAGATCTATATTCCGAGGGATACGTACATTTTGTGTATTCTAATGATCTTCATTCTGTATACAATCCATTATTCATGCGATTTAAAGAAGATTTTGGTCTGAGAAATATGCGTAGCTACCTGGCGTCGGCACCTGACCCAGAAGTTTTACAGGTTTTATCGAATGATAAACTTGATGATCTTACACTTGCTTATTCAAACATTTTTTTGCATTCAGACTCAGATTCTATCTATTATTATTATTTTTCCGATACAAAAAAAGGTGAAGGTAAGGCTGTAGAACCAACTCAACTCATCTACAACAAAAACATAATTTATTTACATCCATGTTTTGGAGGAGCACATATCTTTTTCAGCCGGGGGCTTGTTCAAGGTTATTACGGCGAGCCTTCGCATGTGGAGTTGATCTTTGCCATGAGCAGAGAAGGTACAGCGCTCCCTTTTGTGATTGGTTCTTATGGTCTTGTGTGGAATATAAGGAACGAGTTGTTTGGCAGTACTTTTTTGGCGTATGAGCTTACAAACCAACTACTAAATGGTGAATCAGTTGGCTCCTCCCTAAGAAAATCAAAGAAGAGTATGCTCGAACATAATGAAACTATTTTTGAATATCTGAAGTATGAAACTTCAGGGCTTTTTGATGAGGCTATAAAAAGAAGAAACGACATAAAAAAGAAAATGGCTATGGAATTCACTTTTTATGGCGACCCGACTTTTGTTCCGGTTGAGCGATGCGATAAAATGCAGTTTCAGCGCTGAAACCTAGGAAGACGCTTCCTTCTCCAGCCTTCTCTTGATCACTTTTAAACTCACGAACATATCTCTTTCCATCTCCTCAAGCCGCATTTTTATTTCGCGCTCCTGCTCCTCCAACCTCGGAAGAACGACAAACTCCAGCGCGTTCACCCTCCTCTTTGTTTTCTCAATCTCTTTTATTATCCTCTTTATCGCGGTTTCAGTTTCAGCCAACTGCAGGACCAATTTCAGCGAATTCCTGAAATGCTCAACCGATTTGTCAACTTTAGCACTGCTCATGAATACCGGATAGTTTTTGAACTCCTTCATCTCTATTTTTATCTTTGGAATTTTCACGCCCATTACATTTCTTTCCTCCACATCCAGCCCGTAGTCCGCCTTAACCATCCTTGCCATGTTGTCCAAATCAAAAATACTGTGGGAAAAGGAAGCCATCGCCAGGTATTTGTACCCCTCTTCCAGCTCCTGGTTGAGCTGGCCTCTCAAATCCCGCGCCTGGCCGAGTATTTTAAAGAATTCCATTATAAGTGCATCCCTTTTCTGCTTTAGGAGCTTGTGGCCCTTTCTCGCGAGCTTTATTCTTGCCTTTATCTTGAGCAGCTCCATCCTTGTAGGGTTCGGCTTCTCTTCCATCCCTCAGCACCCTTTATTTCCTTTTTGTTTTACTCTTTCTTCCTAAATCTCTTTCCGTATTTTTCTATGAACTCAAGCTTCACCCTCTTCAACTCAGATTCCGGAAGCGTTGCCATCAGCTCCCATCCCAAATCAAGCGTCTGCTCAATCGTCCTGTCCTCATGGTAATCCTGTTTTATGAACCTCTGTTCAAACGCATCCGCGAACTTCAAGTATTTTCTGTCAGTTTCGCTCAGCGCCTCTTCACCCACAACCGCGCTCAAAGCCCTCAAGTCCCTTCCGGTGGCATATCCTGCATACAACTGGTCGCTCACTCCCTTGTGGTCATCCCTTGTTTTCTTTCCGCCTATACCCGCGTTCATCAGCCTGCTCAAGCTCGGAAGCGGGTCAACCGGCGGGTAGATTCCTTTTCTGTGCAGGTCTCTGCTGAGAACGATCTGCCCCTCTGTAATATACCCGGTCAAATCCGGAATCGGATGGGTGATATCATCGCCGGGCATTGTCAAAATCGGGAACTGCGTTACAGAACCCTTTTTTCCCTTCACCTTCCCAGCCCTCTCATAGATCGTAGAAAGGTCTGTGTACATGTACCCCGGGTACCCTCTCCTTCCCGGAACCTCCTGCCTTGCCGCGGAAATTTCCCTGAGCGCTTCGCAGTAGTTTGTCATATCCGTAATTATTACAAGAACATGCATGTCTTTCTCGAAAGCCAAATATTCTGCCGTTGTTAGCGCAAGCCTCGGAGTGATGAGCCTCTCTGCGCTCGGGTCGTCCGCCAGGTTCAAAAACAAAACCGCCCTTTCGAGAGCGCCGGTTCTTTCAAAATCCTTCATGAAAAAGTTCGCCTCTTCGTTCGTAATCCCAACAGCTGCGAAAACAACCGCAAACTCCTCCCCTTCCCCTCTTACTTTCGCCTGCCTCGCGATCTGCACAGCGAGGTGGTTGTGCGGAAGCCCTGCTGCTGAGAAAATCGGGAGCTTCTGCCCCCTTACGAGCGTGTTCATTCCATCTATTGTTGATATTCCGGTTTGGATGAATTCCGCCGGCGGTTCCCTTGAGTACGGATTTATCGCGTTTCCGATTATCTCCACTCTCTCCTCTGCAACCGGCTTTGGAGCTTTGTCCAAAGGTTCGCCAAGTCCTGAGAAAACCCTTCCCAGCATTTCATCGCTCACGCCCAGCTTCATTGTTTCTCCGAGAAATTTAACGCTTGTCTTTCTGGTATCCAGGCCGGTTGTTGTTCCGAAAATTTGGACAACCGCGACCTTTTCGCTTATTTCAAGAACCTGCCCCTTTTTCTTTTCCCCATCCGGCAGCGTAATCTCTACTATTTCACTATACCCGACCCCGCTTACATTCTCAACAAAAACAAGCGGGCCTGCAATCTGAGTAACTGTTTTGTATTCTTTCATTTTCTCACCCCTCAGAAGACCCAATCTTTTTTAAAGCGCTGTTAAACTCCGCGTCAATCTCCTTTATTATCCCCTGGACCTCATTCATCCTGCTTTCCGGGATCTCCTTCATCCTCGCGATCCTTTCCACAACCTTCATTCCTCCTATGCTTTTCGCCTGCATCCCCTTTTCTATCCCTTCCATCGCTCTCTTGTAAAAGTGCATTATGTTTTTCAGCATCGCGTACTGCTTCTTCAAGCTGCAGTACATGTCCACTTCATGGTAGGCGTTCTGCTGTAGATAATCCTCTCTGAGCATTTTCGTTACTGTAAGAATCGCCTGTTCCTTTTCGGGAAGGGCGTCTGGGCCTACGAGCTGCACAACCTCCTCAAGCTCAGCTTCTTTTTGCAGCAGTGCCATTGCCTCATCTCTCAGAAACGCCCAGTCCTCTGCGACATTTTTCGCGTACCACTCATCCAATCTTTCAGTATAAAGGGAATAGCTCCTCAGCCAGTGCAAAGCCGGGAAATGCCTTCTGTGAGCAAGCGATGCGTCCAGCGCAAGGAACACTTTCGTTACGCGCAGGGTGTTCTGGCTTACCGGTTCTGAGATGTCCCCTCCCGGCGGGGAAACAGCCCCTATTATCGTGACGCTTCCGTATCTCTCATCGCTTCCGAGCGTTTTCACCCTCCCAGACCTTTCGTAAAACTCTGCGAGCCTTCTCGCGAGGTAGGCAGGATATCCCTCTTCGCCCGGCATCTCCTCCAGCCTTCCTCCGATCTCCCTCATTGCCTCTGCCCATCTGCTGGTAGAATCAGCCATCAAAGAAACATTATATCCCATGTCCCTGTAATATTCGGCAATGGTAACGCCAGTGTATATGCTCGCCTCCCTTGCTGCAACCGGCATGTTTGAGGTGTTGGCGATTAAAACTGTTCTTTCCATGAGCGGCTTTCCGCTCTTCGGGTCTTTTAGGTGAGGAAATTCTGTAAGCACCTCGGTCATTTCATTTCCCCTTTCTCCGCATCCAATGTATACAACAATCTCGGTGTCGCTCCATTTCGCCAAACTTTGCTGTGTTACCGTCTTGCCTGAACCGAATGGACCCGGGATGCATGCGGTTCCTCCTTTTGCAATCGGCGAAAAAGTATCCACTATCCTCATCCCGGTCAGCAGGGGAATCTCCGGAGGGTATTTTTCCCTATACCCCCTCGGCTTCCTAACCGGCCACTTATGATAAATAAAAACATCTCTCTTTTTTCCCATGTGTTCTATGCTTCCCACAGGGTCTTCTAGCCTGTACTCCCCTGCCCTTATTTCCCTAACAACTCCGTCGAATTGTGAGAGAATCCGGTGCTCTATAAGTTCGCTTTCTTTCACTGTTCCAAGGATGTCTCCAACAGAAACCCTATCGCCCTTCTTTGCTTTTGGCTCAAACTTCCACTTCTTTTTCTTGTCAAGAGGAGGAACAGAAACCCCCCTCTTTATATATGTTCCTGTTTCTTCTGCAATTAGCGCAAGAGGCCTCTGTATTCCGTCGTATATGCTTTTCAGCAGCCCGGGACCGAGCTCAACGCTCAGGGGCATGCCCGTCCCCTCAACCGGCTCGCCCGGCTTCAACCCGGATGTGTCTTCATACACCTGCACAACATAGTCATCTCCAACAATCTTGATCACTTCCCCGATAAGCTTCTCCTCCCCAACCTTAACCACATCATACAGTTTTGAGTCTATGCCCCTCGCGACAACGACCGGACCGCTTATTTTAACAAGTTTTCCCTTTGCCATCCTTTCACCTCATAGTTATTTTTTCTTCAGCTCAAAACCAAGAGCTCTTTTGATGAGCACATCGAGCGATTCCTTCTCTTTTTCCTCGGCTCCTGTGCCGGCTACCGGCAGTATTACCGGCGAGGCTATGTTTTCTATCCTTTTTTTCAGCCTCCAATCTACTTTATTAAACAAGCTTTGCTCCACAAGCACTATTCCTATGTTCCCGTTTGAAATCGCGTCTTCAATTTTTTTTTCAATCTCCTTCGCTTGCTCCACCACTTCACCTTCTATGCCCATCAACCTAAACCCGAGCACAGTCGGCCCATGTCCATACACAACTATCTTTTGCACTACACCACCATCTTCCTTATTTCTTCTTTCGTCAGCCCGAACTCATGCGCTCTCGCTATCTTCCTCAGGTTGTTCGCCTCCTCTTCCTTTAATAGCAGAAAGCCCAGGACCTTTCCTATGTTGAGCATGGATTTGTGGAATATAATTGATTTTCTTTTCGCAAGCCAGCTTTCCATATCCATCTCCGCCTGTTCAGGCTTGTTTATTTCTTTTAGATCAAATCTGCTCAGCAACCTAAGCAGTGTTCTGTCGTTTTTGTAGGCATCTGCTAGGTCGTTTGCACGCACCGTGCCTCCGGGCACAAGATATTCAACAACATTTTCATTTTTCTTTTCCCTAAGACGCATTACGGTGGATATGTTTTTTGCATCTATCTCTTTTCTAAGGAAGAGGAGGATGCTGTACGCCTCGGCCGGAAGCATTTTTGACGCAATCTCCTGAACATACCTGTAATAATAAAGGTCCATGAGCACAAACACCTGGAGCAGCACATCCCCTTTTTTGACGGCCTCAGACACTATTTTTTCTTTCTCCTTTCCAAGCTTTCCCATCCCAAGCGCGAAGATTTCCTTTCCTATTGAAGTTGTTTTGAATGCGCTATAGGCATCCGAGCTCTCGCCCACTTTTCTGTACTCCCCGATCCTTCCGACCGGAATTATGTACGGCTCAATCTCCTTCCAGCTCTTTCCTGTCATCCTTCCCGAGAAAACTGTTTTGTAGTTTGTCAGCTCCCATCTTTTCAGGAAGACCTCGACTACTTCTGCATCCGATTTTGGCGAAACTTTTTTTATCTTCCCTGCTATCTCACCGAAATGCTTTCCGCTTGCAAGTTCTATAAGCTCACTTCCTTTATAAGTTATAGAAAGAGAGACAAGGTGTTCCTTGTAGTATGTTCTCTGGAGGAGCTCTATAACCCCGTCAACTGTGCTGGCGTTCACGAGTTCATCGTAGAATTCCGGCTTTATGAGATACCCTTTCATTCCAGAAACCCTTGCGTTTGAATAGCCGTACTTGAGCGGCTTATTTATCGGCGCAAGCGCGGTTTCAATTAAAGAGGATATTCTACTTCCTTCCCCTAAAAACTCCCTCATACACCATCCTCCTTATCTCCTCCTTTTTCATCTCCATCAAAGTTTCAAAAGAATAATCCGCCCTAACGCTTCCATCCCTGCTTTCCGCAACAACGCCGCCGAGCGAGTCAAGGTCTTCCTTTACGCTTCCCATCCCCTTCACGATCTTTCCGTCCCCAGGCGCGACATGGAGCACCATGCTCTTTTTTCCCATCTCCTCGCCAGCTTTTTTCACAAGCCCCTTAAGAAAACTTCCGTACCCTGCGCTCTTTCTGTATTTCTTAAATTTATTGGCCAGCGCATCCATCACCTTTTTTACAACCTCGTCCTTCGCCTCTTCTATCCTTCTTTTGCTCTCAAGCCTTGCCCACGCAAGCCTTTCCTTCCTCTCCTCCTTCATCATTTCGTCTGCCTGTTTTAACACTTCCTTTTCTTTTTCCATCCACTCCTTTTCGGCATGGGACAGGAGCTCTTCTGCCTGCTTCTCGGCATTCCTTATTTTGGCATTTGCCTCCTTTCTGGCATCGGCCAGCAGGGAAGAGCCCAGTTTTTCTATGGGCATTCAATTCACCGGTTGCTCCACTTAACCTATGTTCAGCACCATCATTATTGCAATCACAAAGCTCAGAACAGCCATGGTTTCCGGAAGCGCGATCCAAATAAGCACGTTTCCGCTGAACTCAGGCCTCTCAGCTATCGTTCCCATTGCCGCTGCGCCGATGCTCGCCTGGCTCCATGCTGTCGCCAGACACCCCAACCCAATTGCCAACCCGGCGCCGATTGCGATCAACCCGCTCGCCGGTATTCCTGTTGCCATAGTTGCTACATCCGCCATACATTCTCACCTCATTTTTTGTTTTTTTGAGCATAAACTAATGCGAAAGGCTTAAATGCCCTCCCCCCACCCTCAAAGAACTTTGAGCTGAACTCAACCAGGTTCAGCCTTCCGCCCTGCACCAAGCTTTCAAACATCGCGAGCACTGCGTTTGCAAAGTGCAGGCCTATAAAGAAGGGCACGATTATTATATTCAGCAATCCTGCTTCCCATGAAGGAACGAAAAATTCATTTATCAGTTCCGCAAGCACCACTCCCGCGACCCCAACAGCCGCAATCCTTGCGTAGCTGAGTATGTTTCCAAGAACGCCTGGGATCTCAAATAGGCCGGCGACTCCTTCAGCTGCAGCGGTTGTTGCAACCCCCAACGCAAGCATCGCTAGCCCCATCTCTCCAAAAAACTGCGGAAGGAGCGGGAAGAGATACGTTGTAATCGCAAACAGCCCGCCGTACATGGTAAGAACCCAGCTTATTTTTCCAAGCGCATGCTTTTTGCTGTGGTGCCATTCTTTCATCGCCCCGAGCACAAAACCAATTGTTAGATGGAATATTCCAATCAATACAGAAGCTACAACCACATATGGAAGGAGCGCCATCCTATGAAACCCATGATAAAGCGGTTCTGCCAGCCCAAGCCAGAATGCATGGCTTGCTCCAAACCATTCATCGAATATAACCCCCCATATTACCCCCCCTATCGCCGAAAACTGCCATATTTTTGAAAACCAGTACACAGGCCCGGATGGCCATTTTTTCATAAGCCATCCTGCAAACAAAATCGAACCCAGCGAGTATCCAACATCCCCGATTATCATCCCGTAAATAAGAGGTATTGTAAAGGCAAATATTATGGAAGGGTCAAACTCATTTCCTTTTGGAAGGGAGTAGAATTTCACAAGGAATTCAAACGGCTTCACAACCTCTGGGTTTTCGAGAACTGTCGGCGGATTTTTTCCTTCTATTTTTTCTATATATATTCTATCCCCGAATAGGGCGGTGAGCTTTTTTTCCATTTCGCCAAACCTGCTTGCAACAATCCATCCTTCAATCACAGCGATCTTTTTTGAGAAACCGAACCTTGCAGCAATCTCCGCTCTGTCAGCAGCAATCTTTAGGCTTTCTTTTGCCGTAACTATCTCATCATAGTGCTCGGCAGCGATTTTATTGAGCTCTTTTTCTATCTCTGTTTTTCTTTCCTTTATTCCCTCAATCTCCCTCCTTACTCTCCTGCCTTCCTCTTCCATCCCTATTTTTGGGACATCGTAAACGCCAACCCCGTATTTTCCGAGAATCATCGCCGGCGACCCTCCCTTTTCTACACCGATTATTCCCACCACATTCGGGCCGCTTTTTTTGGTTTCAACGATTATATTCTCTAAGGATTCTTTCAGCTCGCCCAGCATTTTTTTGAGATACTTTTTTGCGGTTTTTTCATCCAGCGCGAACAGGAAAAAATCAAGGGAGTGCGGAAGGTCTTTTGTTTCAAATCCAGCTCTCAAAAATGGCTTAAGCTCATGCTCCTTCTCTTCAAGGAGCTCCTCTCTCTTTTCCAGCTCCCCGAGCTCGCTTTTCATTTTTGCAAGCTCATCATAAACCGGCGAAAGCTTTTCAAGCATTTTTATTGCTTCCCTGTAGCCGACGGTTTTTCCAGGGATGTATTTTTTTGGAAGCATCGCCTCCATCGCCCTTATCTTTACGAGGGCCTCGGAAATAACAGCATGCGTTTCTAGGGGCCTGCGGGTTTTAAGCTCCGGGTACTCCACCTGCTCTATTTCCATTGCCCCCATTTCGTGCAGTTCCCCAACCAGCCTCTCGATTGCATTCGAGGTTGTAAAAATTCTAATCTTCTGCATTTTTACTGGTTTGAACATCCTTCCCCCTCAGCTTACGCTTGTAAGAACTTTCAGGCACCCGTCCACAATTTTTTCGCCCACATTCGTTTTCCTTATTTCACTCGCCTTCCTTTCGGCTTTCTTTAGTATTTCTTCAACCTCCTTATTAAGCTCTGCCCTCGCCGATTCCAGCTTTTTCGCTTTTTTCGCAGCTATCCTCTCCTTGTATTTCATCTCTACTCCGCCCATGCTTTCAACAGCCCTTTTCAAAATTTCCTCGGTTTTTTTGTTTGCTTCTTCAAGAATGGCATCAGCCTTTTCTTCGGCTTCTTTCAACTCTTTCATAACTTCTGAAAAGCTTTTTTCTTCTCCCATATGCATCACGAAAAGAGAAATAAAGAAAGTAAGAAAGGTTTTTTAAATATTTGTTCTCTCAAAACGAAAGCACGGATGATTTTTATGGGAGCATACAAGTATATAAGGAAAACATTTGAAAAAGAGTACAGGGAGGGCACGGCCAATCCAATTTACAGGCAGAAGCTTATCTCTTGGAGGAAGGGACCTTCTATAGTGCGCGTTGAGAAGCCAACAAACATCTCCGCAGCAAGGGGTTTGGGCTACAAAGCAAAAAAGGGAATAATTGTTGTGCGGGTAAGAATTGACAAGGGTCTGAGAAAAAGAAGACAGCCCCATGCTGGAAGAAAGCCGAAGCACAACTACCGCTACACCCAAACATCCCTCAGCCATCAGGCGATCGCAGAGCAGAGGGCGAACAGAAAATACAGAAACTGCGAAGTCCTGAACAGCTACTGGGTAGGCGAGGACGGCCAGAGCACTTTTTTCGAAGTTATACTTGCAGACAGGAGCATGAAATTTGACCATTCGACCCAGAAAATGGTTTCGCAGAGAGGAAGGGCATACAGAGGACTAACGAGCGCTGGCAAAAGCTCAAGGCCTCTTGCAAAGGGCAGGAGAAAACAACGAGCGTCGTAATATTTTATAGTATTTTAATTTAATTTATTTTATTTTTTATTTCCTTTTGCAGATTTTTCCCCGTGATCATTTCATAAAGCTTCAAATACCTCTCCTTTGTTTTTTCCGCAATTTCCTTCGGAATTTCCGGCGGACTGCTTCTATCCCACTCTATCCCCAAAAGATAGTTTCTGAAAAACTGCTTGTCCATGCTTTCTAGATTTCCTTTCTCATACTCTTCTTTCAGCCAATACCTGCTCGAGTCCGGAGTAAAGGCTTCATCTATCTGCATTATACCCTTGCCGTCATAACCGAATTCAAACTTTGTATCAGCGAGGACGAGGCCTTTTTTAAGCGCGTATCTATTTGCAAATTCATAAAGTTTGAGCGAATATTCCTGCAGCTCTTCAACAACCCCTCCGAAAATTTTCCTGCTTTCCTCCACGCTTATGGTTATGTCCTTGTCCACTTTTTTTATCGCCGGCGTGAACAAGGGCTCTTTTAGTTTCGCGCCGTCCTCCAGCCCTTTCTCAAGTTCATACCCCCAAACCATTCCGTTGTTCTTTTTATACTCTTTAAATGCACTGCCCGTTAGATACCCCCGCACCACGCACTCCAACTCGATAGGCCTTGCGGATTTAACAACCATGCTCCGGTTTTTCAAGAATTCAGGCAATCCTTTTGGGATGTCTGTTGTTATGAAATGGTTTTTTACAATTTTTTTTGTTTTTTTGAACCAAAATTCCGAGAGCATGTTCAGCACTATTCCCTTGTAAGGAATCGGCGTCGGAAAAACAACATCAAAAGCGCTTATCCGGTCCGTAGCAACCATCAGCAGATTTCCGTCAAAAAAGAATGTTTCCCTCACCTTCCCCTTTTTAAAGAGCTTCAGCCCAATATCCCCAACCGTATAAATTGTTTCCATGAAACCGAGTATAACAGGATTTAATTTTTAAAACATTATGTTCAATAGATTTTGAATATTATGGTGTCTCTGGATAAAGCCATCATTGCCACATATGAAAAAGACGGGGAAAAATTCGAGGTTTTCCTAGACCCAGGCAAAACATACGAATATCTGGACGGGAGGAAAACTGACCTGCATGGCCTTCTTGTTGTTGAAGAGATTTTCAAGAATGCTCAAAAGGCAGAGAGGCAGACCGTATCCGCAATAAACAAGGCATTCGGCACCACAGACATCCTAAAAGTGCTTGAAATAATACTTGCAAAAGGTAATGTTCAGCTTACAACAGAGCAGAGGAGGAAGATGGTGGAGGAGAAGCGAAAGCGCGTTATGGACATGATACTCAAGAATGCGATCGACCCAAGAACAAACGCCCCCATCCCTCCGCAGAGGCTGGAGCTGGCGATGGAGCAGGTGAAAGTGCATATAGACCCGTTCAAGCCGGCTGAACAGCAGGCAGAGGAGGTAATAAAAGCTTTAAAAATTGTTCTGCCCATGAAATTTGAAAAGATAAGGATTGCTGTGAAGGTTCCTTCTGAGTACGCTGTTAGAACTTACGGAACTCTGAAGAGTTTTGGAATTGTTCAGGAGCAGTGGCTCGGAAACGGCGACTTAATCGCTGTTGTTGAAATTCCCGGAGGCATGCAGGGGGATTTCATAGACAGGATAAACAAAGCAACTCACGGCAATGTTGAAACAAAAATGCTACAAAAATGAAATAAATTCGGAGAAAAGAGGTGAGAAATTGGTTTTTGTACTACCCGGAGATATGATATCGGAAAAGCCCGAGCATTTCAAAAAAGGCACAGCATATATAAAGGACGGAAAAACATACGCTGCGGTTGTGGGAACACTCGAGGATGGAAGGTTCACAAGTTTAGAAGGAGTGTATCTTCCGATGCAGGACGACCCGCTTGTTGGTGTAATAATAGATGAGAGGCACGGAAACTACACTGTTGATGCAAACATATCATTTCCGGTTCTCATTCTTGCAAAAAACATAGGCAGGATGAGGTTCAGGCTGGGCGATTATGTTTCGATACGGGTCGGGAGGATAGAGGACGACGGAACGGTGATAGCTGGCGATGTGAGGCTTCTGAAAGGCGGGAAGGTGATAGATGTCCCTACTTCAAAAGTTCCCCGGATAATAGGAAAGAAAGCGAGCATGCTTTCACTCCTAAAAGAAAAAACAGGGGTAGAGATGTTCGTAGGAGCGAACGGCTACATATGGATAGGAGACAGGGGAAAGGTGACAAAGGCGATAAAGGCGATAAAAACAATTGTCGCAAAGGCGCACCTTACGGGGCTTACGGACGAGATTTCGAAAATGCTGGAGAGTGGTTGAAATGGAAAACAAGGAAATCGAGCTCATAGTGAACGGAAAAAGGCTTGATGGAAGAGGGCTTCACGACCTGAGGCCCATAAAAATAAAAGTCGGCGTTCTTGAGGATGCCGACGGCTCCGCTTCGGTGGAGTGGGGGGGAAACAAGGTTGTTGCCGGCGTCTACGGGCCAAGAGAGTGTATCCCAAGGCACATGGAAAATCCTTACAAGGCAATAGTGAAATGCCAGTACATGATGTCTACATTCTGCTCGCTTGAGGAGCACGGAAGGATGGGCCCAAACAGGAGGAGCGTGGAAATTTCCAAAGTGATAAGGCAGGCGCTCGAGAATGTAATCATGGTGGAGCTGTTCCCCAAGTCGCAGATAGAGGTGTATGCGATTGTGCTGCAGGCGGATGGAGGCACAAGGATAAGCGCGCTTACGGCCGCGGTTGCCGCTCTTATGGATGCAGGCATTCCGCTCAGAGACACTGTAATCGGCGTTTCTGTCGGAAAAGCCGGAGACAAACTAATCGCTGACCTCGGCAAAATGGAGGACAATTTCGGCCAGTCGGACGTGCCCATCGCCTTTACAAACCGGGACAAGGATATTGTACTTCTGCAGATGGATGGATTGCTAACCAAGGATGAACTCAGCAAGATTATAGACCTCGCGTTCAGGAAAGGCGAGGACATAAACCAGCTTCAGAGAAAAGCGATAGAAAATAAATACGGCGAAACAGTAAGCAAAAGGCTGAGGATAGGGTGATTTTATGGGGGAAGAAAAAGATATTATAATGCATGCGATGAGAAAATCCTACCTGCTTACTCTGCTGGCGAACGGAGAAAGGCTTGACGGAAGGGGGTTTTACGACTACAGGCATGTGGAGCTGCACAAGGGAGTGATAGAAACCGCCGAGGGCTCCGCTCTCGCGAAAATAGGCAGCACGCAGATCATAGCCGGAATAAAATTCGAGGTTGTTGAGCCTTTTGCAAGCGACCCGGACAAGGGCGTTTTCGTTACAAACGCGGAACTCCTTCCTCTTGCAAGCTCAAGGTTCGAGCCAGGCCCTCCGCGCGAGGAGAGCATAGAATTCGCGAGGGTTGTGGACAGGGCCATAAGGAGCGCGGAAATAATTGATCTGAACTCCTTTTTCCTGGAGGAGGGGAAGGCTCTCGGTCTGTTCTTGGATTTGTACGTTCTTGATTACGGCGGGAATATGGTGGATGCGGCAGGTCTTGCCGCGCTCGCAGCGCTCAAGAGCACAAAAATTCCAAAGGTTGAGAATGCTCAGATAGTAAGAGGCGAATACTCGGGCGTGCTCAAAATAGAAAAGCATCCTCTTCCGGTGAGCTTCGCAAAAATAGAGCACTACGTTCTTGCCGACCCCACAATAGAAGAGGAAAGCGCTTCGGATGCCGGTCTGACCATCGCGACAACCGAAGAGCACATCGCAGCAATCCAGAAATTCGGCACAGGAGGATTTAAAAAAGATGACGTGCTAAATAGTGTGGATATAGCATTTGAAAAGACAAAGGAGCTTAGAAAATATTTATAAGGTGGGCGACTATGCTGAACACGAGCAGGTACGGAAGAAAGGTGAGGAAAAACTACCTTAACGTAAAAAAGAGGCAGGGCGAGCTTTACGAATGCCCTGTCTGCGGGAAGAAAAAGGTGAAGCGGGCGGGGTTTGCGGTGTGGGTATGCAAAAGCTGTGGAGCCAAGATCGCCGGCGGAGCGTACGCGCTCAAAACATCCGGTGTTGCTGCGGGCGAATCCGGAGCTGAGAGGTGATACTATGCCGGAGTATGTTGATTACAAATCAGGAAAGCCGATGGAAGGCAAGAAAGATTTTTCGTTTGCGGGCGGAAAGATTGTTTTCAAGAAAAGGCCTTCCGTGGCGCTCGAGTCCTCAACTGATTGATATGAAATGCAAAGCGGATATAAAGCTTTATACGGAGGATGCGCAGGCCTTTCTCCGAGCAGTGGAGCATGAGAAACACTCAAAAAGGGTGAGGGCTTCTGTTTCTGCGCAAGGGAATGTTGTGGCGATAGGAATAGAGGCTGAGGACGCAACCTCCTTGAGGGCAACTTTAAATACTTATCTGCGCATAGCACAAAGCGCTGAAGAAATTGAGGGTGGATGACATGGTGCTTGATACCGAAATAGCCGAATACCAGAAAATGGAAAAGGAACTGCAGACGATACTCTTGCAAAAATACCAGATAGAGATGCAGCTCAACGAAATAGGCATGGCCCTTGAAGAGATAGAGAAAGTTGACGAGAAGGCAGAAATATACAGGGCGATAGGGAGCATACTCATACGAACCACTGTTGAGAAGGCGCGCGATGACTTGAAAGGAAGGAAAGCGCTCCTGGATGCGCGCATAAAAACCCTTTCCCAGCAGGAGGAAAAACTCAGGGCTTCGCTTTCCCGGCTGACTAAGAAACTCCAAGAAGAGCTCAAACATGAAGGCGGCTGAAATTTTTTCTTCTTTCTATTCAAAACACAAAAACTCAAAACTCGCTATCGCCACCCATGAGAACGCTGATGTTGACGCAATTGCTTCAGCTTATGTTTTGAAAAAATATTTTCCGAATTCTACAATCGCCATTCCAGAAAAAATTGCTTATGATGCCGAAAATTTTGTTAAGAAATTTAGTATAAATTTTGAGTGGTTCGAGAGGCTGGACCCAAAAAATTTTGACGGCCTAGTTGCAGTCGACACCTCCTCAAAAGCGCTCCTCCCGGCAGAAAAATGGAAAATCCTGCTCATAATCGACCACCATAGAGGGGAGCCGGATTTTGATGCGGAATACAAAATAATAGATGAAAATGCCGGCGCAACCTCTCAGATCGTCGCGGAGATTTTACCTGTCATAGACCGGGAATCAGCATTCATTTTAGCCGCCGGCATTCTCTCGGATACCGCCCGGTTTAAGCGCGGAAGTTTTGAAATTTTCGAAACATTCACGAAACTTTTGAAGCGAAGCGGAAAAACATACGATGAGGTTTATGACCTAGGCGAGCCGGAAAAACCGAACGAAGCAAAGAAAGCAGTCCTCACCGCGCTCCAGCGTGCGGAATTCCTCGAGCTTGGCGGATATGTTGTTGCGTTCAGCCATATTGGAACGAAGGAGAGCATTGCTGCATCCCTTCTTTCAGAAATTGCCGATATTGCATTTGTTGCAAGCTATAAAGAGAACGAAAAAATTGTGCGAATCTCTGCGCGC
The DNA here is from genome assembly GCA_964467175.1 of Microcaldota archaeon. Taxonomy (GTDB): domain Archaea; phylum Micrarchaeota; class Micrarchaeia; order Anstonellales; family J096; genus JAWAFD01. The sequence goes on along the minus strand of CAYXNY010000049.1, from coordinate 13,622 downwards.
GCAAGAAAAATTGTGCGTGTAAAGCTCAACGAAGTTATGAAAGAGGTTGGCGTTGCTCTCGGCGGAGATGGCGGGGGGCATGAGAAGGCCGCCGGCGCGCAGGGAAGAGCGAGCGAGAAGGAGGCGCTCGAAAAATGCGTTGAGGTTTTGAAAAAATATATTTAAACATTTTGGTACATAAAAAATACGGGTGAGCGTATGAGAAAAATTTTTGTAGGAGTCGTATTATCCCTGGTTTTTGCTACCGGCATAAAAGGAATGCCTCCGGGAGGAAACGCATACATGGAAAGGGAATGGCAGAGGAGAGGCGATTCTCTTTTTGTTGTTGAAGTCCAAAAAGCTCAATCCCAACTACCTACCTGGTGGGCGATGCCTGAACCAAAGGTTAGTATAAATCCCTCCGCCGGAACGAGGTATGTTGACCCAAAAACCGGCCAGGCGCATTGGGATTTCAGCGGCTACTACTATCAACAGCAGGGAACATACGGAAAAAACACAACAGACATCCCTCAGATTAAAATCGTGCCCGCAGACAGCGTTAATTCGGATAAAGGACTTGTACCTGTTAAGTAGCTTCTACCAACCTTTTAAACCCTTTTCCTTCTATTTTTATTCCGGTGTTTCTATGAAAACAATTCTAGTTGGCGGACAGTTTGGGGACGAGGGAAAAGGAAAGATAACAAGCTATATTGTTATGAAAGACAAGCCGAAGATAGTTGTTCGCGGCGGCGTCGGGCCGAACGCCGGCCACAGGGTTCAGTACAAGGGAAAAACATACGGAATGCGCCAGCTCCCGTGCGGTTTTGTTTATGAAAAAGCAAAGGTGATGATAGGCGCCGGCGTCCTTGTTGACCCGGATGTTTTTCTTAAAGAAGTCGAGATGGTGGGCGCAAAAAACAGGGCGTTCGTTGATTTCAGATGCACTGTTATAGAACAGAAACACAGGGAGGAAGATGCCGGCGAGGTTGGCCAAAAAATAGGAACAACAAAAACCGGCTGCGGGCCCGCGTGGAGCGACAGGGTGAGAAGGGTTGCAAAGCTAGCTCAAGACGAGCCAAAACTCAAGCCTTTTTTGACCGATGTTGCAAAGGCTGTGAACAAAGAAAAAAATGTTTTCGTAGAGGGAACTCAGGGTTTTATGCTCTCCGTCCTCTACGGAACCTACCCGTTTGTTACGAGCAAAGATGTTTCCGCTTCCACCATAGCGGCTGATGTCGGCCTCGGCCCGAAATCTATAGACAACGTTGTAATGGTGATAAAATCCTACACAACTCGCGTTGGTAATGGGCCTTTGAAAAATGAGGTGAGCGTGCAGGAGGCAGAAAAATTAGGAATGCAGGAGTACGGAACGGTCACGGGCAGGCCGAGAAGAACCTCGCTTGACCTTCATTGGGATGACCTTAGAACTGCTGTTGAAATAAACTCAGCCACCTACCTTGCTCTCACTAAAGTTGATGTGAGGTTTCCGGGGAATCAGGGAGTCAGAAAATATTCGCAGCTCACAAAAGAGGCGAAAAAATTCATAGAAAACATCGAGAAAAAAGTCGGCGTTCCGGTCGGCCTGATAGGAACGGGTCCGGATGTTTTTGATGTGATAGATAGGCGGGATGAAGTGCTCTAATCTCTCTTTTTGTTTTCTCTTATCCATTTAAGTGTTTTTTCAAAATCTTTTTTCACTCCATTTTTTTCATAATAGTTTAATATGTTTCTAACATCTCTTTCGAGCAACTCTTCAAAAAGCGGATGGCCCTTCACAACACCCTCGCTGAAATCTATCAGATAAGGGACATCCCCAAGAAGAACGTTATATTCGCTTATATCCCCATGCACAAACCCAGCCCCGTACATTTTCTTTATATCGCTTAGTATGAGTTCCAAATCCACTTCCCTTATTATCTTTGCATCCTTCAGTTTTTGATAAGGAAGCCCCCCTTCCCCAATAAAGCCCATCACCACAACATTATTCTCAACATAGTATGGTTTCGGCGCATGCACTCCTACCTTCTCAGCGATCTCAAGGTTCTTGAATTCCTTCCTTGCAAAAGCATAGGTTATGCTCCTTTCATCCCACCTTATCCTTTTAAACCGCCAGTCGCCCTCTAAATACCTATTCTTTCTTTCAAATCCTGTTGTCTCTATTTTGTATATTTTAACAGCAAGATTATTTTCTCCTTTGCCTGCTCTGTAAACATTCGCCTCCTTCCCTGTTGAGACGCAGTAGTCCAAACTGTCAATAATTCCTTTTTTTATTATCCTCGCAACCGTAAGCAAAGTTTTCTTATCGAATACCCCTTCTTCTATTCCGTAATGCTCTTTCAGTTGCTTCTTCTCCTTCAAAGGTTTTTTGGTCATAAAAATAAAAAGTCAAAAGTTTATATAACCCTTTTCCTTCAGCCATCTTGCCTCAATCGGCTTGTATCTCCACACAATATCTCCTTTCTTATCCCCTTCAACCGGCCAGGGCTCGACAAGAACAGTATCCCCTTCCTTCACCCAGATGTGCTTTCTCAGCCTTCCCGGCACCCTGCACACCCTCTCCTTCCCATCCGCGCATATGCACATCATTCTCGCTCCGCCCAAAGCCGAAACAACAACTCCGAAAATTTCTTTTCCTCTCGGAAATTTTATCCTGCTTTCAATTGGAATCGGCTTCCCTTCCGCATCCAGCAGTTCTTCGCTCTCTCTCGGTTTTTTATGCCTTTTTCGTATCTGCTCTCTTGTCATATTCTCACCGGTCTTTTTGCTCCGCATGCCTCGCATATGAGCGTTTTAACTCCAGCAATGCTCTCAATGTGCGTGTCAAGCTTTCCGCACTCCTTGCACATCACATATTCTTTTATGAAAAAATCAACTTTTGATTGTATGAGCTCATTCAAGACTTTCCTCTGTATTACTAACCTATCTCCGCCGAGGTCTACTGGAGCAGCGAGCTCCCTGCTCAGATACTTTGAGAGCATTTCCGGCTGCCTCCTTATAACATCGCATATCTGCCTGAAATTTTTCACTATTGTTTTGTTCCCCTCGGTAAAGCTTGCCACTTTCGGGATCTCCAGCCTCTCTCCGCCGCCCTTCTTTTCAGGCAGTTTTGCATATGCCTCTTCCAGCATTTTTTCATACTCTTCCATTTTATCTCCTTGCTATTCTTCGCTATTTAGAAGAAAACATTTAAAAACAAATATTCAGGTTCCTTCCTTCCAGCTTTCTAAATATTTTTTCTGCTCCCCTGTAAGCCCATCCCTTTTCACTCCCATCGCTTTCAGCTGAAGCTCTGCGATTTCATTGTCAATTTTTTCCGGGAGGGCGAGCACTTTTGCCGGAAGCTTTCCTTTGTTTTTCACCAGATACTCCACAGCCAGCGCCTGGCCTGCAAAACTAGTTGCCATTACTTCAGATGGATGGCCTTCTGCGGCCGCAAGATTAATCAGCCGCCCTTCGCCCAATATGTATATTCTTTTTCCATCCACACTGTATTCATCCATGAAAGGCCTTATCCTTCTTGTGCTTTTTGCCGCTTTCTTTATTCCGGCCACATCTATCTCAACATCAAAATGCCCTGAGTTTGCAAGAACCGCGCCATCTTTCATACTTTTTACATGCTCAACAGTAATAACATTCTTGTTCCCGGTTACTGTAATGAATATATCCCCTTCTTTTGCCGCTTCCCGCATAGGCATAACCCTATACCCATCCAGCTTCGCCTGCAATGCCCTGAATGCATCCACTTCTGTTACTATGACATTAGCGCCCAGCCCTTTTGCTTTAAGCGCAACCCCTTTTCCGCAGTCCCCATACCCGGCCACCACCACGGTTTTTCCCGCAAAAAGAATGTTCGTCGCGCGCATTATCCCATCCAAAGTTGACTGGCCGGTTCCGTAATAGTTGTCCAAAAGATGCTTTGTTTTATTGTCGTTTACAGCAATCACCGGAAACCTCAGCACCCCCTCTCTTTCCATAGCCCTTACCCTTATTATTCCGGTTGTAGTCTCTTCACATCCGCCAATAATGTTTTTTATTAGCTCTTTTCTTTTTGTATGCACTTCTGTAATAAGGTCGAGCCCATCGTCTATGAGAACGTTCGGATTGTGCGAAAGCACCTTCTCCAAATACCTGTAATAATCCTCCCTGCTTTCGCCCTTGTACGCATAAACATTTACGCCCTCCTTCGCCAAAGCAGCCGCGGCGTCGTCCTGCGTGCTCAAAGGATTGCAGCTCGTTATCGCGACCTCCGCCCCTCCTGCTACAAGCGTTCTAACCAGTACGGCGGTTTCTTTCGTTACATGCAGGGCCATTCCGACGGTTATCCCCTTCAGCGGTTTTTCTTTCTCAAACCTCCTCCTTATCTCCATCACAGGCCCCATTCTCATCTCTGCCAGCTCGATATTCTTCTTTCCCTGCTCAGCAAGACTCAAATCCTTAACTTCATAATTTTTTTCTTTTTCCATACTACCCTCTCTCCTCTCTACATTTTAAAACCTTTGCCAATTTTAGCGCAGTAGTGTTTGCAGCTCTCAGCCCCAAGCCTATTCCCAAGCTTCAGCCATTCGCTCTCCTTCATCCCTTTAACCATGGCATATGCAACCCCTGCGTTGAAATAATCCCCTGCGCCGGTTGAGTCCAACACCATTACCCGAAAAGCCTTTTCCTTGTAGAATTTTCCATTAAAAATCCCCATGCTCCCCATTTTTCCAAGCTTTATGAACAGCTGTTTTTTACTCTTCTTCGCCCATTCCTTTGCCTTCTCAAAATTTCCAAAGAGTGCAGGAATCTCGCTCTCATTTCCAGAAACCGCGATGCAGTTTTTGCTGTTCGCAAGTTTTAGGTGCAATCCTTTGTATTTTTTTACTATCCCCGCGTTCTCGAGGGCAAAAAAATATCTGTTTTTTTTCGCCAGCCCCAGCACCTCATTGCTTATCCTCCCATATTCTGCAATTGCATATGTTGAGAAATACATTATTTTGTTTTTGAATTTTGCACCGGATTTTTCTCCGGAAACCCCTCTGAAAGAAACATAGCTCTGCTTCCCTCCCTCCAGAAGACTCAAAACCTTTCCGGTTCTTCCAACCACTTTTCTTAACCTTACCTTAACCCCGCATTTTCTCAAATGCCCCTCTATTACTCTTCCCACCTCATCTTTTCCAAGCGCCCCGTAAAACTTAACCTGCCCGCCCAGCTTCGCAAACCCCTCTGAAAAATTTTTCTCATTTCCCCCCGGATACTTACATAGAATTCTGTTTTTCACTTTTGCAAGAATTTCCTCAAACCTTTCCTCCCCGACAAAAATGCATTCCTCAAGCTCCATTCCCAAACTCTTTCTTGCTTTTCCGTCTCTCGCGCTTATGTCCAGCATAGGCGGGCCTATGGAAACAAAATTCATAAAACCAAGGTGAATAAAAACATATAAATACTTTTCCTATAAAAAAATAAATGATGGCTCTTGTTGAAATGTTGGTAGTGCTGGCAGTTGTAGATGGAAGTGCTAAGATAAGCTCAAGGGCAGAAAAAATGAAGGCGGATACTGCAAGGTCGATGTGGGGTGATGTTTTTATTGTGAAATCAAATACTCTTGAGATATACCTTCGAGACCGGAGAACCCTGACGCTGATTGCAAAAGGAGATATAGATAAAGGTTCGTTCTGCTACTACCATGTAGATGGATGTTTTGCAATCTCTTTCTTGGCAAAAAACGGCGACAAAGCCGATAAGTTCGAGATTGTTTTCAGTGGAAACGCAGCAAAGCTTTTGACGGGTGATGATGAACTTTCCCTCCCGAACAACTCAAGCATTGATAATGGAAAGTTTTCTGCGGTTTTGATGCAAACCCAATAAATATAAACTTTTTCTTTCTATCCATTTTACTTTTTAAGCAATAGAAGGTGGAATTTATGAAATATATAAAATGGTTTGAGGAATTGGGAAAAAAAGATGTAGGTATAGCCGGAGGAAAGGGAGCAAACCTGGGGGAGATGATCAACTCGGGATTTCCTGTGCCTCCCGGTTTTGTTGTTACGGCGAACGCATACTTCAAACATCTTGAGCACAACGAATTAAGCGACCTGATAAAAGACATCCTTACCGACCTGGATGTTAATAATACAAAAATGCTCGAATCCGCCTCCCAGAGAATCAAAGAGCTCATAATGAGCGGGGAGATTCCGCCCGATGTAAAAAAAGAGATAATAGAAGCATACAGGGAGCTTTGCAAAAGAGAAGGGAAAACTGTTTATGTTGCGGTTAGAAGCTCCGCAACAGCCGAGGACCTCCCTGAAGCGAGCTTTGCAGGCCAGCAGAAAACCCTCCTAAATGTAGTCGAGGAGGGGGATGTTGTTGAAGCGGTTAAAGAGGACTGGGCATCCCTTTTTGAGCCGAGGGTTATTTTTTACAGGGCGCAGAAGGGGTTTGACCATATGAAAGTCGGGCTCGCAGCGGTTGTGCAAAAAATGGTTGAGAGCAAAACAGCAGGGGTTGCTTTCACCGTCGACCCGATAAGCGAGGATTACGACATTTTAACCATAGAGGCGGGATACGGGCTTGGGGAGACGGTTGTTTCCGGCCAGATAACGCCCGATACCTACCGGATAAACAAAAATAGCATGGAAATAGTGAGCAAGGATATAAGCACGCAAACCTGGAAGCTCGCGCGCGTTGGTGATAAAAACGAGCGGGTGCCGGTTGAAAGGGACATGCAGAAAAAGCAGAAGATAAGCGACGATGAGATTCTGATGCTCGCAAAATACTGCATAGATATAGAGAAACATTACGATTTTCCGCAGGATATTGAATGGGCGATAGAAGACGGAAAAATATACATCGTACAGGCAAGGCCCATCACAACGCTGAAAGGAAAACCAAAAATAAGGGAAATTGTGGGGATTGAAAAAATGCAAAAGAAAAAAGGTGAGAAAGGAGCGGTGGGAGAAGCAACAATGATCGTAAAGGGGCTTCCAGCTTCGCCCGGGGTCGGTATGGGAGTCGCAAAGATTATTAAAGATTCCAGCGAGATCGGCAAAATAGAGAGCGGCGATGTTCTCGTTGCAAAAATGACCACGCCGGATTTTGTTCCTGCCATGAAAAAGGCGAGTGCGATAGTTACCGATGAGGGCGGGATGACCTCTCATGCAGCAATAGTTAGCAGGGAGCTTGGCATTCCCTGCATAGTCGGCACAGGAAACGCGACCGAGGTGCTAAAAGAAGGAATGGAAATAACTGTGGATGGAAGCGGGGGGATAGTTTATTCCGGAAAGGTTGCGGTTGCTGTTCCGACAGAAGAAAAGCCGTCGCTAGTTTCAGCCGCCGGCCCTGTCATCACCGCTACAAAAATATACGTTAATTTGGCGGAGCCTGACCTTGCGGAAAAAATTTCCAAACTTCCAGTAGACGGCGTCGGCCTGCTCCGCGCGGAGTTCATGATCGCAGGAATAGGAGAGCATCCTAAAAAGATGCTTGAAGATGGAAGGGAGCAGGAGTTTATAGACAAGCTTGCTGAGGGGATGAGAAAATTTGCCGCGGCGTTCTACCCAAGGCCTGTTGTGTACCGCGCAACAGACTTCAAAACAAATGAGTACAGAAATTTAAAAGGAGGAGAAAAGTACGAGTCAGAGGAGGCAAACCCCATGATGGGCTACAGGGGGGCGGTGCGCTACATAAAAGAGCCAGAGCTTTTCAAGATGGAGCTTAAGGCAATGAAGAAGGTGAGAGATGAGTTCGGGCTGAAAAACCTTTGGCTCATGATACCATTTGTAAGGAGGATAGGCGAGATAAGGGCGATAAAAGAGATACTTAAGGAAGTTGGAATCTACAGAACAAGAGACTTCAAGCTTTGGATAATGGTTGAGGTTCCGAGCACAGTTTTCCTTATAGACAAGTTTGCCGAGGAAGGGATAGATGGTGTGAGCATAGGTACAAACGACCTCACTCAGCTTGTGCTTGGAATAGACCGGGACAACGCAACCCTGGGAAGGGAGTTTGATGAAAGGAACGATGCGGTCCTCAGGGCGCTTAAACATGTGATAAAAACATGCCGGAAATACAACATTACAGTTTCTCTCTGCGGACAGGCGCCCAGCGTCTACCCGGAATTCGCAGAAAAACTCGTTGAATTTGGAATAACAAGCATGAGCGTAAACCCCGATGCGGTTGAGAGAACGAGAAACATCGTCGCTTCAGCAGAAAGGAAGATAATGCTCAAAAAACTCTCGGAAATCTCCGAGCATCTCAAGATAAAGGATAAGAACGGCATTCAATGATTTTTATGCCTCAACTCAATATTGCAGTTGTCGGAAACATAAACAGGGACATTATTGCAAAGGCAGGCGCGTACATAGGAAAAAGGGCGAAGGCAGAGTATTTTGAAGAAAAGGTGGGCGGAAGCGCGACAAACTACGCCCGCTCTCTCTCAAAATTCGGAAGCAAAACATGGCTTTTTGCAAACGCCGGAAGGGATTTTTCCCAGGCGGTTTTCGGCGACCTTGCCTCCTACTCTGTAAATACAGAACACATCGCAACTTTGAACGAAAAAAACGGAACAGTTATAGTCGTCACTGAAGGGAGACAGAAAAGAATGATATTCTGGAGAGGGGCGAACGAAACGCTGATAAACAGGGATTTCTCGCCTTTGGAGCGTTTTGATATCATACACATTTCGGATGTTGAGAAGGAGATTGCGGAGAAAATAATAGAAAAAAAGAAAAAAGGAACCAAGCTTTTCATAGACCCGGGCTACGGGCTTTCCCTCCCAGCGTCTAAAATCAAAAACATTCTTTCTTCCGCGCACACCATCTTCATTGAAGGAAAAGAGGCGGAAATAATCGCCGGAACTAAAACCCCCCCTGAAAAGGCGGTTAAAATTCTCCAAGATTTTGGAGTTAAGCACGTTCTATTTAAGGCTGAAAACGGACTTATTTTTTCAGATGGTAAAAAAATATACTCCCAGCGGATAGCGCCGGTTGATGTGTTGGATGCAACCGCGGTTGGGGATGTTATAGGTGCTGCGTTCATCCACTTTTTCTATGACAAAAATTATCCAATAAAAAAAGCCCTTCTTTTAGCAGAACTCGCTGCGGCAGTTAAGGTAATGCACTACGGGTTCTACGCCCCTTCTTTTTTTGAGATTATGGAAATGGCAAAAAAACTTAAATGGAAATTTTAAATTGGCCCGCCAAGTCAGAAAAATAAATAAAAAAAAAGGAAGAATTTAGCCGAAAAGGTTCGCCAATCCAGCCGCGGCTTCCTCTTCACTTTTCTTCTCCTCTTTCTTCTCCTCCTTCTTTTCAGCCGGTGCTCCAGCGACAGGCGCTGCTGCAACAGGCGCGGCGACCGCAACATTCTTGAGCAGGTCCTCAAAGTTCACGCCTTTCACAGCTTCAGCAAGAACCTTTGCCTTTGCTTCGTCGGGTTCTACGCCCGCGGCCTTTACAACCGCCACTATGCTGTCTGCGTTTATCTCTTTTCCGGCTCCATGAAGGAGCAAAACCGCATGCAAGTATGGGTCAATTTTCATATTCTCACCTCATTTTTTCAACTGCCACCCTCCTTTTTCATCCCTTCCAGAGCACCTGCCTGCCTTAAAGCAGACAGGAGAAGCTGCTCTATAGAAGCATCAGAATACAACGAACCGTTTATGCCTACATTCCTCGCCTGCGAAAATGCGTTCCGCAGGAGCATCTCTATATTCTGTTTTGTAGGATAGGCTGCATTTACGCTAAGGTTGAACGCGTCCCTTAATTCCTTTTCTATTTTTTCTGCGACCTCTTCAGGCATTATGCCTACATCTTCTTTTTTGAACACCGTTTTCCCGTCGTACCCTATGTAGTACACCACCTTGGCCCTGAACGGCCTTATTCCCAGCGTTTGCAGCGCCTTAACCTTTATTGCTGTAAGCGTTTCCCCTTCCTTTGCGATTACGCTGTCTTTTGCAACAACAATTTTTCCTTTATCTATCTTGACATTAAGCCCCGCACTTTTCAGTTCGGAAAGAGCCGGTCCTGCCGGCAGGTCCGTTTCCCCTTCCGGCACAATTATTTCATAAGGCGCAACCTGCCCCACCTTCGCTGGCATTTCCAATGTATTTTGGTTGAAAAACACCGCGACCCTGTAGGGCGATTCGTCTATCGCTATTATCCCAGCAGGGAAATCAACATTTTCAATGAGCTGCTTGGGCCTTTTCGCCTCCAAAACAGCCCTTGCGAGCACGGTTTTTTTCGCAACCTTCATTTCCCCCTTAAACTCGTCCCTAATCCTTTTCTTTATCTTCTGCAAAAGCCTGTCCGGCGTGTTCCTCAAATCCACTATTACAATCCCACTGCGTTTTTTTAGCATGTCCACAATTTCCTGAACCTTCTTTTTCTTTCCAACAACAGAGGCTTTCTCTTCATTTAGCTTATAGTCTTTCCTCATATCCTCACCCTGCAATCTTCACCGGCTTGCCCATCGTAAGCTTGACGAATGCGCTTTTTATATTCCCGGCGGAAACCTTTGTTTTTATTCTCTCAAAAACTTCTTCTATGTTATCCTTGAGCTCATCTGCGCCCATCTCCTCAGTTCCAACAAAGCACTGCACCGTCGGCAGGTATTTTCCCTTTGTCTGCAGCTTGACTGTTTTCCTCGCCCGCTCTATCGCCTGCTTCAGGTCGCCAACAAGAGGCGAGGGTATCTTCCCTCTTGGTCCAAGCACCTTCGCAAGATTTTTTGCCGCAACACCCATGGCTTTCGGCTCTGCTAGGAATACATGGTTCTTTGCTATTTTTTTCAAGGTTTTAACGTCCTTCCCAAACCCATCAAGTTCATTTATCGTTACAGTAATGTCCGCTCCGAGTTTTTTCGCGTTGTGCGTTGTTGTCTCCTCCCCTATCACAACAACCTTGTTCTCCTTTCCCCCCATCCCTTTCGGCATTGTTATGTCTAGATTCAGCCGGTTCTCTGCCTTTGTAAAATCTACTCCCTTGAAGTTTATTATAAGCTCAACGCTCTGCCTGAACTTTCTTTTTCCCTTCTCCTTCAGCATCTCTTCAACCGCGTGCTTTATTTTTTTTTCAGTAATTTCCATGCTACCCCTCCCACTCTGCTATGGAGTGGTTCCAACGGTGGTTTGGTCTTTCTGCTCAGAAAAATATTTAAACCTATCCCACGCTCCACGAAAGCTCGTATTTACTGCAGCTCCAATCATTCCCAACGGCAAATACATGAGCTACAAAGTAGCCTTCTATTCCTCCCACTCCAACCGAAGCACTTGCCTCTTCAGCCATCCCCTTATCGTTCTCAGAGCATTCCCACCCTGCCAAATCGCATGAGGTGAGGTTTGAGCTCCAGCACACGCACAGATCAAAATCCGTGCTTTCCGGAACGCTCATTTCAGCATTTCCTGTCATGTTTGCTGTTAGGTTCGCTACACGCACCTTATAGTAGTCATCATCGCCTTTCAGTATCTTTCCCTCCAAGTCTCCGCTCAGGCCGCTGAGAAGCTTTGCGCTTGCTAGGTTGTTGTTGGGTTCGTACCCGTCATTCATCCCCTCATCCACCAGCCCGTCGCAGTCATCATCTATTCCGTTGCATATCTCGTTCTGTCTAGGATTTATTGTCTTATTAAGGTCGTCGCAGTCACCATCGTTTTCTGCCCTGTACTCCCCGGTTGGTTTGCACAAACATTTCTTTTTGTTTATCCCATACCCGTCGCCATCCTGGTCCTTGTAGTAATACTTGCACCCAACTGCGTTCTCCTCATCTATTTCTCCATCGCAGTCATTATCCTTTCCATCGCATTTTTCGTTGGCTCCTGGGTTTATATCGTCATCCGTATCGTCGCAGTCGCCACTTTCATTTGCTCTGTAAACATCAAAAGGTATACACAAGCATTTTCCCATTCCTATTCCATACTTATCATTATCTTCATCTATGTAGAATTTTACGCACCCATAAAGGTTTTCCCCGTCATCAATTTTGCCGTCGCAGTTGTTATCCTTCCCATCGCACACCTCGATTGCCAGCGGGCTTACTGTTGTATCGCTATCGTCGCAGTCCCCTCCTCTCCTGGCAGTGTAAGCGCCGGAAGGACCGCACAGGCATTTCTCTACACTTCCATAACTATCTTGGTCTACATCTAAGTAATACAGCACGCACCCTGCCGCATTTTCCTCATCCACCAGCCCGTCGCAGTCATCGTCTATTCCGTTGCATTTCTCCTCTGCGCCGGGGTAGACTGCCGGATTGTTGTCGTCGCAGTCCACGGTCACCCTATATCCGTCTTTGTCCCTGTCCGCCTCCTCTGCCGGCAGAACCAAAACAGTAATAGTTCTGCTCTTTCCTTCCACGCTTAGAGTATAATTTGTAGTTTCTTCAGGAGTCACCGTTATGCTTCCTTCTGGCTCCACCTGCACCATATCCAATGCTACGATTGTTTTATTCGTTGCATTCACAACTTTCCAGCTCAAAATTGCGCTGTCCCCTTTGTATATTACTTCAGGTGTTGCGTTGAAATACTCTATCTCAGGAACCGGCTTTACCCCTTCCCCTACGCATCCTGCCAAAAGCAGGAGCAACAAAGAAACAATGATAATACCTCGCATATGAAAAAATAAAATAAAAGAGTTTATAAAGTTAAACTATTCCACAATCCTCTCCGCTTAACAAAAACTATGCATAGCCAGCAGCAATCCTCCAAGCAAAATAGTTAAGAATGCCTGCAAAACTTACCCAAAGGAAATAGGGAACCATAAGCAAGGATGCTTTTTTGCTTATCCTCCAAGCAAAGAGTATTATTGCGATAATAGAAGCCCATATCAATGCCAAAATTATAAGCGCCCCCAACAGTTCTTTTATGCCGAAAAAGAAGTAGCTCCATGCTGCGTTGAGGAAAAGGTTTGCTCCATATAAGGCCGCGACCTTTATTTTTTCCTTCTTCGCAGCCAAACTCCACGCATAATAAAGCGAAATTCCTATTAAAAGATAAAGAATATTCCATGCTATCGGAAAAACATAATTAGGGGGTGCTATATCCGGCTTTATTGTTTCATACCATCCGCTTCGTATTCCTTCCGCAGTAAATACGCTTCCTATTATTCCTGCCAAATAAGAGGCAAAAATACATACCGCAAGAACCTTTATTTTATTCCAGTTCATGCCAATATTTCCGCACAACATTTTTAATAGTTGCTTTTCATAATCCTGCCATGAGAGGAATCAATCTATTCTTCACCTTCGGGATTTTCGTTCTTGCCGGCTCTTTTTCAGCGGGTTGCATCTCCGATGCATACGCAAAGGCATGCGCTTCCTGCCCATTTGATGAATACGGAAAGATGGACTCTTCATGCTACGAAGGCTATAAAGCTTCAGGGATAGGCTGTTTAAGCACAACCTATCCCATAGTCAGCGCAAAGTACGCGCGAGGAGAATGCCAGCAGATCAACGGCTGTCTTTCCCAGCTTGAATCGTGCAAGGCGAGTTACTCTACTGGAAATGATGAAGCCGACTGCAGGGAGGGTTCTGTTCGCTCATGCTTTTCGGCCGCGGATGCCTGCATAAAAAACGTGGCGTTCCAATGCGGAAAAGTTGAAGAGCCGTGCCGCGGTTCTTTGCTCGGCATGCTGATTCTGCTTGTGCTTGCGGGAATTGCAAAATATAGAAAAATCTAG
>CAYXNY010000048.1:0-14990 GCA_964467175.1 Microcaldota archaeon | reverse complement strand
AGAACCATCAAAAACATAACATAGAGAAGTATAGTTATTAGTCAAAGGCAGATAATCGTAGTTGCTTCCTCCATAAATAGAGTAATTTGGCGGATTATCTCCTATTCCATCCCCATTTATATCCACTCCTGAGTAATTAGAATAAAAGTTTCCTCCTATGCAATCTCCTCCTATTATATTTGTTCCAGAGCAGTCCTTTGTGGTGTTCCAATAGTTGTCTCCGTCATCGTAAACTGCATACTGTCCTGCAGAAGCATTGAAGATGTTGTTGTAAATAAGATTATTGTTCGATGAGTCAATATAAGCCTGATAGTTGTTGTTATAAGCTGTGTTGTTCGTTAGGGTGTTGTTATTGGAACCGGAGCGAAGGTAGAAACCATATTGCGAGTTCTCGTAAGCAAAGTTGTTTGCCAAAGTGTTGTTTGAGCTTTCGTAAAGATAGAAACCATATTGCGAGTTGTTATATGCAGAGTTATTTATCAGATAGGTGTAGTTGGAGTAGATGTAGAAGCCGAAACCGTTTTCGTAAGCGGAGTTGTTGGAGAGAATGTTGTCGGGGCTAAAAACGAGTGAGAAACCATATTGCGAGTTGTTATAAGCAAAGTTGTTAGTTAGATTGTTGTTGGAGCTGGAAGAGAGGTAAAGGCCATACGAGTTGTTATATGCAGAGTTGTTAATTAGGATGTTGTTGTTTGAGCCTGAAGTAATGTAGAAACCACTGTTGTTATTATAATAAGCGAAGTTGTTCGTTAGATTGTTGTTCGAGCAGCCCCGCAGATAAACCCCATGATAAAATTCCGAGACATTGCAATTCTTTATCCTGTTGTTTTGTTTGCCTAATAAATAAATTCCATAACCAGTCCCTGAACCATCTCCATCTATCATATAGCCCTGGCAATCAAATACCTTATTGGAAAAATTCACCGGGTTGTCAATACAAGTGCCTGAAACGCTGGAAATATCCGCGGTTAAATTCACCACATTGCACGAAGGATCATTTAATTTTGAAGTGCAACTCGCACAACTATCGCAGAGGCAATTAAACTCAAATATTCCATAAACATTGCCCTCATTTCCTTGAGGAGATAAATTCGCTGCTGACAGGCGGTTTCCTATAATATCAGGCGTGCCATTGATCATAAGCCATCCAGTAGATGAATTATATTCCCAAAGCTGGAAATTATTTTCATCGTATCCGGTAAGCTCCGAGTCAAGCCAGCCCCAGGAAACCGAATCCAACTCTGCCGGACCATTTTCAATCGTAATATTGACAAACTTCTGAGCAAAACTGACCCTATTAGGAGGCAAGGATATGGCGGAAGACCATTTTATCAAGTATCGCTGACCTACACCTCCAATATAGCCATACGTATCATTCACATAAAGGGAAGTATAATTGACAAAATTGCCTAAAGGATTGTCAAGTGTAATGTTAGACAAAAGCAGGTTGTAAACATCCATATCGTCCCCAATCACATCAATATCCCGATCAGAATTGTTGTAAAGGTGGGTGTCATAGACGGAAATATTTGAATTCCGTAATGTTATACCATAGGCGTTCCTATATGCAATATCACCATCAGATACTGTACCGCTGCAGTTAGAAAACTCAAATCCATATTCTGTATTATAAGCGCGGTTATACCTGAGCGTCATATTAGGGCAATTGTAAAAGGAAAACCCACCGAAATAATCATACGCAGTATTGTTGATGAACGTAAGATTATTGGATGATGATCCTTGGAAGCCATAATCCTGACCGGTCCATACAGTATTGTTTACAAATGAATTGTTTGGTGAGGAAACTATGTAAAAGCCAATTTTATTCTCATACACAGTGTTGCTGGCGAATGTGTTATTGCTGCTCAAATTAAGGAAAAAGCCATATTCAAAATCAGAAACATTGCAGTTCCTTATTGTGTTGTTCTCTTTTCCATCCAAATAAATTCCATAACCTGTTCCACTATTGTCTCCATCAATTACATACCCTTGGCAGTCAAATATTTTATTAGAGAAGTTTTCCGGGTTATTTATGCATGTTCCTGCATAATTCGTTATACTTGTTGTTAATCTTACTTCATTAGCGCAATTGGTATTATCATTTAGTGCGTCGGTACAGTCAGAACAGCCATTACATTCACATACTCCTCCTCCTAGTTGGTTGTACGCATAGCCCATTCCAACAATTAACAGCAAAAACAAAAAAAATGCAGTTCTATTCCTCATTCTATCACCATAGTCATTTCCGTTTCTTGAATAATATTTTTAAATATTTGCATCGCCATCACGAGCCTGTTGCAAATTAAAACCCGCAAACCCGGAAAAAACAAAAAATTAGCTTCGCTTACCGGGAAATTTATCCTTTCTTTATGTCTTATTTTTATTGAGTTTTACGAGAAGGGAACCGAATAAATTTTTTTATTTTTTATTTAAGCGAAAAGCGGTTCGAAATGTTTTAAATTTGCAACACCCTAAAATTTTTCTTCTTCCTAAAAGCTCGGGGTGGATAGATTTTTAAGCGCTTGCACTCTTTTTTACCTGTGAGAGCATGAGAGCCTACATTGTTTTGTTTGTTGCGTTAATGCTGTTATTCGCAGGATGCGTTGATTTCTTTGACAAGCCGGCGGAAAAACAAAAAAACGAAAAACCCGCGGAGGATAAGGGCGTGGTGATAATAAAAGAAACCGAGAACAGAGGGGAAGAGGAGAAGCCTGCCTATTCGCCTGCAGGCGAATACACCGCAAACCCGGACGATGTTTTCAGGATGTACTTTTTCAATGTTGGCTACGAAAGAAAGCAGGGCGAGGCGATACTTGTGCAGAAAGGAAATTTTGACATGCTCATAGATACAGGCCCGAGCGAAACAACAGACAAGCTGATCAACCTCCTCTACCCAAAAGCGGACGATATAGAGGTTCTTGTGATTACAAATGGATTGAACGGAACAGTTGAGGGGGCAAAAAGAATAATGGATTACTTCAGAATAGGAGAAGTGTGGTGGAGCGGAAACGAGAAGGACGGGAAGCTTGTTGAGGTGGTAAATTACGCAAAGAGCAAGGGAATACCGACAAAAGTAGTGGGCAGACCGGATACTTTTTCCTACGCGCACATAAACATTGAAATAATGCAGCCGGGTGCGGAGGACAAAAACCTGGCGAGCATCCCGGACAGAGGGCTTGTTCTTAGGTTTAAGGACAGAAACTCCTGCTTCATGATAACCTCAACCATTCTTGCTGCAGGCCAGGCGAACCTTGTGGATAAATACACAAATAAATTGCAGTGCGATGTTTTCCAGGTTCCTGGCTTTTCAGAGGGATGGGGCATAACAGGCACCCTCCTCACATCTACCGGCGGTCAGCTGATCACCCAAGTTTCGCCGAAAATAGCGGTTTTCACCGGCTCAGAATACGACCCTGACAACAGCAGGGAAACGCTGAGAATTTACCTGGACCTTAAAAAATCAAAAGTTTACGAAGCATATGCGTACACAAACGGGCTTGTTGTTGAGTATGATGGCCAAGAATATAATGTAAGGGGCGTGGGATGATGGTCGTTGCAATATCTTTGGGCGGAAGCGTAGTGAACCCGGGAAAGCCTTCTTTGGAGAATGTAAGGAGGATTGCAAAGATATTTGAAGAAAGCGGGGAGAAACTTGCGATAGTTGTTGGCGGAGGAGCCTACGCGCGGGAGTATGCAGAGGTTGTTAGAAAACTGACCGGAAACGAATTCTATGCGGATGCGATCGCTACGATGGAAACAAAACAGAACGCAATGCTCTTAATTTCCGCTTTAAAAAACGCCTACCCAAAAATACCGAGCACATTCGAAAGCGCCGCCGCTGCAATAAAGAGCTACCAGCATGTAATTATGGGAGGGACAATACCGGGCATAACAACAGATACAGACGCGGTCCTTCTTGCAGAAGCAACTTTCGCAGAAAGGCTCGTGAATATAAGCAATGTCCCTGGGATATTTGATAAAGACCCTTCAAAATACAAGGATGCAAAAAAATATTCAAAAATGAGCCATGAACAGCTCGTTTCCTTGGCAATAGAAAGCGACAGGAGAAAAGCTGGCGAGCATTTTGTCTTCGATATGATCGCATGCAAGCTCGCCGCGAGAAGCGAACTAGAATTGCATTTTGTTTCATGGAAGAATGAAAAAGATGTTTTGAATGCAATAAAAGGAAAGGGCCACAGCGGAACAGTTGTAGAGTAACAAAAACAAAAATTACAAAAATGCCTTTATCTCATTCGCTCCAAGAACTTTGAACCTCTTCTCTCCCTTTACCATGTATGCAATCTCAAGCTCTTCTTCTGTTATTTTTGTTTCTGAAGTTTTTTTGAGCGCATCCACTCCAATCTTTACCGCATCCTCTATTCTCATCTTTTCGTCATAATGCTTCTCCAGGTAGGCATCAACTTCCTTTTTTGCGCTTCCTATGGAATCCGCGAGATACCCCGTCATCGCTCCACTGGGCTCTGCTTCAAAAAGCTCCACTTTTTCATTTATTCCGGCAATAAGAAGGGAGACGCCAAAAGGCCTTGTTCCTCCATACTGGGTATACAGCTGCATGATATCGCAGACATACCTTACAACGCTCTCAACCGGCGCCGGTTCGTTGTACAAGAGACGATGCTTGTGCGCTTCGCTCCTCGCTATATCAACGAGCTTTCTCGCATCGGCTATCAATCCGGATGCGGTTACGAATATATGGTCGTCCACCTCGAATATCTTCTTTATGGATTCGGGCAGGACGAGTTTTGAATGCCTTGACTTTGACGCAATCAGGGCAACCCCATCCTTTGCGGTTATTCCTATGCTCGTCGCCCCCTTCTTCACAGCCTCCTTCGCGTACTCAACCTGAAACAGCCTTCCATCAGGGCTGAAAACTGTTATTGCCCTGTCATAAGCCTGCGGGGATACACCATACATAATTTCACCTGATTAGAATTAAAAGCATATGTTTATAAATATTATAAGCCCGCGAAGAGTTTTGGAAAATCCGAAGCTATTCCGTCCACCACTTTTTTCATGTACTCCACGATCTCTTTTTTTGTATTCACAGTCCACACAATTACTTTTAGCCCGCTTTCATGCGCCTTCTTCACATCCGCCGAATGCACAAACTTGTAAAGAGGAAGGACATAGTCCGCTTTAGCTTTTTTCGCAGTTTCTATGTTCTTCTTCATGTTTCCGACGAATATAAACCCGGTTTCAACTTTTTTCGAGAGTTTTCTCACCTCTGCAATCGCCTTCTCATGAAAAGATACAATCACAGCCCGGTTCTCCATCCTTCTTTTCTTTATCTCCCTCAAAACCTTTTCCTCAGTTCCGGGCTCTTTTATTTCCACGAGGATTTTTTCAATTTTTTTGTCTTTCAAAAAATCCAGAGCCTCTTCCAGCGTCGGAACATGCGGGCATGCTTTTTTTATCTCCTCGAGAGTAAACTCTTTCACAAAACCTTTCATGTTCGTTGTTCTGTCCAGCTTTTCATCATGGATTACAATAAGCTTCCCGTCCTTTGTTTCCCTCGCATCAAACTCTACTGCGTTCGCCCCTTCTTTTATTGCCAGCGCAAAACCCCCGAGGGTATTCTCCGGCGTTTCTCCTCTTGCTCCTCTATGGCCTATCTTCAACACGTTCCTCTCTTCTCCTTATCTATTTTTATTCTTTTCTTACATTAAACAACATTATGGTAAACATCATAAAGATGTTCCGAAAACCTAAACCGCTTGTTCCGTACCAATACCCACGAGCACGGACGAGGGTTTTCATAGAGAAGCAAAAAGAGATTGTTTCAAAACTAAAACAGCCCCTGCTGGAGCATAAAATGACGGATTTTTTTGGAAAAATTGATAAAACAAAAGCGACAAAATTAAAGGATGGGGAGGGGAGAGTATTTGTCATGATGAGCGGGGCGGGTCAAAGATTCTGGGCGTATCTCGGTTTTCTTTATGTTCTTGACAAGCACGATATCCCCATAAGCGCATACATAGGAACGAGCGGCGGGGCTCTTGCGGGCATGCTCGCGGCCCTTGAATATGATTATGAAGAGGTGATAAAAAATCTTGATGGGCATATGGAATATTTATTCTATGATTTTGATTTCGGCGCGTTGCTTAAACTAAAAAACATAATGAAAGGGAAGAGAATAAGAGAGTATATACAAGAAAGCCTTACGAAAAAAACGAGAGATTTCTCTCACATTTCGGGTTTCTATGCGGTTGCAACTGCGATAAACATATACGAAAATGTTGGTAGCGGACTTGCTTACAGGAGGTTTGCACCCGTTGTTTTCGGAGCAGGTTTTACAGAAAACTTTCCGGTTGCGGATGCATTGTATGCGAGCATGTGCCTTCCTAATTTTGAGCCTATAATCGCAGAGGAAAATACACGGCTCTATGGAATAAGCGAGAATGGAAAAAAAGTCGAATACATAACAGAAAATAAGGAGGTTGGGCTGACGTATCTTGTCGATGGGGGATACACCAGCCACAAGCCAATAGAAGTCGCCATAAATCTCTATAACCCGGAAAAAGATATAATAATTCTCATAACCCCAACCGGGGATTTCAAACCTTTGAATGTTAGTTTAATAAACAGCTTTTTTACCCTCCCGCTGGCCGTTGATATGGAGGGCGAGTTCAGCAGAAAAATGAAAAATTTTGAAAACGAAAACATAATGATCGTTTACCTGCAGGATTGGGTTGCTGATAAGTATGATATAACAAACGTTGCCCTGAACGATTTCTCAAAAATAAAGATGCTTTATGACGCAGGGCGGGAGGCTGCCGTGAGATGGATGCACCATTATTACGGAATCAGCCTTTTCATCTGACAGCTTCTACGGCAATATCCGCCCTTACCCCCTGAATTATCAGATGTTTTATTTTGTCTTTTCTTTTTTCATCGAGTTCAAGCCTGTCTATCTGTCTCATCCTGTTTGCATACTCCCTGTAAGCCTTCACGCTTGCCGCGTATGCATCCCTAAGATGGGGGTCTTGAATCTCCTTTCCTATTTTGTCCTTCTCCCCCTGCATCAAGGAGCGCGGAGGGGAAAAGAGCTTTGCGTTGAACCTTGCGGCAATCTTTTCAACAAGATGCGGAGGCGGGGAAACATCGGTCGCTATTATAGAGGGGATCCCGGTTTTCCTTATGACCTTCACGATCTTCTTTTCGCCAACATCCCTCTCAACGAATTTTAGAACAACATTCCCCTTCAAATCCAGTGCAACTACCGCAGTATAAAGCCCCGGGTCTATCCCAACAATCAGATAAATGTTACCCCTCCTCTGTCCATTCCTGCTTCACGAATATTCTCCTATTCGAAGGAATATTCCTGTACACGACAACCCCAGAACCTATCCAGCAGTTGTTCCCGATAATTTTGCCGGGCATTACTATGCTCCCCACGCCGAATTTCGTGCCATCGCCAACAAGCGCGCCTAGTTTTTTCCTTCCGGAATTTATTTTTCCTTTCTCTGTTTCAACCCAAATCTCCTTTCCATCAAACCTGAAATTTGCGAGCTGGGTTGAGGAGCCGAAGTTTATATTCTCGCCTATCATACTGTCTCCTATGTAGGAGAGATGCTTTGCATTTGTTCCTGGAAAAATGATGCTTGATTTTACAGTAGTCCCGCCGCCGATGCTGCAGTTGTCTCCTATAGAGGTTGGCCCCCGTATGTACGCAAACGGTCCAATATGAACATTCTTTCCGAGATATACATCTCCTTCTATTACGCTGTTCTCAACAACCGCGCCCTCCTCCATCACTAATTTTCCTTTTATTGTTGAATTAACCACCCTCCCTTTTTTTTCAGGCATTTGGCCAAGCAGAAGTTCATTCGCCTTCAGCATATCCCACGGCCATGTTATATCCATCCAGAACTCCTTTGTAATCACCGCTTCTGCCCCCGGAAGAATATCCGTTATCTCGTATTCGCCCCTTGATGATTTTTTTATCTTCCCAATTTCGCTGAAAATTTCATCCGTGAATTTGTACATGCTTAAATTAACCAGCTTGGAAGGAGGGTCTTTGCTCTTCTCGTGCACCTCCTTTATTTTTCCATCCTTAACAACAACTGCGCCGTAGGTTTCGGTTTTTAAATGCTCTTTCAGAACAGCAGCTTTTTTTCCCTTACTCGCCATCAATTCCTTTACTGTTTTGTAGGAAAAGAGATGGTCTCCGGCAACCGCTATAAACTCACCCTTTATTTTTCCCTTTGCAGACTCCACCGCCTTTGCTGTTCCGTACTCTTTTCCCTGCTCCAGAAAAACAACATTCTTTTGTCCTTCAAAATATTCGAGTATCTTTTCTTTGTGGTGCTGCACAACAACATAAAATTCGCCGATTCCTGCTTTCTTAAGCTCCTCGATTATCCAGTAAAGCAGGGGCTTTCCCGCGACATAAACCATCGCTTTCGGCCGGGTGTATGTAAACGGCCTCAGACGCTTGCCCTCTCCGCCAGCAAGAATCAAAGCCTTCATGGGAAGGTTAGGCATGCAATATTTTTTAAACAATTCCTCTCCTATCCCCGCATGATAGACATTAATGTTCTCAGAGAAAACCCGGAGAAAGTGAAGGAGATGCTCAGGCATAGAAACCAGGACCCTTCCCCGGTGGATAAGATTCTCGCGCTGGATAAAGAATGGAGAGAGTTGAAAGGAAGGCTTGATTCGCTGAGGGGGGAAAGAAACACGCTCGGGCTGGAAATCTCTGAGAAGAAAAAACAGAAAAAAAGCGCCGATGCCGAAATGAAAAAGAGCAGGGAGCTTGCGCTCATGATAGAGGGAGTAGAGAAGGAGGTAAGGAAGGTTGAAGAGGAGAGGTACAGTATATGGGTTGACATCTCAAACATCACCCATTCTTCCGTTCCGGTAGGAAAAGACGAGAACGACAATAAAGAAATCAGGAAATGGGGAAAGCCGAATAAATTCAAGAACGATGTAAAACCGCATGAGGAGCTTCCATTTTTTGATTTTGAGAGGGGGGTAAAGCTCGGCGGCCACCGCTTTACATTAATATATTCCGCGTTCGCAAAATTGGAAAGGGCGATTGCAAATTTTATGCTGGATGTGCAGACATCGCGCGGGTATAGGGAAGTTTGGGTGCCGCATTTAGTAAAGAGCGAAATAATGTTCGGCACCGGACAGCTGCCGAAATTTGGGGAGGAGCTTTATCACTGCGAAAGGGACGGCCTTTGGCTGATTCCTACTGCAGAGGTTCCGCTCACAAACCTCCACGCCGGTGAGATTCTTGAAGAAAAAGACCTTCCAAAATACTACACGGCTCTGACCCCCTGCTACAGAAGAGAAGCTGGCGCTTATGGAAAGGATATAAAAGGAATGATAAGACAGCACCAGTTTGATAAGGTGGAGCTTGTAAAAATAACAGCTCCGGAGGAAAGCTGGAAAGAGCATGAGCTCATGCTTAAAGATGCAGAGAACATTCTTCAGCTTCTTGAGCTTCCTTATAAGGTAATGGTCCTTTGCACCGGAGACATGGGCTTTGCTGCCGCAAAAACATACGATGTTGAGGTTTGGCTTCCGAGCCAGGAGAGGTACAGAGAAATAAGCTCTGTCTCAAACTGCACGGATTTCCAGGCGAGAAGGGCGAACATACGGTACAGGGCAAAGGATGGAAAGCCCTATTTTGTGCATACGCTCAACGGCTCCGGCCTTGCTGTAGGGAGAACGCTGATCGCAATTGTCGAAAACTATCAAGAGGAGGACGGAGTGAGTGTTCCAAAAGTTTTGCAGGATTACATGAAGACGGATTTCATTCATTTTGAGTAGGGTTCTTTTAGATATCCGCGCACCCCTTCATATTGTTGCACACTCAACTGCGCCTTCTTTATATGCTTCCAAACTTCATCGTCGTTTTCTCCCATCGCTTTTTTTCTGCTCCATCCATTATTGCCGGAATGGTAGGCGCCTGCTATGTTTTTTATATCTGAATAGCCAGATGTTTGTATTTCACGGATGAGCGCGCACAATAAAAATATGCTCATGTTGTAGTCCGAAAGCACCCCGCTAACGTCTGTTGTTTGGAAAGGCCATCTTCCTTCCTCAACTAGTTTTTTTATCGTTATCTCTGCTGTTGATGGTTTTATCTGCGCTATTCCGCGCGCGCCAGATCTTGAGACTGTTTGGTCGGCAAGATGCGGGTTTCTCATGAATTTTGCGCTAACAGTATTCAATATGCGCGGGTCCTCACTTGAGCCATTCTCGGCGCAGAGAATAGCAACGACTATTGCAGGGTCTGTTCCAAAAAAGTTGCTCCAAGATATAATGCTCCGCGCGATGGAGTCGCCGAAAAGAAAGGCAACCGTTCGATAGTCCTCGGGCATTCTATGCACAACTTTTCCCTGTTCATCGAATGTATAAATATATTTTTCATGCAGCTTTTCCATGCTCAATTTTTTGTCATCCGTTCCGAGAAGTTTCGCGTGCTCTAGTATTCTCTCTTCCTTTGCGTCCGCTTCAAACTGCCCATACATATAAGCCGGGGCAGCAGGGGCAGAAGCCGGCTTTACCATAAAAAGAGGAATTGTTTTTATCGCACCTATAGAGAGTCCGCCAAGCGCAACAATCCCAAAAGCGCCAGCGATAAAGTTTTTTGTCCATCCTGGAAAGTGCAGCCGTTTTCCTCTCTCAAGCTCTTCAACCGCCTCCATTCTTTCTTTGTATTTACTCCACTCTAGCGTTTTTTCTATTAGTTTCCCCTCTCTCCTTCCAAGCGCCCTTTGGCCCATAAGCTGTTTATGGATAAAAATGTTAATAAACCTTTATCCATAAATAGACACAAACAAAAAGGGAAGATTAGAGCTCCATGAAGTGCTCCGCAGTCGGAGGCTCCGGAGGAAGGCCCTTTCTTTCTCTTATCTGCTTCACAATTTTTGCAGTAAGCTCTTTCGGAAGCTTGAAATATCCGGCGTACTCTTGGTACCATATCGCCCTTCCCTGCGTTGCTCCTCTCAATGCGTTGCTGAACCCGAACATCTCAGCAACAGGCATTATGTAATTCAGCGTTGCGGTTTCTCCCTCCTGAGATATCTCAATCATCTGCCCCCTCCTTCCGTTGCATGCATTCATAACATCCGCAGTGTACTCCTGCGGCGTCTGGACAAGAACCTTCTGCTTTGGCTCCAATAAGTATGTTCCGCCTTTTATCATGGAAGCATATATCGCTCTTTTTACAGCAGGGATTATCTGCGCAGGCCCTCTGTGAACATTATCTTCGTGCAGAGTTGCATCTGTGAGCACAACCTTCGTGCCGATGCATTTCTCTTGAGCAAGAGGCCCTTTATCGATCGCCTCCTCAAATGCCTGCAGAACCAGTTCCTGCACTTCATTTAAATACTGCACGCCCTTTGTAGCATCAACAAAAATATTCTTTTTGTATATATGCCATATTCCCTTTGCTTCGTCCCTGTCCATTCCCAGCTCAACAAGTTTTTCAACCATTTCCTGCGCCCTTCCTTTTACCCTTCCTTCTTTTATCTCTCCTCTATCTATTGCGTCTATTATTTCCTGCGGAATGGGCTCTGCATAAATATAAAATTTGTTGTGCTTGTTGGGGGATTTTCCTTCTATCACGTCACCCCTCCCTTCAATGCTTTCCCTGTAGACGACTATTGGCGGGGAAGTGACTATATCCACCCCTTTTTCCTTTGTTATCTTATACTCTATGATTTCAAGGTGGAGCTCTCCCATACCGCTTATAAGATGCTCGCCTGTTTCTTGGTTTAACTCCACTTTTAGTGTGGGGTCCTCCTTTGCAATCCCTCTCAAAACTTCAATCAGCTTGCCCAAATCCTTGCTGTTCTTTGCTTCTATGCTCTTCGTGACAACCGGCTCGGAATAGTGTTTTATTTCTTCAAACGGCTCAATCGGCTCGCTGCTTATGGTTTCGCCTACATAAACATCCTTCAGCCCCACCAGCGCCCCGATATTTCCGGCGCTGACCTTATCCGCATTCACCCTATCGGGTCCCATGTAAACAGCAACCTGCTGAACCTTCATATAGTTCAGCTTGGATGCAAGGTAAAGAGAATCGCCCTTTTTTATAGTTCCGGAAAAAAGCCTTACAACCGCAACCTCTCCGGCGTGCTCATCATGCACAACTCCAAAGACAACCCCAACGGTTTTTGTATTCGGATTACATTCAAGCATAGCCTTTCCAACATCGCTTTCCAATTCACCCCTCCATAGCCTAGGCACCCTGTATCTCTGCGCGTACTTTGGGTCTGGGAGATGTTTTATCACCATCTCAAGAATAACTTCATCAAGAGGGGCCTTTTCTATTAATTCCTTGTACTTTTCAGCAGCAACAAGGTCGTATATTTCTTTGAAAGAAATTTTATGCTTCTGCATCGATGCTAAACTTATCGCCCATTTGTAGAACGCGCTTCCTATCGCAACCTTTCCGTTTTCCACCGAAACAAACCACTGTTTTTTGAACTCATCAGGAGCATTCTGTTCTATGATTTTGTTCACGCCCGCAATTATTTTGGCTATTTTTTCCTGCATCTGCGCTGAGTTCAGTTTGAGCTGCGTAATCAGCCGGTCCACCTTGTTTATGAAAACAACCGGCTTCGCCCTTTCCTTTATCGCCTGCCTCAGTACGGTTTCCGTCTGGGGCATCACCCCCTCCACAGCATCTATGACAAGAACAACTCCGTCCACGGCCCTCATGGCTCTTGTAACATGGCCGCCGAAATCCACATGCCCGGGCGTGTCTATCAAATTGATTAAATAATCTTTCCCGTCATACTTGAACCCCAAGCTTATGTTCGCCGCTTTTATCGTTATTCCCCTCGCCTGCTCCAGCTCTTCGAAGTCCATCACCCTCTGCTCGCCGGCGAGCTCCTTCGAAATAAGCCCGGCCCTTGCAACCAATGAATCCGTCATCGTCGTCTTTCCATGGTCTACATGGGCGACGATGGCAACATTCCTGACCGTTTCCAGAGTATCCATCAGCCTCTGGACATCTTCAACTACTGCTTCTTTCCTGACCACAAAAATCACCCTGAGCTTCGCTCAAATATTCCGTGCTTCGCATTCGGTCACCTTGCGCTCCTTGCAATCCTTTCCACTTCATCCCTTTTCTTCATCGCGTAGCTGTTCTGCACATCCCCTTTTGCCGTATTTATGATTTCATCGGCGAGCGTTTCAGAAAGGGATTTTTTGCTGTTGAAAGCCCTCATCAATGCGGCAAGCGTAATATTTCTGAGCGCCATGTCCAGCCTTCTTGTTGATGAAACATCCACGCTAACCTGGTAGCTCACGCCGCCGAAAGCAACCCTCGTCACATCCTCCCTCGGCGCCGAATTCTCGATTGCCCTTACAAGAACCTGAATTGGATTTTCTTTTGTTTTTTCATACACGATATCAAAAGCCCTTTCAACGGTTTTGAGCATCTGTAGTTTTTTTCCCTGCAGCCTTCCATGGGTTCTTATGACCTTTCCTGCTGTTTTTTCGCCAGTTCCGCCCCTCATGAATTTGTTCACCAATCTCTCCACTATGTTTATCTTCATCTTCTGCAGGGGTTTTCTCGTAAACCTGCCGAAAGTGTGCGGAACCTTCACCTCGCTCAATTGGATGACCTGCCTTAAGCTCGGGTCCTTCACTTCAATCCCACTCCACTCCCATTTATTGAAAAGTTTCATTCTATCATCTCTTCGGCTTCTCCTTCTTTCCGTGCCTCAGCGCCTGAAGGTCCACTCCATTAACGGCGATCACCTTATACCTCACTCCGGGAATTGAGCCCATCTGCCCCCTTTGGCTCCCTCCCAGCCCTGAAATCAAAACCTCGTCGTGCTCGTTTATGAAGTTTATCGCTTTGTCCCTAACCGCATGTGCGGTGACGATCTTTCCGTTCTTTTTCAGCTGGACCCTTACGCATTTTATCAAGCCCGAATGGGGCTGTTTTTGCTCAAGCACGACCTTCTCTATGACTATGCCCGAGGCTATCGGTGCGCCTCTCGTGGGGTCGTATTTCAGCTTGAACTTAAGCTTCCTCGCCTTCCACCTCTTGCTCAGCCACCTGTATTTTTTCCTTTTTCTCTGGAGATTCCTTCCGGCAAACTCTCCATTTGCTCCTTTACCCATTCTATCACTCCGTTTATTCCGTTAGGAAATTATTTTTCTGTTGCCAATTATTTAAAAACCTATTGGATGGAAATTTTTGCTTCCGGTAAAATAGACCTCAACTCATAAATTTTACCGCTGTCTCCCGAAAAAACAATCTTCACCTCTTTTTTCGTCGTGTCTAAGTCTAATCCAGAAAGATATGAAATTGTACTGTCCCATCCAGCTTCAGTGTAGATGATAAAGCTTGCGCCTGAAGAATCCTTTTGTATGGTGAACGGAGCCGGCTCAACAACAACCTGCGCAACCTGTTCAACATACTTCGTTCTTTTTTCTGAAGAATTCGCGAGGAAGTAAACCCCTCCGATTCCTGCGCAGATGAGAGCAGAAGAAACAATCGCTTTCAGTTTGTACGGATAATAAACATAAAGCTTAATCGGAAGATATTCTGGGAATTCTCCGCTCTGGTTCGTTGGGAATACTGCAACCGGCTC
The DNA here is from genome assembly GCA_964467175.1 of Microcaldota archaeon. Classification (GTDB taxonomy): domain Archaea; phylum Micrarchaeota; class Micrarchaeia; order Anstonellales; family J096; genus JAWAFD01. The sequence continues at coordinate 402 of CAYXNY010000048.1, read as the reverse complement.
GCCCTGTTCAAATTTTTTGTTTTTCAATTTATAAACAACCGAAACCCCGGCTCCGGCCACGCCGAGCGCGCCCAACCCCAATAAGCCAATCCCAAGCCAGAATGGTACTTCTTTCCTTTTTGTTTCTTCGATAGGGATGGTGACAACCGTATCCTTTGTTTGAACTTCTGGCTTTGCGAATTCTATTCTGACAAGATATTCCGGTTCTTGTTTGTTTATTATTTTTTTCTTTTTTGCGGGTTTATTCTGTTCTGCTTGGCTTTCTTCAAGCGGTGTGCCTTCATACTTCCACTGTCCCTGTGCGGATGCTTTTCCTCCTGCCAAGGCAAGCGTGAAGATTCCTGTAAAAAGAGCGGTTCTGAGCTTTGCCATACTACTATTCTGCATAAAAACATATTTAAA
>CAYXNY010000047.1:0-31078 GCA_964467175.1 Microcaldota archaeon | reverse complement strand
ATGCCGGATATATTTGAGGTTGCAAAGAAAATAGTGCTTGCAAAAAAACTGAACCGCTTTGCTATTTTGAGGTTCCATGGAGATGCGGACGGAATTGTTGGTGGGATCGCCCTCTCCTCTTTGCTCAATGCACAAAAGTTTCAGCACAATTCAGCCATATATTCGGTAAGGGATGCGCTTGCGGATATAAACTCTGCAAGAAACAATTTTATGCCTCTCGTAATATTGGTGGATTTCGGGGCGAATGAGGAAAGCATGCAGGGGCTGGAGCTTCTGAAAGCCGATGGGATAGAAACAATAATAATAGACCACCATCCGCCGGATAAAAATGTTGAGAATTATGCACATTTTCTCTCACCATGGAAAGTGGATGGAGAGAACGCGAGCAAATATACGGCCGGCTATATCGCGGCCGAAGTCGCAAGAGCAGTCGGAGCGGATTTCTCAAATTTGGTCGGCGCCTCGCTCGCCGGCGACAAGAGCGACCTTGTGGGGCTCAAAGAGGAGGACAGGAACAGGGCGCTTGTGCTGGACTATCTGGCAACATACTCAAGTTTTGGAAACAGTTTGGAATTTTACAGGGAGGTTTTGGAAAAACCCGCGCTGTACGAATCCATGCTCAGGCAGGCGAAGGAAAAGCTGGAAAGCTTGAGGGAAAGCGTGAAGGCGAACTTAAAGAAAAGGGAGAAAAACGATCTGAGTATATATCTGCTGAATTTGGATAGGGTCGCAACCATGGGTGAATTCCCAAGCAGGGGAAAGATTACCTCCATAGCTTATGATATGGTGAAGGGTGAGAATGCAATAGTAATCGGATACAGCGAGAAATTCATAATATTCCGGATAACCGATGAAGCGGTGAAAAAAGCAAGGGCGAATGAAATCATAGAAAAAATAAAATCCTCTGCGCCGGATTTTGTGGAAAGCGGGGGCGGCCATGAGAAAGCCGCTTCCCTGAAAGTAAGAAAAGGATTTGAGAAGGAAATTCTTGAGGAAATAATAAAAGCAATTTAGCCGTCGCAGGCGCTCCAGCCGCAGTTGTAGCAGGTTTTGCATCCCTCTGCAAACATGAGCTTGCTGCTGCACGAGGGGCATATTCCGGCTTTTATTTTTTCAGAGTCAGAAAGAGAGCGCAGGTCAACCTCTCCGTTCTCTATTTTCTTAGGGAGATTAAGACCTTCCGGGTCCATCCAACCACCGCATTGATTTGAGCATATTGTTTTAAATGCGTTGCTTTTCAGGCGGAAAATAAAAATAGCAAAAATACTTAAAAAAACACAAAACAAAAAGCATTTTAAATGGATGGTGAATACTAAATAAAAAATATGGGGCTGTGGTGCAACCAGGCAACACGGCAGGCTCCAGGGAACCTTTTTTGGGTTGCCTAAAAAGGTTTCATCCAAAAAAGTTAAATCTAAGAAACCTGCATATCTGGGTTCAAAACCAAACCCGGGGGGAAGTTTCCCCCTAGGTTCTAGGTTTCCTCCGTAACCCCCTCACATTTGAAGAATAATTTTGGGGGTGAAGGGGAAATCAAGGAAAAACCGCGAGGGGGCGAAGCCCCCTATGAGGTTTGTCTGGTGGAAATCCCAGCAGCCCCATAAGCCAGGGGGAACGTCATGCATTCATCATCTCCCCCTAGCTTCAACCCCCTTATGTGATTAGGAGGAGGCGAGTAAGGGGGCATAAAGAAAAGATATAGTTCCCCCTAGTCGGGGGTGTGTTACAGGGGGACGAAGTCCCCCTAAGCTTGAGAATTACATAAAGGGGGATGGCGAGTAACACGGCGGAACAACCCTCACCCAACCTTACTATGCTTTTGGGTGAGGGCTTAGGTGCCACCAACCATACTAACCCTCAGGTGGCACTTGTTCCACCGTGTTAAGGGGGAGATGAGAGAAGATGTAGTTCCCCCTAGTCGGGGGTGTGTTACAGGGGGGCAGTTGCCCCCCTAAGCTTGAGAATAACCTAAAGGGGGATGGCGAGATGGGGGAAGATAAAGAATACATATAGTTTCCCCCAAGTCGTGGGGTATTACCCCCTGGGGCTTATCTCCCCTTATGTAATTAGGAGGTTCGGTGGAAATAAAAAGAAGAAGCCTTATCCTCACAAGTTTACTTTCAGCTTAAGCTCTTTTTTCAGCTCCCGGTACCTGTTTCTGATGGTTACCTCAGTAACGCCGGCTACATCCGCAACTTCCTTCTGCGTTCTCCTCTCTCCTTTCAAAGCCGAAGCGATATAAAGAGCGGCGGCGGCAACACCCGTAGGTCCTCTTCCTGAGATAAGCCCCTTTCTCAACGCTTTTTTTATCAGGTTCACTGCTTCCTGCTGGACTTCAGTGCTAAGCTTCAAGGCAACCGCGAATTTCGGGACGTACTGGCTCGGGTCTGTAAGAGGAACTTTTATTTCTAATTGGCTTTTCAAAAATCTGTAAGCCCGGCCGATCTCTTTTTTCTCCACTCCGCTCGCCCTGCTTATCTCATCAAGGGTGCGCGGAATTCCCATAACCCTGCATATCGCATAGATAACAGCGGCAACAACGCTTTCAATCAGCCTTCCTCTTATCAGCTCTTCCTTAACCGCCCTTCTGTAAAGCAGAGCGGCGCTTTCCTTGACATTGTCGGGCAAACCTAAATAGGAGGCGACCCTGTCCAGTTCGGCGAGGGCAATGGCAAGATTCCTTTCCATGCTCGTAGCTATGCTTATTCTCTTGTGCCATTTCCTCATCCTTCTCAACTGTGCCTGCTTTTTTGGGCTTATTTTTGAGCCCCGGATGTCCCGGTTGTACTGGTCTATTTCGGTCACCAGCCCTTTGTTCGGGCGCATGAGCGTGGTTGGAGCTCCTCCTCTCGCCCTTTTCTTCTTCTGCTCGGAGTCAAAAGCCCTCCACTCTGGACCCATGTCGTGGATGCTCTCTTCTATGATAAGACCGCAGTTCGTGCATATCAACTCTCCCTTTTCGTAATCCCTTATCAACCGGGTGCTTCCGCACTCCGGACAAACCGTAACTCCTTTCTTTTCTTTCTTTTTTTCTTTCATCGGCTCACCTAAAAATTTTTAAATGTTTTGGTAATGGAGAGGGTTTTAAGCATCGAAAGATTTATAAATATTGCTATAGCTTTTAAAATCTTCAATTACGGGATGAGCGGATGAAAAAAAACAATCTGACCGGATGGAAGTATATAATAACCGGATTTCTGGGGCTGGGGTTCGTCCTTCTGCTTTTGCTCCTCGTCGTGTTCGCCCAGCTCAGCGGAAAGGGAATTTTCGGAAAGTGCGTCGGGGTAGTCAGCATAGACAGCGAGATCACTGTTGAAGGCGAGGAATCTGGACTCTTTTCGCTTGGGAAGCCGGGCTCAGAGGAAATTGCGAAAACTATAAAGCAGCTCAACAAAAGGGATGATATAGGAGCGGTTGTTATTGTAATAAACAGCCCGGGCGGGAGCGTTGTAGGAAGCAGAGAAATATACTCGGCTGTTGAGGGGCTCAAAAAACCAAAGGTTGCGTATTTGAGGGAGGTTGCCGCAAGCGGAGGGTACTATGTAGCTTCAGGTGCGGATTACATAATAGCAGACCCGAACACATTAACGGGAAGCATAGGGGTGGTCGCAACCGTGGCTGAATTTTCCGAGCTTTTTGATATGATCGGGGTAAATTTCACTACTATAAAAAGCGGCGAGTATAAGGATATCGGAAGTGTTGAAAGGCCTTTGACCGAGAAGGAAAGGGAGATTTTGGAGAGCATAATAAATGAAACTTTTGAGGAATTTAAGGGTGTTGTTGTAAAGAACAGAGGGAAGAAGCTAGACAAGGAAAGGATGGACGAAATTTTTGATGGGAGGGTTATGAGCGGGAGGCAGGCGTACAGTTATGGACTGGTTGATGAGCTGGGGAGCAAGGAGGATGCCCTTAGGAAAGCCGCGGAGATGGGCGGGATTGAGTATGAGGAAGATGTGCCCGTCTGCGAAATACCATTTCCGAGCAAATACGGAGGAGGGCTTTTCGGGAAAAGTTTTTTGGATGGAATAAACGAAATTGCTAAAAAGAAAATCACGATTGAGCTGAAATAAGCGCTAAGCAACCTTTTAAATGTTTTTTCATAAAATTCTAATGATGAAGAAGGCGTTTGTTTATTCTCTTGATGCTTTTGTGGCACTGACAATAGCAACATTGGCAATAAACCTTCTTATCTATTTTTACTCCATCCCGACTGCCTACTATCCGGTTTTATACCAGTGCAAGGCGCTGGCAACGGACACGCTGAGAACGCTCATAACCACGGACACTGCTTTGGGAAACAGCTACCTGGATGCGATAGTGAAGGAAGAGGGAAATACGGAAATAGTAGATTCCCTTATTCCTGCGCAGTATGGATACGAGCTCGAAGTGGATGGAAAGGTAATTGCGAGCAGAGGGGAGTACAGGAAGGTGAAGGCGAGCTCTGTCGCTGTTGTTGTGGGCGCAGAGGAGCCGCGGAATAATGGGGAGAACTGGTACAGGTATAAAACATGCAAAGGAACGATGGTTCCATGCGAGCCACTCCCATCAACCTACAACCCCGGTAAAGTTTATACATCAAGAGTGAAGCTTACGGTGTTCATATGAAAAAGGGTTTCTTTTTTGTGCTTGGGGTTTTCATTCTTTTGGTTTATGTGGCCATGTCACTTCAGGCATATACAAGGGCGATAGGAGAAGGCGGAAAGGGGTACGAGGAAACGATAAAAATAGCTACGTATGATATCGTTCTTGCGGAATTGAGCAATGAAACAATGAACGAGATCGTAGATATATACTCTTATTATGCAATATACAAAATGATAAATCATACCGCGGAAGAGCCATTAAAGGCCGGGAAGGAGGAGGAGCTGGAGCATTTTAAGGGGGCGTTTAGGGAGCTCGTCCAGAGCGGTGAGTCAAAAAGAGAGCATTTCGCAGGAAGCCCGCTTGTTTATGGAGAGGAGGAAAAGGCAGATTATACTTTCAATGGGCTGAGCTCAAAACTGAAGGAAAGCTTGGAAAAAACCGGAATGCAACTTGAGACCTTCAATGTTTCAGAAGTAAACATCTATCAAAAAGAATACAACAAGGTCAATGTTGATGTCGTTATTTTGCTGAATGTTTCAGGAAAAGGAGCAAGGCTGGATAAAATTTACAGAATAAACAGGACGCTTGAGATAGAGGGAATGGAAGACCCGATGGTTTTGAGATGGTTGAGAAAACACGATTTTGAGAATGCGAGCAGGCAGATATGGTTTGCGCCCTATGCCCCTCAAAAGGCGAAAATAATAACTTATGCTACGCATGGGCAGGGATGGTTCTATGGCCCGCTCGTGAGCGCAAGAAAAGCAAACGCCACGAATGAAACCGAGAGATGGAAATATATCGCGGTTGGGGATTACAGCGATTTTGAGGTTCTTGAGGATGAGGGGATATTGGAAGAGTTTGGAGCGTATATTTTGACCAACAGCGTTGATACTATCAGTAGCGGCTGCCCAAATAAACAAAATGAGCTGAATGTTTTTAATGCAGTTTTTTACGATCCTAAGAAAGGATGCAAGGCAGAGATAAGCTCGGAATACATAAAAACAGAAAAACCGTTTGCAGTTGCACCGTATTTCAGCATGGGGATGGCGGATACGGATGGAGAGGGAAAGCCTGCTGTTCTTTTTGTGAACGAGCACACGCCCGAGGAGGTGGAGGATAGCGGCGGGGAAGAGAAAGTCAATGAACATAACGATGGGTTTGTTTATGATATTGAAATGCTGCGGGACGAGGTGATATGCGCGTATTATTTCTGGGCGCCCGAGGAAGCCCCTTCGTTCTTGCAGAGGTTTTTGGAAAACTCTGAGAACAGAACGAGCGAGTATGGAATAGAAGGGTTTGTTGTTGGAAAGGCCTTTGGAGGGGACGAGTTTTCTAAAGGAAGGAACTGGAGCAGGATCGATTGGGAGTTTGTGAGCGGGATGGATGGAATAAAGGTAAGGGGAATGCCGGGGTGCAAGAGCTTTGAGATGTGCTCTGAACTGAACTTTTTGGGGAACTTCGCCCTAACCGAACAGAGCTTGAGCGATTATAACATGGATGAAATAGCGTGCAACGATGGAAGGGCTGCGTGCGAAAAGGAGAGGAAATTTGAGGCAGGAGGAGGAGAAGGATGAGTATGAAGGGACAGGCGTCTATTGAGCTTCTCATAACCGTGGGTATTTTTCTCGCGCTCACAATCCCAGTGGTTTTTTTGATGCTCAGCTACTCTTCCGTAAAATTGGAGAATATGGAGGAGATGCAGGCGAGGGCGGTTGCAAAAAAGCTTGGGGAAAGCGTGAACGAAGTTTATGCGACCTGCCCGGCGAAGAAAACGCTCGTGGTGAAAATTCCCAACAACGTTGAGTATATTGAAATAAACAAAAACGAAGCGGTTTTGAAGATAAGGGACGATGAGTACTCTTATCCGTTGCTTCTTTCAGATACGAATACAACAGTCGTTCTTCTAAACTACGGGCAGAACTTCAGGAGCACGAGGAGAGGAGTGGTTCCGATAGAGATAAAGTGCGAGAGAAAATTGCTCGGACAGTACGGGTATGTTCTGCTTATGGGGGTGAAGGAAAGTGGCTAAGGGACAGATAGCTATGGAGTTTTTTGCTTATTCGGCAATTTTCCTGCTTGCACTCATGGTAATCTCTGTTGGAGTAGGTTTGGTTGAGAGGATAGAGCTTGAAGGAAGGAACGCGGCGGTTGCAAGGGAAAAAGTAATGAGGATTGCGAATGTAATCGCGCTTGTCGGAAGCGGAGAAGAGGGGTTCAGCTACGGAATGAACCTCGGAAGCGACATAAACGGAATTCCGTACAGAGTGGAAGTGGGAGAAGGTACCGTTCGCCTAACTGTTCTGGACGGAAGAAATACAACCTACCCCTATCCGACTTACAGCGGAGCGATGGTGAAAAGCGGCTGCATATCTACCGAGCAGGGACTGTATGTGATAGATGTGAACAAAGACCTCCTGATAATGAATGATGGGAAAGCGGTGGTGCTGTGGCAGGAATGCTGAAAGGGCAGTATTTCAGTTTTGATGCGATGGTTGCGACCATAATATTTTTGATGACGGTGCTGGCTTTTTTCAGCTACTGGAACGCGCTGAAATCAAGCCTGGCTGAGGAGCAGGGGTTCATGGAAAAGGAGGCGATAAGGATAAGCAACGCTGTTTTTACTCCGGACATTTCGCGCGGAGGAATAGGCATGTCATGGAGTGACAAAAGAGTGAGGCCGGATATGTTAAGCTTTGCTTCCCCCAAGTTGAAGGAGGTCTACAACACCCCGTATGATGTTTATATAGAGATAAGGGTTGGGTACGCAGGCGCGCAGAGATGGGAAGCCGGGATAAACCCTCTGATGAAGAAAACTGAAAAAATCGTGAAGATAACAAGGGTCGGAACCGGAATCCTGAGAAGCGGGGAGGAAGTGCCGGTAATCATTGATGTATATCTTTACAGATGAGCGAAAAGCGTTGTGCTTGTTGCATGCTCAATTTTCGCATCAACAATTTTTCCAAGCGGAAGCTTCTGCTTTAAAAAAACCTGCTTGTAGTTTGTTGTTCTTCCCTTCACGCCATCCCCAAAATTTTCTGTAATCAGAACTTTCATTTGCTTTCCAACAAATTTCTGATTTTTTTCCCATAGAAGAGTCCTAACAAAGCGGGAAAGGAAAATGCTTCTTTCTTTTATTATTTCTGTCGGCAGCTGGTCCAGTTTTTCGGCTTCTGTTTTCTCGCGGGGAGTGAATTTTGAAATGTTCACAACATCCGGCTGGATTTTTTTGAGAAGCGCGGCTGTTTTTTCAAAATCCTCCTTGGTTTCTGTCGGATAACCGACAATAATATCCGTTGCAATAGAAACATCGGGAATCTCTTTTCTGAAGGCGCGCACAATATAATCAAAATCTTTTACAGTATGCCCCCGCCTCATGTCCCTGCAAACCTTTTCGCTTCCCGTCTGCACCGGCGCGTGCAGAAACTTGAAGAGCTTTTTATTTTTGTAAATTTCTATAAGCTCCGGAAGCATCCGCTTGGCATGCTGGGGGTTGAGCATGCCGATGCGTATCAAGAAACTGCCCTTTATTCCAACTGCCTTTTTCAAGAGTTTTGCCAAATTCGTATTCCTTTCCAAACCATACGCGCCTGCATCCATTCCGGTAATCTGAATTTCTTTTGCGCCTTTTTTTACTCCGGTTCTTATCTGATTGACTATCCATTCCTCATCAAAACTCACGAGCTTGGGCCTGGCTAGTTTTGTCTGGCAGAAGGTGCAGTTTCCGACGCACCCCTCCTGCACGGCTACTCTGCAAATCGGCGCGGTGTATTGGCGCGGGAGAAAATTCTTGCTTTCGGCATAAACAGAGCAATCGCCCCATTTTTTCGCGTGCGCATTCCTAACAGCATCAGCAACAAGCGGAAGAGAGGAGGGAGAAAGGATGAATGTTCTTCTGTTTGCGCGCCTTATTTTTTCCTTTAAAACCCAAAGGCAGCCGGCAACAACAAGTGGTTTTTTTATTTTTTTTATTCTCGCGAGAATTTTATTTTCTGTAGAAAGCTTCACTGTGCAGGTGTTCAGCAGAACAACATCCGATTCGCGCTCGCTGGAAACTAGGGAAAAACCACCGGCCTTAAGGAGACCGGCGATCATGTCGCTTTCCGCCTGGTTAAGGGTGCACCCATACGTTTCTATGTATACTCTCATTTGGATACCAGTATCTCAAGGTTCTCCGGTTTTTTGTTTACATTCCCCAGCTTAAGGCCCGCAAGAACCCGCACCCCTTTTTCAGAGGCAAGGTCTGCAAGCCTCTGGGTTATTATTCCGTCAAAAGCAACCCCAAAAACCTCCTCTGATTCTGTAAGGATTTTTATCAGGTCTCTGACCGGAACTTCTGAAATAAGGGCGAGGTCCTCATCATAGAACCTTGCTTTTAAACTGTCTGCAAGCGCGTTGAGCTCCTCTCTGAGAAAACTCATGTCCTTTTCGGCGGGCGTGCGCATGGGCTTTTTCGGCCTCTCCTCCTTTTTCTTCTCCTCAACCCTCTTCTCCTCTCGGGGAGGCATTTCTTTTACTTCAATCCGTTCCCTTATCGGCGCCCTCTCTTCCTGCCTGAATGCAACCTGCTCCCTCCTGTACGGCTTCGCAGGGGACGGTGCTCCCCCCTCCTGCTCTGAAGGAACCTTGTTGCGGAGGCATTTGATTATCTCCTTCCTTGTGAGCTCTTCAACCTCCCTTCCAACAGGAGCCCTGGCGATGAAATCAATTTCCACATCTGCATCCAGCAGCTCGTTCAATATTATGTCGCCTCCGCGGTCTCCATCCAGAAAAACCGTGACCTCCTTTTTCTTGGAAAGCTCCACAATGGTTTTCGGAACCTTTGCGCCGCCTATCGCTATCACGTTCGGTATATCGTTTCTCAGCATGTTTATCACATCCGCCCTTCCTTCCACAAGTATTATCGAATCCGATGTGGCTATCGCCGGCCCTGCGGGCAGGGATTCGGGTCCGTATGGGGTTATCTCTGCTGTTTTCACTTCCATCCTAACCATGTCGCTTATCTCCCTGCTCTCCGGAATTTCTGTTGTAAGAAGGTTTTTCAGCAGCGTCTTCGCCCTTTCTATTATTTTCCTTCTCTTCTCGTTCCTCGTGTCCTCCACTTTTGAGGAGGTTATCTTCGCGTCGCAGGGTCCGACCCTGTCAACGGTCTCAAGCGCGGCTGCGATTATGGATGTTTCAACCATGTCCAAGCTTGAGGGAATTTTTATCACGCCGTATGTTTTTCCCTTCTGCACCGTCAAATCAACTTCTATCCTTCCTATCCTTCCATTTTTCTGCAAATCCCTCAAATCCAGCTCCTCTCCAAGCAAACCCTCGGTCTGGCCGAATATCGCTCCGACCACATCCGGCTTGTCAACCATTCCGTCCACCTCAAAGTTTGCATACACCAAATACTTCACAGTGTCTATGTATATTTTCGACATACTTACACCTCCAATTCTTTTTTTGTTTTTTCAAGTTTTTCGGAAAAATTCTCGAAATGCACGAGCTTCAGCAAGCCACCCAGTTTCTTTCTTGTTGAGGAATCCACTTTTTTCACGCTCCTCCTAGGGCTGAATTCGCATTCAAGCATTTTCGCAAGCTCGTTTCCGGCTTCATCAAGGTCGGTGAGAATGAACACCTCTCCCTCGGCAGGTATGCCGGAGAGCTCTCTTCCGGAAACCGGAACTGCATCTATGCCCCACTCTGCAAGCGACGCAGCGTCCTTCTCGCCCTCGACAAGCACAACCCCGTTCCTGAGGCTTTCAAGAATGTTGTCCAGCGCTTTCAAGGCCCTTGATTTTTCCTCGTATGTATTCCTCACTTCCCTCAACCTCAACAAACTTTCTCCTGGATTTTTGTCCTGAAACAAGCGCGGCGCTTCCGAATATTTCGCCGAGCTTTTCAACAAGCTCCCTGTTCGCTTTTCCCTTCTCTGGTTTGCATTCAAGCCAAACCTTGAGTATGTTTTGCTCTAACTTAACTGCAAACCGCTTCGCGTTGGGTATCACTTTTACCTCGATTCTCATACCCTTTCTTCCATGGAACCAGAATAAGCAGGAAAGTGTGCTGCGCGGGGTTGGCGGGACGTTCATGCTTTTCGCGGCGCCATCCGCGCGCAGTGAGCATTATGGTCTTTCGATCGCAGCCTTTTCCTCTATCAGGTCAACAACCGATGGGAAAAGCTTCATTATGTCGTTCTCGGTTATTATGCCGACCAGTTCTCCGTTCTCCTTTATGATGGGAAGCCTTCTCACCCCGAACTTTTTCATAAGCTTGGCGGCGTCTTCCAGCGCAATCTCGGGCGTAATCACCCTCAAAGGCCTTGACATCACTTCGCTGATTTTTACTTCCGCGGGGTTTTTGGACTCTGCAACCACATTCCTCACTATGTCCCTTTCAGTAAGGATGCCGACCGCTTTCCCATCATCCAAGGCGATAACGGAGCCAACATTATATCTTTTCATAAGAGAGGCTGCTTCGGTAACTGTGTTCCCCACGCCTGTGGTCACTACGTTTTTTCTCATTACCTCTCCCACTTTTATTCCTGATCCCATTGGTGGAATTTCTGCATGGAAGGGTTTAAAATAGTTTCCTAGACTTTGAACTTCACTCTTGCAATTCTTTTGTTCTCCACATTCTCAACAACTATAAACCCCTTCACCTCAAGCAGGTCCAGAATTTCCCTGACTGTTCTCTCGCTGAGCCCTTTTACTTTATGGTAAAGCTCTGAAACCGAGATGGCGCCGGCGCCTTCTATAAGATTCAGAACTTTTTTCTCGTTTTCTCCGAGCTGTTGTTTTTCCGCTTCCACGAGATGGATGAGCGTTTGTTTTTTCGCCTTTTCAACATGCTCAACCTTTATTTTTTCCTCCTCTTGCTCTGCAACAAGCGCAGAATTGTACAGCAATGAAATGCCCATCCTTGCATCCCCGTATTTTGCGGCGAAGCCGGCGCATTTTGCTATCACATCCTCGCTCCATGCGCCGGGCATAAGCCCTGGAATCGCCCTCTCCCTTAATATGTCCTTCAGCTCGTTTGGCTTGTAGGGGGGGAATTCTACTGCCGAAGAAAAGGAGCTTCTTGCCCTTGCATCCAATCTGGCGAGAAAGTTCGGAACGTTTGTGATCGCAACAACGCTCGCTTTGAATGAATAAACCTCCTTCAACCTGAGCATATCGTAGAGCGTTCCGTCCTTAAGCGCATCAACCTCATCAAGGATGAACAGTGCATTAGCGTTTTTTGGGAACTGCTGGATGAAGGATTCGAACTGCTCCTCCCTGCTCACCCCTCTCCTTGGAACGAGTATCCCAAACTGCACATTTATGTAGTTGAATATCGCGGATTTTGTGGAAAGGTGCCAGCAGTTTATATAGAGTTTTGATAGTTTTTTTACTTTTGAAAGCTCTTCGGCAGTGTATTTTGCAACCGTTGTTTTTCCGGTCCCCGGAGGGCCGTAGAGAAGCGCGTTGGCTGTTCCTCTGGAAAAAAGGAGTTTGAGGGAATTCATCTGGGTTTCTCTATGGAGGATTGCCGGTGGCATAAAATCTTGGGAAAAAACCTCAGGGTCTACTACGATCCTCATACTACTCACCGAGTATTTTGAAAAACCCGCTGAGCATATTCAGCGCGGGCCTTATGATTTTTGCGGATGCGACGCCCTCAATCCTGAGAAGCCTGAGCTCCTCAAGGAAGGGAAGGAGCGCGATTATTTCAATGATGTTTGATTTAAAAAACAATACCTTGCTCGGTGCGCGGTAGAACTTTATGGCCAAATCCACGAGAAGAATGAGGGTGAGAACCGCGATCGCGCTCTTTACCCATTCGGGCATGGTGTAAAAAAAATCAAGCGCTACGAGGAGAATAAGCAGAAGCGTAAGTACTGCTGTTATCGTTTCAAACCGGGAGGGTCGCATGCAGTAGTTTCAGCAAAATATTTTAAATCCTTTTCCTTCGTTCTTCTTTTATGAAGATAATTTCCTCCCTTGAAAAATTCAATCCGAATTATTATTACATAACCAAAAACGAGGTGCCTGGGGTTCTTGTGTTGTATAAGAATGGTAAAAAAGAAGTATTTTACGATAGGTTGAGCGAGAAAAAGAAAAAGTTCAGCTGGGAAGTGTTTGAAAAAATTGTTAAGGGAAAGAATGTTGAAGTTGATGCGAAAAACATGAATGCTTCCAAGTATATAAAAATAAAGAAAATGGCGAAGAAGGTTGAGGACATAAGCGAGGAGCTTTTCAGAATGCGCGCGAAGAAAAAGCCGGATGAGGTCGCAAAAATAAAAAAAGCCATCAGAATCGCGAAGGAGATTGTCTTTGAGGTTGGGGGAGAAGCGAGGGTAGGGATGAAAGAGAAGGAAATAGATAGGATGCTGAAGATAAAGGCGCTTGAGAGAGGGGTTGAGTGGGCCTTTGAGCCGATAGTAGCAGTAGATGAAAACTCAGCCATCCCGCACGCAAGGGTCGGGGAGAAAAAACTGAGAGAAGTTTTGCTTATTGATTTTGGAGTAAGGTATAAGCATTACTGCTCTGATATATCCCAGGTTTTCTTTTTTGGGAATAAAAAAGCAAAAAGAGAGTACGAGAGGCTGGAGAATGCATTCTACGAAATTGTGGATGGGCTAAAAGAATGCGAAACCGGAAACGATGTGCATAAACTTCATCTCGCTGTTTTTGAGAAGATGAAAATAAAAAAGATGCCCCATTCTATCGGCCATGGGATAGGTTTGGAGGTGCATGAATTCCCGAGGCTGAAGGAAAAATCAAAGGATAGAATTTCCAGAACCGTTCTGGCGCTTGAGCCTGCTGTTTATTATTTGGGAAGGTACGGGCTGAGGTTTGAGAGAGAAGTTTTTGTTGATGGAAAGGGGAGGGTATTGTAAGCATATCATTTTAAAACATTTGCAAACACAACAATACACATGGGCAAGCTGGATGGAATTGATATTAGAAAGATTGTTTTAGAAATGCAGGAGTTTCCGAGTAAAAAAGCGATTGCAAGGAAGAAATCGACAGCGACAAAACCGGAATGCTTGTTCTTTTTTATCTAAACGGAAGGTATGAAGGCGGATTGATTTATATAAACAATGAAAAGTATGTTGAGATCGAAGGAGAGGAAAGGTTCATGAAAAAGTTGGAAGGCGGGTTTAGAGAGGAAAAAGAGAAATATAGAGAAATTGTGAGAAAACTAAAAGAAAGAGGATGGGATGGGAAAAGCGTGAGGCCGATTGGGGAGCAGCAAAAAACAAAACTATAAAAACCTTTTCCACCAAAAGAAAAAATCTCCTTTGAGTTCCCGAAGAGGGGGCGAGCCAGAAGTAAAGGAGGCGGAAAGAATGAAGATAAAAACGAACGCTGAAAACGAGAGACTGCTTGCGGTACTTGATGCGCTGAGAAAGGAGCAGAAGCCATTCTGGAAAAGGGTTGCTGAGCTCCTTGCAAAGCCAAAAAGAAGAAGGATTGAGGTAAATCTGAGGAAAATAGAGAAGCTTGCGAAGGAAGGGGACACAGTCGTTGTGCCCGGAAAGGTTTTGGGAGACGGAAAGCTTACAAAAAAAGTTAATGTTGTTGCGTTCAGTTTCAGCGAGAGCGCTAAAAGAATGATGAAAGAAGCGGGGGCGAAGTACATGGAGATCGAGGAGTACTACAAAAAGAACAAGGAGGCGAAGGATGCAACAATCCTTACCTAGGTTGGTGGAAAAATGTTGGTTTTTGACGGAGACGGGGCTGTGATGGGAAGGCTGGCTGCAAGGGTTGCAAAGCATCTCATAAACGGCGAGGAGGTTCATGTAATAAACGCTGAAAAAATATTAATTTCAGGAAACAAAAACCAGATAGTTGAAAGGTACAGGGTTAGGAGGAGGCTGAAGAGCAAGCAGAACCCAGAGAAAAGCCCGAAATGGCCAAAGAGGCCGGACTTTCTTGTAAGAAGAATTATAAGGGGAATGCTCCCAAGGAAAAAGGCGAAGGGGAGGAACGCATTCAAAAAACTTCGCGTTTATATTGGCAATCCGAAGAACTTTGAAAAAACTGAAAGAATAGAAGCAAAGGAGCTCATGAAGAGGACAACGGTGGGCGAACTGTGCGCCCAGCTGGGATGGAGGGAGCAGCATGGCTGAAAAACCTGCGAAGGAAGCGCATGAGAAGAAGAAAAAGCATGCAGAAGGAAAACATGCGGAGCAGAAGCCCAAAAAAAGGAAGGCAAGGGCGATAAGAGCAGTTATAAAAAGGGGGACGAGAAAAACCGCGGTTGCGAGGGCAGTGGTCAGCGAGGGGAAGGGGAGGATAAGGATAAATAAGCTTGATATAAATGCGATAGATAATAAGTATATAAAGGAAATACTGATGGAGCCATTTGCGCTCATAGGAGAAAGGGCAGCGAAGGTTGATGTACATGTAAGCGTGAAGGGCGGGGGGGCGATGGGCCAAATGCAGGCGGCGAGAACCGCGATAGCAAAGGGTCTGGTGGAGTATTTTGAGGACGAGAAGCTTAAGGAGAAATATTTTGAACTGGACAAGCATCTTGTAGTTGACGATGTGAGAAAAGTGGAGCCGAAGAAGTACAAGGGGCCCAAGGCAAGGGCAAGGTATCAGAAATCATACAGGTGAGGGGATGGAATTTCCGGTGAGATGTTTCACATGCGGAAAGGTGATAGGTCATCTTTACGAACAGTACAAAAAACTTGTAGGAGAGGGAAAAAACCCCAAGGAAGCGATGGACGAGCTTGGGGTAAGCAGGTACTGCTGCAGAAGGATGTTCGTAACTCATGTGGAGCTGGAGGATGAGGTAATAAGATACAGAAAGATGTAATGCTGGAGGGGCCGTGAGGTAACCTGGTATCCTGCAGGCTTGGGGTGCCTGTTATCCGAGATGCTTAACAAAGCACGGAAATTCAAATCTCGGCGGCCCCAAACATAGAGGAGGATAAAATGGCTGAAGAGGACGGAATGCTGGTAAGCCCGGATAAGTATCTTGAAGCGGGCGTGCACATAGGCACAAAGGTAAGGACGGGGGATATGAAGAGATTTGTTTTCAAAAAAAGAAAGGATGGAATATACATAATAGATCTGAAGATGATCGACAAGAGGCTGGGGCTTGCGTTCAATCTTCTGAAGAACTACAAGCCGGAGGAGATAACCATCGTCGCAACAAGAACATATTCCGGAAATGCGGCGCTGAAAGCAAAGGAGCTTGTTGGATTTGACGTGGTCACAAAGCGTTTTCATCCCGGAACTTTTACCAATATAAATTCGCAGAGCTTCAGGGAGCCGAAAATAATCGTTGTGTGCGACCCGAAGGGTGAGAGAGAAGCGCTAAGGGAGGCGGGGATGATGAACATACCGGCGATTGGCCTGGTTGATACGGACAACACAACCGAATTCGTGGATTTTATAATCCCCATAAACAACAAGGGAAGGAAATCGCTTGGGATATTTTTCTGGCTGCTCACAAGAGAGATGATGGTGAAGAACGGAACGATAAAAGACTACAGCGAGTTTAAGTATCCGCTAAGCTATTTTGAAAAACTTGAATTTGAAGAAGAAGGGGAATGAAAAACATATCCCTCCCCGCTTATTCTGATGCTCCATAAAGATAAAGCTCCCCCTGGCTAGCCGGAAACCAGCGCGATGCAATGCACATAATAGTATGTTAAATATTTGCACAGCTCTGGGTTCTTATCCCTCTCGGCAATTCTCAGTATGCACTTTTCTTTCCATACAGCGTGGTCTATCTTCATGCAATCAGAAAGCGCGTAGGTGATTTTCTCCACCCCCATAGTCATCGGGAAGCAGTTTGTTTTAAGATTTGAATCCGTAATATAAACACAGTAGGAGGGGTTGCGGTATTTCTCAGCAAGAGCGTACAGGCATCCGTTGTAAGAAGGCGCGCGGCGGTCTATGTGCAGGCATCCGGTTATATCATTCGTCTGCATCGCATACTCCCTGAGGCAGCTGTAGTACGCGGTGTTGTATTCGAGAAGATTGCAGGCGGATGGGTTTCCTTCGCGCACTGCTTTGTATACCGCGCACTCCTGCCGGTAGTAGTTTGAATTTATTTTTGCGCACAGGTCGGTTTGGTTTTTGCGGGTCGCAACAAAATAATAACAGAAATCCGCGTTGTTCGCCTCAGCCTCTCTGCAGTAATCCTGGTTCAGAAGGTAGGTTTTGCAGGCGGCTCTCAGGTCCGGCCTGGAGAGGGAACTGCAGAGCGAAGGGTCGCTGAAGGATATGGCATAATCGAACAAACAATTTTCATCAGCGCAGTAAGAGGAATCTTTGTAATAAAACGCAAGGCATCTTGTCCTTTCAGCCCCGTAGAGATTTGAACACGGCCCGACCAGCTCATCGCACATTCTTCTGAGCGTTTCGTTCCGTATCGCCAAGCAGAGCTCCCACTTGTAGAGGTTTTTTGCATGGGCGAAAAGGCATTCATCCTCCTGCTGGGCGGGGAGGAGAATGCACGCGTCCAAATCTTCGTACGCAAAAAGAGCATAGCATTCGGACCTGTTCTCCTCGCTAATTTTCCCGCATATCCGGAAATCATTGTTGTAGACCGCCTGCTCCCTCCAAAAATCATCATCGGGCGGATAGGTTTCGAATGTGATGTTTGCTATCCCTTCAGCGACGGGCTGGATGCCTTCCTTCTGCACGCATGCAAGGAAAAAGAGGAGAAAGATAAAAAAGGGCAGGAAAACTTTCTTCATAAAAAATTGGGGGGGCAAAAGTTATAAAAACATTTCCTAATATTTGCTTTCTCCCTTTAGGGAATAAATGGGGGGTGGGGTGGAGCCTAGTGCCTACCACCTCACCACATGTTCGGGGGAAAACAGGAAAACATTTAAAAAAGGATATGTGTATAACCTTATAGATTTTGAACAAAATATTTAGGGGTGAAAGTATGGCAAAAAAAGAGCATCTAAACATTGTCTTTATAGGACACGTTGACGCGGGAAAGTCAACGACAGTGGGAAGAGTGCTTTACGAGACTGGCAAGGTCCCGGATAATGTAATAAGAAAGCTGAAGGAAGAGGCTGAAAAGCTCGGAAAACCGACCTTTGAATTTGCTTATGTAATGGACACTATGAAGGAGGAAAGGGAAAGAGGTTTAACGATAGATGTCAGCCACCAGGAGTTCGAAACGCCAAAATACCACTTCACGATCATAGATGCGCCGGGGCACAGGGACTTTGTTAAGAATATGATTACGGGCGCGAGCCAGGCAGATGCAGCTGTTCTTGTTGTTTCGGCAAAGGACGGGGTTCAGGCGCAGACAAAGGAGCATGCCTTCCTCGCAAAAGTTCTTGGAATAGACCAGCTGATCGTCCTTCTTTCAAAGATGGATGCTGTGGATTACAAAGAAAGCGATTATATGAAAGTAAAGAATGATGTTTCAAATCTCCTGAAGGGGATAGGATACAAGGTGGAGGGGGTGCAGATAATTCCGGCGTCTGCATACTACGGAGACAACCTTGTAAAAAGGAGCGAAAAAACACCTTATTACAAGGGGCCGACGCTTTTTGAAACCCTGGATACATTGAAGGTTCCTCCGAAACCGATAGACAAACCGCTGAGGGTGCCGATACAGGATGTGTTCACGATCACCGGGCATGGAACCGTTCCTGTGGGAAGGGTGGAAACAGGAAAGCTCAAAGCAGGAGACAATGTTGTGTTCATGCCTTCGGGCGCGAAGGGAGAGGTGAAGAGAATAGAAATGCATCACCAGGAAGTTACTGAAGCAGTCCCGGGGGACAATATTGGGTTCAACGTCAAGGGAGTGGAAAGAAAAGATATCAACAGAGGGGATGTGATAGGGCATCCGGACAACCCGCCGAAAGTCGCAGAGGAGTTCACGGCGCAGATCGTTGTACTGAACCACCCAACTGCGATAACGGTTGGATATACGCCGGTCTTCCATATCCACACGGCACAGTTTGCAGGAAAGGTTGTGGAGCTTGTGGAAAAGAAGGACCCGAAAACAGGCCAGAGCGCCGGCAAGCCGGATTTCCTGAAAACAGGCGATGTCGGAGTTGTGAAGATAAAGCCCGTGAAGCCGATAGTTGTGGAAAAATTCCAGGACTTCCCGCCGCTCGGAAGGTTTGCGATCAGGGACATGGGCCAAACCGTTGCGGCAGGCGTAGTGCTTGATGTCAAGCCTAAGGCGGTGTAATCTTCCTATTTTTTATTGTTTTGTTTTTTGATGGTGAAAATAAATGGTGAGAGCAAAGGCCCGGATTCGATTGGAAGCTGAAAAAACTGAAAGCATAAACTATGTAATAGAGCAGATAAAGCAGATCGCAAAAACACTTGATATGAAAATAAAGGGCCCTATACCTATGCCAAGAAAAAAGCTTCTCATCGCTACGCGAAGAACTCCATGCGGGGACGGTTCGGACACATACGAGCGATGGGAGAAAAGAATAAGCCGGAGGATAATTGAAATAGAAGGAGATGAAAAGAATTTGAGGCAGATTCTCAGGATAAAAGTTCCCGATGATGTTTTTGTGAAAATTATTTTGGGTTAGTTTTTTATATTCTCTTTTTGTAACTATATTTATGCCAAAATTCCTCGTCGATGAGATGCTGGGCGATGTTGCGAGATGGCTCCGCATTCTTGGATACGATGCTTCTTATGTAAAAAAAGTAGAAGATGAGGAAATTATCATGAGGGCTGTAAAAGAAAAAAGAATAATCCTTACCCGAGACGAAAAAATGAGGAGCAAAGAAGCAAAAATATATGTCGTTAAGGGAAGAACATTCTACGAAAAAATGGCTGATGTGGTGAAGCATTTTAGGTTGAGTTTGAGGGTAAGGGAAACAAGATGCGCGCTTTGCAACGGCGAGCTGAAAAAAGCTGATAAGGAAGAGGTTAAGCACAGGGTTCCTAAAAAAGTTCTTGAAAGCATTGATGAGTTTTGGGTGTGCAAAAGGTGCGGGCAGGTTTACTGGGAAGGGGGGCATTGGAAAAGAATAAAAAATGTTCTTGGTAGAGTTAAAAAACTTGTGCCTCGGTCAGCTTAAACGGAAATCCGTTTAAGTCCCTCGGCGTCTACAGACGCCTCGGTAGCTCAGTGGTAGAGCGCTTGCTTGGTAAAGCCTTGGAAAAAGGCCTACGATCATAGGAGGCTCTCAAAAGCAAGAGGTCGCGTGTTCGATCCACGCCCGAGGCTTAAAATATAGAAAAGTTTGCGGAATATCTGGTTTGGGAGGGTCAGGAGGAGCCTCAAACTGGGGAGGGGGTGTTCCCCCTCCGCGGTTCGGGTTCGATCCACGCCCGAGGCTTAAAATTTAAACCCATCCTTTCCAACTATCGGCACGAAAACAACATCCAAAAGCTCTTTGTAGCTGTCGTTTGATTTGGAGTAGAGGATTAGCTTTTGGAAGTATTGGCCTACCGGGGCGAGGAGAAGACCATCTGGTTTAAGCTGGGATTTTAGAGAATCCGGTATTTTAGGCATGGCGCCCGTTACTATTATCCTGTCGTAGGGCGCGTTCTTCTCATAGCCCGCGCTTCCATCGCAGTGAACAAGCGCTATGTTTTTGAAATTGAAGTGCGCGAGGTTTTTTCTTGCGACCTCCAAAACCTCTCCGTCTATTTCGGTCGTTGTAAGCTTTCCGGGATAGATTATTTTTGCAATCAGTGCCGCGTTGTAGCCAGAGCCGGCTCCGACCTCAAGAACATTATGTCCTTTTTCAAGGTCAAGATGAGAGAGCATAAAGGCGACTATGCCCGGCGCGGAAATCGTGGATTGGTTTTTTATCGGAAGCGCAACATCATAGTACGCGTCTTCTGCGTATCTTTCTGGAACAAAAATTTTTCTATCCACGGAAAGCATGGCCTTTTCAACTAGCGGGGAGAGTAGGAAGCCGGTTTCCTTCAACCTTCTGACCATTTCTGCGTTGTCCACAGTAAAAATTGAAAGAAGGATTTAAAAAAACTGCCGTGAATGTGAAGTTATGCGAAAGCATACAGAAGGGATGGAGCTGGCTGAAAGAAACATAAGCGATATATTCTGGAAATGCATAAAGCTTATGGTGGAAAACAGGGAGAATGAAGCTATAGAGGTAGCGAAGAATGCCGGTAATATCCTTGGGAATGTGGCTGCGGAGTATGCGAACGCTCCAAAAAGAACATACCTGGTTGATATGAGCGCAAACAGGCTTGCGTACCTCTCCCTAAAACTTTTTTTCACAGCTGGCATGAAGGACGCGTTTGGCAATTTTGTGAGAAGCGGTAATGGATCTCCCCCTTTTGTTGCTGGGATGGATAGGTTGATAAAAGAGCGTCCAGAAGTTGCTGAGTGGCTTAAGGAAGCGATGGAAGAGAATGCGGAACCGGTTCTTGCCGTGCTCTCAAAAATAAACAATGAGGAAGTGGAGGAAAAATTTAAGAGAGAGCTGATAGAAACGGCAAGGGAAGAGATAGACGATGTGCAGTACATGGCGCTTGAAGCGCTGAAAAACATCGCAAAAAAGGATGAAGAGGTGCAGAAGGTGTTTATAGCTCTTATAGATGATTGGGACGAAAAGGTGAGGGCACTCTCTGCCGAAGCGATGCAGAATGTAAAAAATGAGTTTCTTGCAGAGCAGGCAAAGAAAGCTTTAAAAGAGGAAACCAACAAATATATTGCAAACCTCCTTCAAAAAATAATCGAATACAACGAGGGAAAGAAATGAGCGAGAGAGTACAGGAAATAGTAAAAATACCTGCGGAGAGGGTAGCTGCGCTCATAGGAAAAAACGGGGAGATAAAAAAGCAGGTGGAAAAAGCAGCCGGGGTAAAGCTGATGGTAGATAAGGAAGGCGATGTCATAGTAGAAGGGGAGGCCGAGAAAATATTCTTTGCGAAGGATGTTATACGGGCGGTGGGAAGAGGGTTTGAGGCGAGGGTTGCGCTTAAAATTCTCAAGGAAGGATACCATTTTCATATAATAAACCTGAAGGATTATGCGAGTACTGAAAACGCGATGAAAAGGATAAAGGGGAGGATAATAGGGGAGGAGGGGAGGATAAAAACCGAGATAGAAAACGCAGCGGACAGCTACGTAAGCGTCTACGGGCATACGGTTGGAATAATAGGTCCGATAGACGGCATACAGATTGCAACGGAAGCGATTGGCATGATTATAGAGGGCGCGATGCACTCAACAGTCCTGAACTATCTTGCAAAAGCAAGAAGGGACCTTATGCTCTCGAGAATGAAGGGTGGGTAGAATGGCTGAGATGGCTGAAAATTTCAGGGAGTATTCCATTACAGAGTTCTTCAAAAAGAATGCGCAGATGCTGGGCTTCAGCGGGAAGATAAGGAGTTTGACAACAATAGTTCATGAGTACACAACAAACAGCCTCGATGCATGCGAGGAAGCCGGAATCCTGCCGGACATAAAAATAAAAATAGAAGAAACCGGAGAGGAAAGGTACTCTGTCAGGGCAGAGGATAACGGGCCGGGAATACCATCGAAGCTTGTTGGAAAAGCGCTCGGGCAGATGCTAACCGGAACAAAGTTCCACAGGTACATGCAGCAGAGAGGCCAGCAGGGAATAGGCGCTGCTGGATGCACTATGTACGCGCTTATAACAACTGGAAAACCTATTCATGTCGTTTCTGGCCATAAGGGGAAAATTTTTGAATGCGACCTGAGCGTGGATTTGAAAACAAACGAGCCGGTTGTTACAAACAGTTCAGAAAGAGAAGGAGAGCTTAGAGGGCTAGTGGTGAGAGGAGAATTTTCCAATGTAAAATACGACAAAGGGCAGTACGGAGCGTATGAATACTTGAAGAGGACCGCGCTCGCGAACCCGCATGCGCAGATAGAGCTCACGGATCCGGAGGGGAATGTTTTTTTGTTCCCGCGCTCGGTTGAGCAGGTCCCGCAAAGGCCGAAGGAAGTTCTTCCGCATCCGCTGGGGATAGACGCCCACGACATGCTCGAAAGGGCAAAAGCATCGGAATCAACAAGAATAAGCTCGTTCCTGCAGGCGAGCTTTTCAAGGGTGAGCGCGGATAAAGTGAAGGAGCTGCAGGAGCTTGTGCCAGATATAGACTTCAAGAGAAACCCGAACACGCTCAGCTGGGAGGAGGCTGAAAAAATCGTAAAGGCTTTCAGGCGGGTTAAATGGGTCGCACCGGCGACAGATTCCGTGATCCCAATAGGGAAGGAGCAGATAGAGAAGTCTTTGAGAAATATACTAAACCCGGAGATAGTTGCGGTTGTTGAAAGGCCCCCGAAGGTTTACAAAGGAGGGATACCTTATATTGTAGAAGTGGGAATTGCGTATGGAGGAAACCAAAAATCAAGCATAATGCGGTTCGCAAACAGGGCCCCGCTTGTTTTTGACGCGTCTGCATGCGCCATTACAGAGGTTGTCAAAAATATTGACTGGAAAAGGTACGGGATAAAGGATTTTGAGAACGAACCGGTAACTGTTTTTGTAAATTTCTCAAGCGTGTATGTCCCATACATAAGCGCAGGAAAGCAGGCGATAACAAACGATGAGGAAACGATGGTTGAGATAAAGAATGCAGTTTTTGAGGTCGCGAGGCAGGTTGAGAGGCATATTTCAGGGAAGATAAGGGAGAGGGAGAGGGAGACTAAGAAGCAGACATTCGTAAAATACATAAGTCAGCTGAGCAGCGACATCGCCGGACTTTCAGGAGAGAAAAAGGAGCTGGTTGAAAAAAAGCTCGCTGAGATAGTGGAGGGAAAATATGGCAGCTGAAAGCCCAGTACCCGCGATAGAGAAGCTGAAACTGCTCGGAAAGAAGATGGTTGATGAGATAGATAAGGGAGAGAGCCCGACATTTGAAACCTATCTCCATAGCAAAGGCAATATAATATTCGATGAAAATCTAGGCTATTTGAAATTGGGGGATAAGAGAGAGGTCAGAAAATTCCTGAACATCGCGCAGTCAAGGACATTCATGCAGACGATCGCAATCGCAAACAAGACAAAGTCTTTTGTGGAGCAGGGTCTGCACACGAGCATAAGGGGTCTGTACTACCAGTTGAAATTTAGTTTGGGCGAGGATGTTGATGAATCGCTTTTTGAAGAGCAGAGCGAGAGCAACGCGCTCATAGAGGATTTGGAGGTTGCACTCGGTGTGAAGAGGGAGGACCTTAACCTTACTACGGATAGGAAGGGCGTGCTCGCCGGACCGGTTGTAATAAGGGACAGGTTTGCGGGCGAGGAGATTCTGATAGACGGAAGAAAGCAGGGGAGGAGCGGATGGATGATACCCAGCGATGTTGATAATGGAATGGAGATAGTTAAGACAGACGCGAAATACGTGCTTGTGGTTGAGAAGGATGCCTTATGGCAGAGGCTGAACGAGGACAGGTTTTGGGAAAAGGAAAAGGCAATACTAATCACACCGAAAGGGCAAAGCTCAAGAGGGACAAGAAGACTGCTGAGAAAATTTGCGGATTTGGGCCTGCCTATCTACGTTTTTACGGATTGCGACGCCTGGGGGTGGTACATTTACTGGACGATGAAAACCGGGAGCATGAACCTCGCCTACCTGGGAAGAGATTTCAGCATTCCCGAAGCAAAATTCATCGGAGTAACGATGAGCGACATTAAGAAGTATGAATTTCTTGAAAAGCTTACAATAAAGGCAAAGGAAATAGACATAAAAAGGGCAATGGAGATGATGGAGTATCCATGGATAAAAGCGCACAAACAATGGGTTGAGGAGCTGAAGCTCGTTGTGAAAACAAAGAAGAAGCTGGAGCAGGACGCGTTGCAGGGGCAGAGGCTCACTTTCGTAGGAGAATACATAAAGGAAAAAATAAAAAACAAAGAATTTTTGCCATAAGCGAGGGTCGTGAGAGTATGGATGAAAAAGGCGTAGACCTACAAGAAATGGATTCGTTGGCCCTTATACATTACGCTAACGAATCGCTTGAAAAAGAGCCGAGTATGGAAGAGCTGGAGGTTCTAAAGGAAGAGATGCTGCTTAGGAGGTTTAACTCTCCTTTCAGGGCTCTTGTAAAAATAACAGAAAAAGAGATGGAGGAGAAGAGCGCAGAGGAGGTCGCTGACCTAAAAAAACAGGTTTCTTTTTTTAGGTATGTCGCCATGCTGAAAAAATCTACCCTTGCAAGAGTAAGGGTCGCGATCGCATCAAAAAAAATAAAACAGAACAGTCTTTATGAGGATTTTGCGAACTATCTTCCAGTAAATGGGAATTACATAGAAAACCTTATACGCTCGGGTGCAACAGGAATAATGGTTTTCAGGGAGATTGAGGATGTGATAAAGCCATTTTTCAAATCAACATCAGTAAGAAAGGCCCTTCTTTCCGCAATAGTTTTTTATGCCTCGGACGGGGTGAAAAATGAGATGATCAACAGCGAAAAGGATGAAAAACTTATTGAATACAACTCCATCTTAAGAAAATATAAAATTCTTCCTTACAGCCGGGTGGAGCATCTGGAAGGGTTTGAGGAGCTTAAAAAAGAGATGACGGAGAAGGGGTTTTTTGAGAATGAAAAGATGAAAGAGGAGTTTGCGGAGAAGCTTGAAGAAAAAAAGAGAGCGATAAGAAAGGAGATAAGAAGGAGGAGCTTCCTTCTTGCATTCATTCCAATAATAAAATTTTACTTACGCGAGACAAGAGAGAGCGCCAAAAGAAACAAACCCTATCCTTCGCTTGTTCCGGAGCCGGATGAAAAGACCCTCTCAAATTTTGTTCTCTTGAATGAATTCACCGGAATGGATTTTGGAAAAATTCTGAGGGAAAGGATGAGTTATTACGATTACAACATCGGCACTGCGGTTGTTGCAAAGGAGAAAGGAGTTGAGTGGGCATCTGAATTTTTGAAAATAAGCGAGGATGAAATAAAAAAGCAGGTCGAGATGTATGAAGCGTTAAAAGGAGGAAGGGGGCGTGAATTCCTTGAAAGAATTGGAGATAAGGGGGAAAAGAAAGGAGATAACTGAAACGCTGGAGAAAAATCCTGAAGCTGAAAAGATAGTCTTAAAAACAAAGCCGAGCAAGTTTTTGTTCGTCCTCCTTCTCAACAGAACAAAAATGAAGAAGGTTTTTGTGAGCAGGGCAATCTACAGAAGCGTCGGGAAAAAATACTGGAAAACGCTGAAGGAGATGGGAGTAAAAATAAAAATTGAAAAAAGAGCGAGAGGAAGAAGAGGGTATAAGAAAAAAATAAAAAGAAAAATCGTTCGCGAAGCGAAGAAAAAAGGAATAAGCAGGACTGCAAGAAAGCATGGGGTTGGAAGAAGGACGGTATACTACTGGATAAAAAATTATTCAAAATAAATTCTTCTCATGGGAACGGAATTTCATATTCTTTTTTGGGATGGTACTTCTTAAAGTTTTCCAGGAAAGATGGCTCATCGCAGTTTCCGCACTCTTTCCACGCCGCAACATATTTTCTTAAAACCTGAACGCCGTATGGTTTATTCAAACAATTTTTAGATTCAAGATATTCAAAAAAGGTATTCGCACCGCAACAAGTTTTGCTGTATGAATACCTGCATTCCTCATCTTCATCATCCCATTTGCAGCATTCCTGTGCATAGCATGCGCTTTCGCCGAGACCCTGGCAGTTCTGTGGTTTGTTTTCAATATAATCAGTGATCCATCCATGCATTGTTGATTTGCTGTTTGAGTACGATGTAAAAAGCGCAACCCACCACCCAACATTCTCATCGGTTATCCCAAGCGCAGATTTTTCATTTGAATTCAGCTCGGCAATCAGCTCTCTTGCTTTTTTTGCATTAACCATCGTATCATAACTCCTTGCGCATGCGCTGTCGTTCATGTTGAATGGGTTGTATTCATAGGCACCGCAGAGTTTTATCCTATCCGGTGCTTCCATCCCCTTTTCTTTGTAGTAATAACCGGGATAATCTATCACCTGCATCATTCCCATCGCGCATATTTTGCAATGCCCGCCGTTATTTCCAGAACTTACAGAACTGCAGGGTCTGCATGCTTCGCTCGGGTCTGCAAAATTTGTTACGCTTTTATCCCAACAATAATTATGAAGTTTTTGCTGTATTGCATTGTTGCATTTTCCTGTGGGGTCTTCAAACTCAATGCCGCCTTGATTGCAGTAGGGCCAGTTTGGAGGAGCCAAACCAACAGCACATTCATCAAAGCCGCTCTCCTGTTGAGCGATTGCTTTCATGTAATCCGGGTCGGCTTCAAAAACATCCGCCCAGTAATCTATTGTTTTTCCTATCCCATCCGTGCAGTGATAGTCGCCGCTTCCGCTTCCTCCAATGCCTTTGGGAACGGCGCTATAGTTGAAGGAGAAGCACGCGGCGCATTTATAGAAGTATGGCATCGGCGAATCAACCGTGTAAAGCGGAACATCAAGCTCGCTGGACGACTGCCCGATGTATACAGTCTGGGTTGGCGTTTTTTCAAAACTGCAATTCGTTCCCGGCTTTGTGGCAAAAGCAACGGGGATGAAATTGTAGTAATAGTAGAACTGCTGGCAGTAGGAAAAGAACATAGAGAAAGAATCTTGGCGCGGCTGGCCGTTTTCCATAAGCGTGCAGTTTTCGCATTTGAGGGGATTTCCGTAAAGGCTGTAAGGAGCAAAACCAATTACCCCATACTTTCTTATGGAACTCACAGAAAAGAAAAGCGTAAGGTATGCCCTTTTTTCCTCAACCTCATTCCAAACGCACATGCCGTTCTCATTAAAGCCACGCGGGATGAGAAGGTACGCCCAAAAAGATGGCTTGTTGTAATTATAAAGGATTGTTCTCGAAAAATTTAAACCATCATAAACTAGCATTCCTCCGGTGCAATATGAGGTTTCCCTCCCATCAAGTCCAAACGCAACCAAATCAACGCTCCTGTTGAATCCGCTATCTTTTTGAAGTTCTTTCAGGATAGCATCATCGTTTAGTTTTGTGTATACTGCAACAAGACAGTTTTTGCAGTTTTGTTTTATTGCCTTTGCTTGAGAGGCAATGGCTGAAAGTTCCGCAGGATTTGAAGAATTGTACTGGTATTCCGTAATCACTATAGCAGGCCCTTTTCCATCAAGAGATTTTGCAAACTCCGCGACTTTATTTATGGGAACAGAAAGGCCTCCTGCGTAAAGGATGTAAACCGGAAGGGTTGATTTTTCAAAAAAGCAGGTCGCCCGCTCGGGAGAAGGAAGGACATAACCGGTTGAAGTGTTGCCAAGAACCCATTTAACAGAATAGGTTAGGGAGTTATTGCAGTATGCGTTTGCATCCGCAAACTCCATAAAAGAGGAGCCAAAGCCAGCACCAAAAGTCCTCAAAAACATTTTATCTCCTTTCAAATACTCTTTGTACTCTCCTTCGGTTTCAACAGATTCGAAAGAGCAATTCGAGCCAACTACAGGTGGTGGATAGAAGCCGGTGTAGCTATTATCTTCACTTTTATTGCATACGAATGCAACGCACTGCCCAGAAGGGCATATAAGCTGGGACGCATCGAACTCATAGGAAGGGGTTTGAAATACTTTCTTTACTTCATCTTCCTTAATTAAGCATCCAGAGAATAGTAGCAATAAAGTAACAAATAATGAATAAACCAATTTTTTCATGCGGATTTTTCTTTATAAAAATTTAAATTCTTTCCTATGGAGACAATCCGCCACATCTTGGGCAGGGTCCTGGGCCTTGGTATCTTGTACCGCAGGTTGGACATGTTATATACCTACTCTGCGCCCATCTCTGCCATCTTCCCTTGACAAAGTCTCTAAGTGCATTAGATACTCTCGTCCCTCCAAATTTTATGTAGTCCCAACTGGTGACAGAATCTGGATGATGCCTTTTGTATTCCGCCCATTCCATTCTTCCTTTATACAATTCTCGGTAGGATTTTCTCCATCCCCATCCGCATGCTGATAAAAGGGCAGTGCCTGGGGAAAGAATTGTGTAAAGCGGGTTGTTCTTGAAATTGAACGGATCTGCCCAGTGTATCTCGCTGTAGTAGAAAGCAGCCATGCCCAAAGCTGACAGCGTTCTCTTCTCATGCACATCGAACATGTGTTCTCTTACTCTGGGTAAAACCGGGATGTTGCGCCGTTCAATGGCCCTTCCAACTACCGGTTGCCAGACATACTGCCCAGTGTAACTCTGTATGTACGAAAGGCCCGGGTTTGTATCTTCATCTCCTATGTTCGCAATGGACGGAGAATAGAACCACTGTGTATCTGTCGTTCTCGGAGCGCCGATATATACGTCTAGGTTCGCTATCCCCAAACGCCTTATATCAACAGAATGTGTAAGGAACTTTAACTCGCCCGCGCGAGCAATGGAATTCTTTATTGCTTCTACAACCCTTCCACGCAGTATCCTACCTCCTGGTAGTTTAAACCCGGGAGCAGGGGTAACTTTTTCTGCAGGTGTTAATTCTTCCAGAGAAAAAATAGGCAGCTCTCTTCTTTCCCGCAGTTCCTTAACAAATCCAAAAGGCGTAAGGAGCGGGGTTGCGAGAGAAGCAAGGCCGTAGAGCAGGGTGGCGCCAACCCTAACCCTCGGAATAGTGGAATAAACGGGATAGTATGCTTGGGTTGCAACAAAAGGATTTGATTCAGAAATATCAGACCTAATGTCATAAACAGAAGGGTATTTATACCTGTGAAAACCGAAGGCTCTTGCGCCGAGAACAAAGGGCCTTGAAAAACCTACC
Organism: Microcaldota archaeon; assembly: GCA_964467175.1. Lineage (GTDB taxonomy): Archaea > Micrarchaeota > Micrarchaeia > Anstonellales > J096 > JAWAFD01. The sequence goes on along the minus strand of CAYXNY010000047.1, from coordinate 1,867 downwards.
GACAGCTTAAATGTTGTGAGCGCAATGTTTTGCACTATTCTGTCAAGAATGGGGATACCCTGGAAAAGCGGGCTGAAACTTCTTCTATCCATCCAGTTCGTAACCGGCATCGCAGGCCCTACATGAAAACCGGTAGTTAGATACCCTGCCCTGCCGTATCTCTCAAAACCGCCATAAAGCAGTGCGTCCCTTGTTATTGTCCACTCCCAGGCATGCTCAAAATCCTTTATGGCTGTTGCCAATTCTTTCTCCCTTTCATACTCAGCCTTACTTAAACCGCTAACGTATTCTACTCCGATCCTTCTTGCAACTTCTGATGTCGCAACAACAGTGCCCATGGCTTCAAAGTAGGGAACACCTGCGTAAAGGACTGGCTTTACTGCACCGCTGATTCCCCTCTCTACCCAAAGCTTAGTTCTATCCTTCCAATCCTGCACAGTGTTTCTGGCTGCTTCCATCGGAAGGTATTGCACATGTTGCTGTGTAACCCCTTTAAAGATCTCTGACCTTGCGACGGCATCTTTTGCAGCCATCTGGTAAGCATTTGCAAGAGACATGAACGCATCCATTCTTTTATTTGCTATGAGAATCTCCTTGACCTTATTGAAAGCATCTGCATTTCCACTGGCGGCAAGCTGATACAATTTTACAAAGTCGCCGGGTTTCGCCTCTTCGCCTTGCGGGCCGATTTTTTCTTTTTTCTTCACAAAGAAGCTGTCTAATTTATACAGCTCATCCACGGAGAGCTCCTTCCCTTTCCACAAGCGGAATTTACCATCAACATTTACAAGTATGGTTGTGTTTATGAAGGAGTCTGGAAGCCCGATTCCTCCTTTTACTGCAAACTTGGAGTAAATTTCATCATTGCGCAGCCTGGTGTCATATCCTAGCCTATTTCTTATATAATCCATAATTTTTTTATCTACAAAATGCTTGTCAAGAGATGACGGATCCGGGTTCAGAATACCTTGAATAAATGGGATTGCACCATACCCCTTCATAAGTATGAACGAACCCTTGTCAAAATCTGCTAGATAAAGGTCAAGGTTCTTTTTGTTGCTTACGAATGTTTTGAAGTCTTTATCGGTAAGGGCATCAACAGGAACACCTAGCTTGTTTGCGACATACTGCCTCACGGAGTAGTATCCAATAGCGCCAAGCTCAAAAGCAAAATCATTCACAAGGTTTTTTGTTATCACGCTGTAGTAGGAGAAAGGAAGGATGGATGCTTCGTTTTCGAACGCATTTTTGAAGCTTTCCTTAACCCTTCCCACATAAGAAAGCTCCAAAGCCCTTCCAAACGCAGAGGATGTTATCCTAGGTACTTTGGAAACGGTAAAATGCGGTGCTAAAACATGCCAATCTCCTTTTGTATTAAGACCGATGTCTTTGAAAACATCTTTTCCTAACAAAGCAAATTTATTTACAACATGCTGTTCTTTCATCATCGCCGCTACATTTACGTTGGCTCTTTTTGCAAGCTCGTCAAACATCCTGCTGGAGAACGAGGAAATTATCTTGTACGCCCCACCGAGTTTTTCTTTTTGTACCCATCCCTTAAAGTCGCCTGGGAGCAGTTGATATTCCATGAGGGGGGACAACGGGTTGATCGCCCTCATACCAAAGAAAAATATTGCAATATTAGAAATGTCTGCTTTCACCTGAGAAAGGACTTCGTGTGCAAAAAGCATGGAAAAAATATTGCCTGAGATACTCTTTCTTTCTGCCTCGGGGGTAAACAGTGCAGGGATAAAACCATTCCAGCCACGATTTAGTAAATCTCTCCTGTAATCTTGGATGTACATGGCCGTCATTAAGAATTTTTGAATATCCATCGCATCCATTCTGTCTATATACCTAAGTTCTT
>CAYXNY010000046.1:0-29945 GCA_964467175.1 Microcaldota archaeon | reverse complement strand
TGTGAAGGACACAATTGCCGGCTTTACCGCTTCTAAGGTTGAAATATCATCAAGGCAGACCTTTACGCCTTTCACTTCCCATGTAAGGCACTGGCCTACATCGATTATTCCGTATGTTGCTTCCTTTGCTAGTGTTATCTTGGAACCTGCAAGTCTATATACTGTTTGGTCATCTTCATCACTAATAGTATCACTATTTGTAGGTATAGTTACCGAGCTGATTATCCAGTTTTCACCTAGGAACTTTATCTGCATTCTGTAAGCTTCTATGGAATCAGAAGTGCCTGCACATTCAGTCTTGTACGTTTGATCTTCATCGCCAGGACATAGCGGTAAACCATATTCATCCGGCCCGAACACCGCTGAGTAACCGCCGCCATGTATATTCACCTTTACTTTATTGTCATCCCTTGGTGTGTTGCCATGCATCCACGCAAACTGGTATTCATCCCAGTTTGATGTTCTTCCTGCTCCTGCCTGCACAGTTACCCTTGAGAACGGAACAAAGTTGTCGCCGCTTATCTTGTAGAAATAATCAACATCAGTAACCGGCTCAAAGAGGTAGGTACTGTTTTGGTTTGCGTAGACATTTGCATCCGCATCAAGGAGGTCGTCAAGTTCATCCCACTCGTCACCGGTCTCCCATCTGTTCTTCACTTCTTTGTCCATATAGTCCGCAATCAGCAAACCAAAGTTGTGCACACCGGTTCCCAGTCCCGGGACTGTTACTTCAAGAGTAACTGTCTCCTGCGAAACTTCACAGGTTCCTGTTGCGCTTCCACTAGTGCAGGTTGCTGTTGCCGATGCCTTCAAGGTTTTTGCTGCGTATGCGTTGTTCGCAATCTTAGATACGATCTTCGCTCCTCCCACGCCGTCGCTTGCTGCTGCCTTTTCCCCGACAATGACCTTAACCAAAGGTTGGCCGTTGTCGTTCACCAACTCTGTGTTGCCGTACATAACGCCGGCAAAGGCTACAGAGCTGGCTAAAATTGTGGCTCCTGCCACAATTGCTCCGATTTTCTTCAGGTTCAATTTCATGCTTTCACCTTTTCCTGCATCGCCGAAATTTTCGTTTGGGTCCAAAAGAACTTGGCGATGCACTGGACCCATAACCCTGTTTATTCGTATGAATAAACGGGTTGAAAACTTCTCAAACATAAGCTTTATAAAGTTTTTCTATGAGTATAAAAAAATATTTATAAAAAATTGAATGGAGCATGGCAATTAGCGAAGTATAGGATAGACAATTGACTATTTTCTGAACTTGTTGGCAAACTGTTTTGCATATTTCATAAGATGGACCATCTCTTTTATATGTCTGGGCTCCACGCTCCCGTACTGGTGGGCGATGATATTCCTGAGATATGCCAGTTTAGTAAGCGCATTTCTCATCCCTATTGATATTAAACCAGCGGAAAAAATAGCGTCAAAAATTTCTCTGTAGGAGTATGGAGATTCGAGTTTTTTTTCTTCAACAACAAGCTCCCCAAGCTCTATGCAGTAGTTTACTGCCTGAAAACAGTCCATCGCAACAGAGTTAAAAAGGATCTCATCTTTATTGATGTCGCCTTTCTCCGCTGTTTTTTCAGCGCGCACAGCATGCTTCATTATCCGGTCTGCAAGTTGTATTTTTCTCATAGCATGCCAAACCTCTTATACAATGGAATGTGGTCAAAGAAACGGTTCATAGTTGATATTTTTATCTCCTTGAAAAATTCCTTGCTCCGAACAAACAAAGGTTTTCCTTTTGTAATTATCTCAAACTGCATGGCTGGGTTCAGCTTATGAAAGAGCGAAATGTCGACAAATGGAGAAGAAAGGGTCGCTGTTTCTATCTCGCTTTTTTCATCTATAGGGTGGAGCACAACCGCCACATCAATATCAGAGTAGGGTTTTTGTTTTTTTCTTGCATACGAACCGAAAAGGATGACCGCCTTAACATTGCTGATTTCTTTAAGTTTTTTTAGCACATGCTTAAGAACATCGTGACGAGGCATAATGGTTTGTGAGCATAACCGTTTAAAAATCTGACAGCACATGACCCGCGCATTACTTCTTTGACCCTATCGGCGAAAAAAGGTCCTTCACTTTTCCTTCTATGAGCTTCTCTATCCCAAACTCTTTTTTGGTATGCGCTTTTATCACAAATGCTTTCCAAGGCATTCCGCGCGAGTAGGCAACTTTCAACCTTCTATGGCCGTCTAAAACTATCCTCTTCTCCTCTTTTTCTAGAATAATTATAGGGGTGGAGTAGTTATACCTTGTTATCGCTTCATTTATCTCCCTAGCATACTCATCAAAGGTTGCTTTCTGCTCTTCCCCGGGGTAGGTATAGTAAAGCTCTCCTATCTCATCGTTGGTAAGGATCTTCTCCTCCCTGTCAAATATCTCTTCAGGATAAAGTTTTTGGTAGTATGCGATCAGCTTTTCAAAAAGCTCCCTTTCTTTTTTCTCGTCTATCAAACCTATGGGCATAAAACCACCAAAATGTAGTTTATTGCAATATTAATAAATATTACGCTAGCGCTAGCGGAGCATAGAAAGGGCCTTGTCCAAAAGTTCTGCACTCCAATCTACTTTATCCCCTCTTTTTCTTTTTCCTTTTATTATATTGATTATAAGATTAACATTTTTGTCTGCGTTTCTCGCGCTGGAATTTATCTCAAAAATTTTTGCTTTTGTGCAATTTGCTCTTGCTTTCACAAAAAAGTAGTCGAGAAGCTCGGCAAGGACGTTCTCCTCTATCTTTTTTTTTGAATACCTGCGCTTTTTCATGCGGGAAACAAGAACATCCGGATGGCAGCGGATTACAAAAACAAAATCCGATTGGAGCGGGAATTCGCAGAGGAGATGGCCCTCAAAAATGATGTTTTTCATTTTTCCGTATTCGATGTTTAATTTTTTCCGCAATTCTTCCACATCAACAATCCTTGCCTTCTTCTTTCTGTCATAGCCGGAAAAAATTTTCTTCTCTTTTACAAAATCTGAAAGATGAACCAACGGGTAGCGGAGTTTTTCCGATAGTTTTTTTGCAAGAGTTGTTTTTCCGGAGCACGGGGAGCCGGTTAGGATTATGCGCATGGAATATGTGGGGGCGTACTAATTTTTAAAGTTTTTTTAGTTTCTTTATTTTATCTTTCAACTCAGGGAGGTCCTCTACAACAACCTTCCACACTCTCTTTAGGTTCACTCCAAAGTAAGCATGAATTAGGATGTCCCTCATTCCGGCGATCTTTTTCCAGGGTATTTCGTGGTTTTTATTTTTGAATTCCGCTGGCATGCTTTTCACAGCTTCACCAATAATTTCTAATCTTCTTAGAACAGCATCCTGTACTTTCACATCTCTGTAAAAATTTTCTTCGCTAAGTTTTTTTGTATATTCTTCTATCTTTTCAATGCTCTCCATAATATCGTCTAGATAAACATCCAAATTACGTTTCATAGTATCGCTACTCGCTCTTTGAGCACATGCCTTTTGATTGAGGGTTTAAGCGTTTCGTACTCCGCCAAGTCGACTTTTTTCCCTAATGCATCCTCAAGCTCCACCTTTATCCCGGCAAAATCAAGCAAACTAATATCTTTGTCAATTTCAACAAGTATATCGATATCACTTCCCTTCTTCATCTCCCCTCTAACAAATGAACCAAACAATGCAGCCCTTTTAACGCCGTAGCGCTCCAGAATCGGGATGACCTTCTTCTTTATGTCCGCCACACTCAACATATTTTCACTTAATAAACTGCAATTTAAAAAAATTTAAACCTATCGTTTTGGTTCAATACGGATTATTTCTTCAGCTTCCCCCTCATTTTCGCGTATATGGCATAGGAAACATATTTTTTCCTGTTTATGTAGTCCATCGTCTTCGGTGCCTTCCCCGCCCTCTCTTTTATCTTTTCCGTAACCTCTATTGCAAAAGAGTCGCTCCCGGCACCGCTTCCAAAACTCGTAATAAGAATCCTCTCGCCGGGCTTTGCGTTGTCAAGGACAGCAGCAAGGCCAAGTATGGAAGCGCCCGAGTATGTATTTCCTATAACCGGTGTGAGCAGGCCCGGAAGAACCTTTTCTTTCTGGATGCCGAGCATTTTCGCAACTCTCAGAGGAAATTTTGCGTTTGGCTGGTGAAAAACAAAATAATCGTAATCTTCTATTTTAGTGTTTGTTTTTTTGAGAAGGCCGTTTGCCGCGCCTAGAATGTGTTTGAAATAAGCCGGCTCGCCGGTAAACCTCGCACCGTGGCTTGGGTAGTCCGCGCCCTGCCTTCTCCAGAAATCCGGGGTATCTGTTGTAAATGAGTATGTTGCTTTTATCACCGCCAAGCTCTCTTCCTCAGGGCCGATTATGAACGCCGCTCCTCCTGAGCCGGCTGAATATTCCAAAGCATCCCCGGGTTTTCCTTGCGCAGTATCTGCACCTATCGTCATGCCGTATTTTATGTATTTTGCATCCACAAGCCCCATGCACATCTGCATTCCTGCTGTTCCTGCCTTGCACGCAAACTCCAAATCCGCGGCTGTTAGCTCTGGTGTTGCGCCTATTGCCTCAGCAACGGTAGAAGCTGTTGGGTTTACCGCGTACGGGTGGCTCTCGCTTCCAACATAAACCGCTCCTATTTCTCTTCCATCTATCCCAGCCCTCTTGAGCGCATTCCTCGCTGCTTCAATAGAAATCGTCGCGGTATCCTCATCCACTCCTGCAACAGCTTTCTCCTTTATGCCCAGCCCTTCTTCTATTCTCTTAGGGTCTTCGCCCCAAACCTCTGCGATCTCTTTAGTTGTAATTCTAAATGTAGGAACGTACGCTCCATACCCTACTATGCCCGCCATGAACTCACCCTTTTGCTTATTTTGGAGATGGGTTTAAAAAATTAACGAAAATGAGTTCGGCAATTGTGAAATAGAAAGGTATTTAAACCTTATTTAACATAAAATTATAACATGACAAAAAACAGAGTGAAAAATATTGTTAAAGGAGTTGCTATAATAGGAGCGACACTGTTTGCAGACAAGTTACTTGAGGCAAAAACCTATGATGCTGAATTGACGCAAAGCGTTGCGCAGATTCTTGATAGAAGGTATGGAAACGATAGTACGGAAATAGGAAGGAAGTGGAGGGTAATCTCTGCAAAAGAAAACATTACTGCTAATGATGTCTTTGATTTTTTGAGTGAATATTGGAATGCTCGTTTATATGTAGAAGATATCTGCCCAACATGCATACTAGGGCTTGCAGAAGTAATTAGGAAGCAGAACTTAGAGCCTAGCGGAAACGGAGGTGGGATACAGATAGGCGGAGCGGGAACGCAGTTCCAGCCTCAGCCCCAGAACGCTCCCACTGAAATTTCAGGGGAGACACGGGATTTTTTCAGCAAAACAATTGAGGTTGAAGGAAAGAAGATGAGCGCTCTTGAGTATTTAATAACGTGCGGGTATTTGCCTGGGGAGATAGAAGAAATTCATAAAAAAATAAAAAGAGATTGGGGAAAGGAAACGCCCAATCTGAACACTGAATTTCTTGATGCTTACGCACTGGAAGTTACTGGAAGGGTTTTGCCCTACCCGGGCGAAAAGAAGCCGGAGCTCACGCAAGAACAACTGGATAGTTTGAGGGGCTGGGCGCTGGACACATTAAATATAACATTCGAAAAATCATTGGGAGCTGCAAAAAAGCAATGGGACATTTATTATAAGTATGGGGATAAAAGTTTGGACGGGCTTTACAAATTTCTCACTGAGGAGATAAGAAGTTTGTGCAAAAAAGGTACAAAAGAGGGAGGGGTAGTAGAGTTAGTAATTAAGAAAATAGCGCCCTACACAAAAGAGCATAAAAGGGTGACGGAAGAGATGCAAAACGGAAATGGCCGTTAGAGATATTTTTTGATTCCCTCGCTTTCCACAAACTCTTTTATTTTCTCAAGATTAATATAGCCGCTCCTTCTTAAAAATGCGATAAACCTTCCGAGGAGAACGTTTGCCTTGTGTTCGTTTATGTTCAGCGCATTCAAAACTTTTTTTATGTACCCAACCGCTTCCCTTTTCTCCTCGTCGCCAACATAGGCAAGCCTTATGCTAACAGTCTTTCCGAGAACATCTATTTTTACTGCTTCTTCTTCAGCAACGTACTCCAGTTCTTCGGTTTCCTTTTTTGCAACCGCTTCCAATTCTTTCCATAAGCTCGCCGGTATGCATTCCAAAATTTCTTCGTTGAGATTTAGAAAATCATAAAGCGCTGCGGGGGTGAGTTTTAAATCTCCGTAGGAAAAAGGCTCTAAAAATTCCATCAGCTTTTCCCTTGCAACCCCCTTCGCTCTCATCGCCTCATGCAAAACAGCAACCATTATAGGAATCTCGCTCGGCTCTGCTTCAAAGTGTATGCTCTCTATGAAAGTTTCCATGAAAATTGTTTATTACTACATGTATAAAAATGTTTTCTGCAATTTTTAAGCATATGATAATTCTATGCGAATTCTGCAACCAAAGGTTCGAAAAAAAATTTAAGCAAGGGGAATGCTACATATGCAGGGGGAATGTTGAAAGAATACTGAAAAATGTTGAGGGGGCTAAAATAGAAATCCCTGTAAAAAATGCGGAATTTTTCTCCATCTCCACAACGATTCCGAAGGAGGTTCTTTTGAGGGAGGAGGATGTTTTTGACATCACCTTCGGGGAAAGTATAAAAAGCTGGCTTAATGCGAAGGTTGTTGAAATTCTTGCCAAGAAAACAAAACTGAAATACAACGCGAGCAACTCGGATGTAAATTTCACCGTGGATTGGAACGGAAACATTTTTACTTCAGTGAAAAATCTTTTCATATTTGGGAGGTATAAAAAATATTCAAACGAGTTGAGCCAGAGCAGGGGGTATTGGAAGGGGAAGGGAAGCGTAGAGGAAATAATAGGGGGGGTTATGGAGGAAGAGTGCGAAGGAACCGGCCATAGCTTGCACGCTTCCGGAAGGGAGGATGTGGATGCGCTCAATTTTGCAGGAAGGCCTTTTGTAATGGAAATACTCAGCGCGAAGGAGAGAAAGCCGGATTTGGAAAGGATAAAGAAAAGGATAAATGAAACAAAGGTTGTTGAAGTGGAAGACCTAAAGATTGTTGATGGAGGAACGGTTGCGATAATAACCGATTCGCACTTTGACAAAACCTACAGGGTTTATTTAAGCGAAAGGTTGAGCGGAGAGGAGATGAAAAAAATAAGGGAAAGGATAGAAGGAAAAATTATAGAGCAGCGGACTCCGAAGAGGGTTGAGAGAAGGCGGGCGAATAAGGTCAGGAAAAGGAAAATTTACAGGATTGGGTTCGGAGAGGATGAGGAGGGGCAGTACGCTGGAATAGAGGCAGAAGCCGGAACGTATATAAAAGAACTTGTCAACGGCGATGGGGGAAGGACAAAGCCGAGCTTTTCAGAAATTTTGGGGAAGCCGTTGGAATGCAAAAAGCTTATAGTTATTGCGATAAAAGATGATTTTATAAGGGATGTGGTGGGTTGATAATATGATGGATTCATTTGCGCATTACGAAATTCCCTTTGAAGGGATAAGAATAGTGGTTGCGGTTTTGATGCTTGCGGTAGGAACCTATTTTGACATGTTCAAAAACAAGAATGTTCCGGATAATTTTCTGTATTTGTGCCTCGGGGTTGCACTCCTTTTCGCTGTTTTCCCGTTCAACGACCTTTCTTTGTATGCACTCGTGCAGGGGGTTTTTATTTTCGCGATCGGGTACATGATGTATAAGGCAGGGCAAATAGGAGGGGCGGATGTTTATCTTATAACTGCGGTGGCATTGCTTCTTCCTGTTCCACCATCGGTTGCTGGTGTGGGCATGGCGATACCGTTCATATTTTTTGTTATAATATTCGCGGGCCTGCTTTTCACAACATACAATGTGGCTTATTTTGTTGTGAAACTATCCCGGGAGAAGATAACGAAAATCGACTGGGCGTACCTAATACTCGCGGTTCCTTTTGCTATATTCGCGTATTTCTACTTGAACTCAATATTCTACTCGCCGGTTTATTTCTCAATAATCACAATACTATTCATCGGTGCGGTTGTTTTCGGCGCATTCAGGGAAGATATAATGAGGCATGCTGTTGCGAGGGTTCCGGTTGAAAAAGCAGAGGAGGAGGTTTTTGCCTCTGAGTACGCGAGCGAAAGGGAAAGAAGAGTGGTGAAGGTTAGGGTAATAGATAAAAAAACAATAGAGGAATTGAAAAAAGCAAAAATAAAGGAAATAACTGTTTATGGGAAACTTCCTCTGTTCATCCCATTTCTGCTTGCAGGTGTTCTTCTCTCGCTTTTCTTCGCAAACCTTCTTTTCCCAGATGTTATTTTACCGTGACCCTCAGAACCTCTTCCTTTTTCTTTTTCTCCTTTTTCTTCATTTTCAGCGTTAAAATTCCGTCTTTGTATTCCGCCCCGATGTCTCTTGGATCTGCATCTTCTGGGAGAAGAATACTTCTGTAAAAGCCGGAATAGCTTTTCTCGCTGTAGTAGTAGCCCTTCTTTTTCTCCTCCTTTTTCTTCTTTTTCTCCGCTTTTACCCTCAGCTCGTTTCCAACAATGTCCACAGAGATGTCTTTTTTGTCTATCCCCGGCATGTCTATTTTCACAACGTACTTGTCCTCCTCTTCCTTCATCTCGATCTCAGGCACCTTGAAACCAGCCATACCCATGGTTTTGAAATCAACCTCTCTTCGCAGAAGCTCGTCCCACATCCTGTCCATGTGCCTCCTAAACCTCTTTATCTCTTCAAAAGGATCAAACAAAACTCCCATTTTCTCACCGTAGGAAAATGGTGACAAAGAAATAAAAAATTATCTAAAAGGCCTGGAGTTTCTCCTAAGGGGGAGAACGGTTCCGCCGGAGTAAAAAGAGAACATCTTTTCAGCGCTTTCCATCTCCTCAGGGTTTAACGCCGCCCGCATATCCGCTTCTATAAGAATTGCCGGGTAGGCGTAGGAAGAGGAGATGGAGGAGAGGGTGTAGAGGACGGAGGCGAGCTCGTTGAAAGAGAATTTTGAAGGAAGAAATTCTATTCTAAGGGGCCTGTCGTTTTTTGAGGGCTTGATGTAGAATATGGACACCCTCCTTCCCCATGGAGAGAGGTCTTTTATTATGGTGTTTTCCTCCCGGTAGTTTAAAACAAACGTCCTTTCGCCAGCGTTCAAAAGATAGTGGAGAAAAACGCTGTCGGAACAGTTTTCATCCACCTTGCCCTTCACTATTTCCATGAACCTTTTTCCCCTTGAATCCTTTATCACTCCGGCAAGGGCAACCCCTTTTTTTTCGGATAGAGAGTAGAGTTCTTTGTAAAGAGAAACAACCTCTTTGTAGTCCTCGCCGAGTTGGGAATCCTCGCTGGGTCTATCCGAAAGCAGGGGGGTGAGCGAGCCATCGAGAAGAAAAAGTTCCGGGGAGAATTTTTCAACCGCGCTTATCGCGTTTTTTATCTCTAATTTCAACCTGAAAAGGCTTTTATGCCAGAGCACCTCCCGCTCGTCCAGCCCGCTTTTCACATCATATTCTATTTTTGGGGAAACAGAGGGAAAGTATTCAGAAGAAATTAGCTTATTTTTCGCATAAACAAACTTTACGGCGACCGCCCTTCCCAGAAGTATATCAACCCCATGAAGCTCTTTTGAGAGAAGCCCGGCATCGTTCGCACCTATCGCCATGTTTATTTCTGTTTTCTCAACTGGGAGAACGGTCTCTCTTTCCAGAGCCTCTTTGAAAACAGCACCGCTCTCGCGGAGTGCCCTTGCCTTTTCTGCCCTCTGCTGGTTCACAGAAACAACATACTCGGCCGCCTGCTTGAGTTCGTTGAGCATGAGAGTATTTCAGATGAAAAAAATAAAAAGAGATGAGATACACAAAAGGTTTATTAATATAACTATACAAAATAATTAGCAATGGTGGTGAGAGAATGAAAAAATTGTTTGTATTGTTGCTAGTGGCCTCCATCGTTCTAGGAGCGTCCATGGTGAAGAGTGTAGCGCCAACCCAGAGCACAAAAATGATCGACCTGTGCGTTGCTTCCAGGCCTTTTATCTTGGAGGCCTGCGGATCTTTCTCTATGTACAACATAACGGTGACATTCCATAACGGAACATACTACAATGTTTCAAACTATACATTGCCATGCACCCAGGCAGGATACTTCCATATAGACGACCCGGAAGGGACTGTTTATTTCTGGCTCGAAAACGGCCAGGACTACTACTTCCTTCCGAAAACTGGACAGATACTTAAGATAAGGCTGCACAAGCTCATAACGCCATATCAGGCAGAGGTCAGCTATGTATGGTGCCCAGCGATGATCTACCCGAGGACTATTCTCGCGACCGGGTATGAGGAAAATGCCAAATGCGGGGATATGATGGGAACAACCTATGGAGGGAAGGGAGCGTCTGTGCACGCAGTGCACATATACTCAGATAGGATGGTATATAAGGGTTATGATTCTATGGGCTATTTGCTATTTGGCGATCAGGTGAACGTCGGAGAATCCAAGCGCTTCTATGTTAACGGCTATAATTACAAAGTAAGCTACCTCAGCTATGTTCCTGAAAACAAAGGAAGAGTGCAGTTTGTTGAGGACAACTAATTCCTTTTTTTATTTTTTCTTTTTTCTGATTTTTGCATCAAATTTTTAAACCAAACCTCCCAATTCTAAGCGATGGCTAAGCAGGCAATTGTAGTAAGAATGGATTTGAGGATGGGGAAGGGCAAAATGTGCGCCCAGGTTGCGCACGCATCTCTCTCAGCCTACAAGGAGGCATTGAGAAAAAACAAAAAAATTGCTGAAGAATGGGAGAGGGAAGGAATGAAAAAAATTGTGCTGAAAGTAAAAAACCTTGAGGAGCTGCTGGAGTATTATAAAAAATGCGAAGAAAAAGGAATACCGGTTTCGCTTATAAGGGACGCGGGCTATACGCAAATAGAGCCGGGGACGATAACCTGCTTCGGCGCAGGCCCGTGGAAGGATGAGGAGGTTGATGCTGTTCTTGGGAATTTGAAGCTATTGTGAGGTGGGAGGATGGATAAGTTGGATGTAATAATATGGCTTTCAACGATGGGGGTTTTTGTTGTGCTGGCGGTGGTTTTCACAGCCCTGCTCTACGCGACAGGAGGAGAGCTTATTCTAGCGGTTCCTTTCTCGTTTATAATGCTGTTTATACAATGGTATATCGGACCGTGGATAGTCAAGTTTTCAACCGGAGCGAGAGAGGTGAGCGAAGAAGAGGAGCCGGAGCTTCATAGAATGGTTGGGGATCTTGCAAAAAAAGCAGGCATCCCGAAGCCAAAGGTGTGCGTAGTGAACAACCCGGGCCCGAACGCATTTGCTTTTGGGAGAACGCAAAAAAATAGCTATGTTGCGGTACATACAGGGCTTATGCGTATGCTTAATAAGGAGGAGCTTAAGGCAGTGCTGGCGCATGAGATAGGGCACATCAAGCACAGGGATGTATTCGTTATTACTATGGCGGCTGTCCTGCCTGTTCTTCTATACTGGGGAACAATATTCCTACTCAGCGGAAGGGATAGGGAAAGGCAGAACCCGTTGGCAGTATGGCTGGGCGCTCTTTTTGCGCAGTTTATCGGCCAGATCGCTGTTTTATGGCTTTCGAGACAGAGGGAGTTTTTTGCAGACGCGTTTTCCAAAAAAATTATTGGCGACCCTCTTCCTTTGGGGAGGGCGCTCGTAAAAATAAGCTACTCTCTCGGAAGGTATGGAAGAAGCGAGAACCAGTCCATGAAGGCGTTTTACATCGGCGAGGCAGAGCACCTTAGCGAGGATGTTCTTAGGGCTGTTTCCGGTGGGAAAGAGGAGATAATGAATGCGATAAGAAGAGAAAGGGATGGTGGGATATTGGAATGGTTTAGCACCCATCCGAAAACAGTTAAAAGGCTGAAAGCTTTGTTCTCATGAGGCGAAAAAATGTACTTAAGCGATGTTGATATAAAAAAGGCAATGAAGAGGGGAGAGATAAAAATAGAGCCGCTGAACGAGGAGCAGATAGGGCCGGCGAGCGTTGATTTGACCCTTGACAATAAATGGTGGTTTCCGAAAAAGCGCATCCTTCCCGCTGACTTGGAAAAAACTAACTGGGAAGAACTGATGACGAAAAAAACCGCGGGCAGAATAGAGCTTAAACCAGGGGAGCTTTGCCTCGGCATAACAAAGGAAAGAATAACCATTGCGGACAACATAATCGGAAAATTAGAAGGAAGGAGCAGATATGCCAGGGTGGGCCTATCTGTTCATATCACCTCTGCTCTAGTTCAGCCCGGGGTCAGCAACCATCAGGTTTTGGAGATTGTGAACAACGCTCCTTTTTCAGTAATCCTGCACGCTGGGATGAGGGTAAGCCAAATAGTATTCGCAAGAACAAAAAGCAAGACATCGAGGCCTTATAGAAAGGTTGGAAAAATAGCGGTCAAACAATAATTCTCTTCTCGGTTATCACAATATCCATCGCCGCATCGTGCTCTTCGTGCGCGAAATGGGAGATCTGGAAATCAAAAGCCGCCCCAACCTTGAAAGGGTCTACTCTTTTTAGAAACTCATCGTAGTATCCTTTTCCATACCCCAGCCGGTGTTTTGTTGGGGAAAACGCAAGCGCAGGTACCAGGATAACATCTATAGACCCTTCCCATTTTGGAGCAACCGGCTCAGGGATTCCGAACCTTCCTTTTTTTAGCTCCCCAAGCGAAGAGAAAGGCGCGAACGCAAGCTTTTCCTTTTCAAGACGGGGGAGAACAAAGGTTTTTGTTTCATTTTTTAAAAGAGGGAAAATATCTACTTCGTTTTTTATGGGAAAATAAACAGCAACAACCTTCGCGTTTTTATATTCTCCAATTTCTTTTATTCTCTCGCAGATTTTTTTGCTCGCATTCTCAATAAACTCTCTGCTGAGCGAAAGCCTTTTCTCAAGCATCTCTTTCCTTACTGTTCTCTTATCCATAAAGCTCGCCCAATAGGTATATGGAGCCGGCAGCAATTATTAAATCTTCCTTTCCGGCAATAGACTTTGCGTATTCAAGGGCTTTTTTCGGCTCTTTTATCGCCTTCCCGCCGAAATGTTTAACAATGTTTTCTGCCTTCTCGCTTCTTTCTGTTTTTACTTCTGTTGCAATAAGAACATCTGGCTGTAAGATATCCAGCATCTCTCTCCAATTTTTATCTTTCATCACACCAAAAACAAGCACAAAACGTTTTTTTCTGAATAAAGAAATGGAATTTTTCAAACTCTCTGCTCCGTTTGGGTTGTGCGCGGCGTCAAAAACAATGAGAGGGTTTTTCTGAATCCTCTCAAGCCTTCCCTTTATATTTGCTTTTTCAATCCCTTTAGCTATTTCATCCTCGCCGATTCCCAACTCCTCGCAAGCGCGCGCCGCTATGCTTGCGTTTTCCATTTGATACCGGCCCAGCATTTTTGTTTTTATTTCAAACTGCCTTTTTCCTTTATATATAAATTCGTTCCCGTCTTCGTCCGCCCTTATCTCTTCAAAAGAGAAATCCCTCCCGAGGGCATACGCCTTTTTTCCTATCTCTCCCGCCTTTCTGTCAAAAACCTCGGGCATATTGCAAACTACTGCGTTGCTGTTTTTTATTATCCCTGCTTTTTCGCTCGCTATTTTTTCAAGGCTATCCCCAAGCCATTCCATGTGGTCAAAAGCTATTCTTGTTATCACGCTGAGTTTTTCTTTTGCAACATTGGTGGCATCGAGCCTTCCGCCCATTCCAACCTCCATCACGGCAAAATCCACTTTTTTATCTGCAAAGTAGGTATAGGCGAGCGCAGTCGCCGCCTCAAATTCAGTAAGGTCTGTTTCTTTTGCAATTTCAAGGATGGCTGACTCGTATTTGGCTATCTCCTCGTTGCTTATCTCTTTCCCGTTTATTTTAACCCGCTCGTTCCATTTTACTAAATGAGGGGAGAAATAGCTCCCAACCCTGTAGCCGGCTTCCTGGAGAACTGAGGAGATGTAGGAAACAGTCGAGCCTTTTCCATTCGTTCCCGCCACCAAAACAACAGAATAGTTATCCTGCGGGCTGCCGAGAATTTTCATCGCTTTTTCTATTCTTTCAAGGCCCGGCCTGCTTCCTTTTTTCAGAAGAGAATCAAAAACCATGCAAACCATCTATCTTTTTGCCAATATCCGGTTTGTCAAAAAATTTTTAACCTTCTCATCGTTTGTTTCTATGGAACAGCCTTTCTCTCCGCAGCAGATTATAGTATATTTTTTTGGTTGAATTAAAACTGCCTCATCTCCTCCCTTTTCCACAAAAGTTGTCTGCAGATATCCTGGGATGAGATAAGTTATATTATTTCCTTTTACCTTGTAGGTGAATGGCGAATAGTCTTTCAAGTAAGCCCGCAGGCTCTTGTATTCTTCTAAGCTAAGAACCAAATTTAAAAAATCGCCTTTCGTATCATTTTCCACCTTATCCACCTCTTAAAAATTTTGCTGCTTTTAGAGTATTTTTCAGAAGGTATGCAACCGTAAGAGGTCCTACCCCGCCCGGAACAGGGCTTGCATGCGCCTTCTTTTTCACATTCTCAAAATCAACATCGCCAACAAGTTTTCCGCCAACGTTCGTTGTGCCGACGTCAATTACATACGCTCCTTTTTTTACCATCCCCGCCGTTATAAGGCCCGGGCTCCCGGCAGCAGCAACAACAATGTCTGCATTTTTTGTATGCTTAGAGAGGTTTTTTGTTTTTGAGTGGCAGAGCGTAACCGTTGCGTTTTTCTGAAGGAGGAGGGCGGCAACAGGCTTTCCAACGATCACGCTCCTTCCAACTACAACCGCGTTTGCTCCTTCAATTTTCGCGCCGTAGTATTCCAGAATACGCATTATTCCTTGCGGGGTCGCGGGAACAAAGTACGGGTCGCCGGATGAGAAAAGCCTGCCGAGATTGTAGGGTGAGAACCCGTCAACATCTTTTTTTGGGTCAACTGCTGAAAGCACCTCAAACTGATTTATATGTCTTGGAAGCGGGAGCTGGATGATAAAGCCGTCGATATTTCTGTTTTTGTTGAGCTTTTCAACCAGCGAGAGGAGGGTTTTTTTGCTCGTTCTTTCCGGGAGGCGGAATAATTTTGCTTCTATGCCTACCTCCCGGGCGCGCAGCATCTTTGTCCCAACATATTTTTCAGAGGCTGGGTTTTTTCCGACAAACACAATCCCCAGCGTAGGCTTTATCTTTCCCGCCTCTCTTTTAACTTCATCAAGAATTTCTTCGGCTATTTTTTTCCCGCTCAGGATCATGAGTTCTATTGCGGGGAATACTTTTAAATACTCTTTCTCAATAGGAAGATATGGAAGAAAGGCATCTTCGCGGATTAGGGGTAAAAACCGAAGAGGACATTGAAAACATGGCTTCCCAGATGAGCTGGGAGCAGATAGCTGAATTCTTGAAAAGCTTGAGCATGGAGCTTGAAAAATCCAGCGAGAAGGAGAGGGTTCTGCAGGCGAAATT
This sequence comes from Microcaldota archaeon, assembly GCA_964467175.1. Taxonomy (GTDB): domain Archaea; phylum Micrarchaeota; class Micrarchaeia; order Anstonellales; family J096; genus JAWAFD01. The sequence continues at coordinate 14,448 of CAYXNY010000046.1, read as the reverse complement.
GAAGATGGCGAAACAGCTTCTGCAGGAGTACGGAGAGCATCCAGAAAAAATTCCGCCAGAACTTTATACCCGGCTTTTTGAATTCACCAAGGAAGTGGAAGGAAGGATTAAAGAATCGGCTGAAGAGAGGAAGCAGCTTCTCGTTACGTTCAAGATCATCATCGCAAAACTCAGGAAAGAGAAGCTTGCTTTTAAAACGCGCGAACCTGAGGAGGATTAGATGCTCATCTGCGAGAGCCCGCGCATAGAGCTCAGAGGTCCTTTTCTATTCATTGAGGGGAAGCTGGCTGAGGGAAAGGCGCACGGCGCGAAATCGATGGGGAAGGTTATGAAGGAAAAGCCAAAAACAGACAAACTGGTGTACACCGAGTACGAAATAGGGAGAAGCAGGGACGGAAGGAGGGCGAGCATAATCACTATACCCGGAAGGACTGTGGGGAAGGAGTACGGAAGGACGCATGGGTGGAGGGGGGATGAAATTTTTCAGGTTCTGAGCGGGCGTGGGCTTTTCATGCTCCACGAGCAGAAAAGAGATGAAAGCATCGCTGTTGAAAGGGTGGCCGCGAAGAAGAATGGGGTCGTTGAAACAGGCGGAAAGGGGGTTGTGGTATACAACATTGAGAACGAACCGCTTGTTGTTGCATGCATCGGCAAGGGGAGGAGGGAGTATGAATTTTTTGAAAAAATGAAAGGCCCAGCGCTTTTTTTGACTAAGGACGGGTTTGTACAGAACCCCAACTGCCTTATAAAATCGAATGTTCAGAAAAATGCACAGCATGGGGATGCTGTTGCAAAAATAATAAAAGAGGTGTTGGCTTGATAATTTATGAGCGGCCCATTAGGATAGAATGGGACGGCGACACAATAATGGTTGATGGAAAGTTTATGAAGCATGAAGCGAGGAAGCTTTCTGAAATGAACGATGTTTTTTATTCTTTCCAACCGGTTGCTGAGGACTATCCGGTTTATTTTATGTTCAGAAACATAGCTGCGAAAAATGGGATAAGGTATGATATAACGCTCATTCCAAACAGAATCTTTGATGACGAGTTTGTTAAAACATATGGCCACTATCATCCTATCGCAGAAAACAACCTCACCTATCCTGAGGTCTACCAGGTGCTTTATGGAGAGGCGCTTTTTCTTCTTCAGGGAAAAAACCTAGATGCGAGCGTGAATGTTATTAAAGTGAAGGCGAAGAAAGGGGATGCTGTTCTTATCCCGCCAAACTTTGGGCATGTAACCATAAACCCATATTACACCCCCCTCCTTCTCTCAAACCTTGTAGCCGATGGGTTCAGAGCAGAGTATGAGGAGTACAAAAACAACCATGGAGCTGCACTCTACTACACAAAAGGAGGGTGGGTCCCAAACGGAAATTATGTTGTGCGGAGCATAAAGGAATACAAACCAGAAGAGATAAACGCCCAGTTCAATTTTAAGTCGGCTGATTTGCTGAATGAATTCTTCGCAACTCCGGAAAAATTCGAATTTCTAAAGAGGCCTAGCTTGCTAATAAAATAGAGATATAAAAAACTATTCGGTTCCATTCATACTTTTGGTCAATTTGTTTTTGTTAATTTTTTGGGTCAAAAAGAAAATGGTAAGAAAATACCCAATCCTCGCGGGATTACAACTCTAATTTCTCCACCCGGCTAACTTTTCCGAATGCAATCTGCCCTTTCCCCCCGCCTTTCCCGCCCAATTTATTTACAACAATGGATGCGATCTCGCCGGCGGTTTGTTTTGCATTCTTTCCGGTAGCAACAACAAAATTCCCTTCCTTGTTCATTATCACAACCATCGCCTTCTCATGCTGGATGAAAAGGTTCGCCATCTTCTGCATGGTTGGGATGTCATAATCGCCCAGAACAAAAACAACCTTCTGCTTTGCGATGCTCTCGTGCACGATTTCCTGCACAGTAAGTTGCGCCAACCTTTCCTTGAGCCGTTCTATCTCTTTCTTCTGTGCTTTCCACTCCTCAAAAAACCTCTCAACCGCGGACGGAAGCTTCTCGGGCTGGACGGAAATTTTTGTTGCCGCTTCTGAAAGAATTTTTTCTTTTTGCTGGACGTATTCCAACGCTGCGCTTCCTGCCTTCAGAATAATTCTCTCCACGCCATCCTTTATCCCCTCCCTCCCCACAATCTTGAAAAACCCTATCTCGCCGGTTGTTTTGAGCATGTAGTGGGTTCCGCCGCACGCCTCAGCATCAATATCTCCTATCCTTACTACGCGCAGCTCCTTTCCGGGAACCGCCCCTCCTTGGTATAGCCTCATTCCATATTTCTGCTCCGCGGCATTTCTCGGCAGAACTTCAGCGGTTATAGGGATGTTCGCGGTTATGTACCCATTCACGAGTTTTTCCATCTCCCTCAGCTGCTCTTCCGTAATTTTCTTGTAGTGCGTGACATCCAGGTGGGCGATGTTCTCGTCTTTGTAGGAGCCGGCCTGCCACACATGATTGCCCAGAACTTTTCTGCACGCTGCATTCAGAAGATGGACCGCTGTGTGGTTTCTTGTAATCTGCTTCCTTCTTTCCAGGTCAACTTTGCATTTTACATTTTCGCCTTTTTTCAAACCATCAGCATTTTCAACAGCATGCAGGACCACACCATCGGCTTTTTTTGTATCCAAAACCCTTTTACCGCCAATAAAACCCGTGTCCCCAACCTGCCCTCCTCCTTCTGGATAGAACGCGGTCTTGTTCAAAATTACCGCTTTTTTCCCTTCGCACTCAACAAAACCCAAAATCTCGGCCGTGAACTCTCCAACAGGAGGCTCCTTATGATAAAGAACTTCTGTTTTTGGGAATTTTGAAACATCCGCCCGCACATTCTTTTCTTCCTCCCTTTCCTGCTGCTTTTCAAGAAGCTCGTAGAAATTCCCTGGGACCTCTACCTTTACTCCCCTTTTTTCCCCCTCCTCCGCGATCAGTTCTGGAGGGATTCCGTCGCTTTCGTAAAGGGTGAGAAGCTCTTTTGCTGAAATTGTTTTTTTTGCTGAAAGCAGAAACTCCACCTTCCGCGAGGCGTTTTGTTTTGCATTTTTGTATTTTTTCTTTTCCTCCTGCAAAACATCCGCCGTTAATTCAACCCCTTCTTCAAGCTCAGGGAAAAGCATGCGCAAAAATTCCGCATGCCCTTCCAAAATTTTGTAATAATCCCATGAGAAGCTGTGCTCCTCTTCAAACGCGAACACCCTCCTCGCGAGCATCCTTAGATTGTACCCTCCCCCGCTGTTCGAGGGAAGCATGCCGTCCTTAAGGGTAAAGAGAAGGGTGAGAATGTGGTCTGCAGTTGCGTAAACCGCCTGCAGCGCGCCGAGAGTTCTGAAAAGCTCTTTTTTGCCCATTCCGAGCTGTTTTGCAATACTTTCCTTCTCTGCCTCGACATCCCCCGCCTCTTCTATGTCCAGCCCGCCCGAAAGTTTTGCGTATTCCAAGAGTAGTTTTTCGTTTATTTTTATCCCCGCACTTTCCCTCATTTCCCTTGCCGGGCCGAGGACTATTTCGTAGCTTGTCGGCGCTCCCGAGCTTATCCATGGAAACCTCGCGAGCCCGGCGCCCATATCTATTACCTTTGTTTTCAATTCGCGCGTTTTTCCATCGGGCGTCTCCTCGTACTGCATAAACACGCAATTTCCCAATTCCAGACCCTTGACGAAATATTCCATGCTCGGGCCGAAGTTTCCTCCGCCAACCCAAACATCCTCCTGAAAAACTATCTCTTCTTCTTTTATGCCGAGCGCTTTCATGAAGCCCAGGTCGTGCTCTATTGCTTCTTCTTTCCAGTAAAAGAGGCCGGTCTTTTTTGTGTTGAAAGCATGCTGGCCTATCATCACAAAGTTTGAGTAGTGCCGGCCGGTGACGCCGACATTTGCAATATCGTTGAACCTGATGCACGGTTGAGGGACAATTAGTGGGTTTGCTATCGGCTCCAGCTCCCCGCTGACCACATACGGCTGGAAAAGGTTTATGCCCGCAACCGTAAAATACAAATCATCCCTCCATCTCGCAACAGTTGGGTAAGGCTTTATGCTCTCGTGCCCGTGCTTTACAAAATAATGCTCTATTGTTTCCCAAGTTTCCACATACCCCATCTTCTTTCCGGACGGGTTGCCGATAAACTGATAACCGGTGCATGCAGAATCGCCGCATATTTCCCTCTGTTCAATCGCCCAAAAATTCCTGCCACATTTCTTGCATTTCTGCCTTTTGAACCCCTTTTCCGCTAAAATTTTGAGTTTGTAATGCTTTTCCCATTCTTTTGAGAACTGTTTCCTTAACTCTTCTTTCGAGGGCATGGATGGTTTTCGCTGAAAACGTATTTAAATCTTAATCTACGGGCCAAATATTCCATTCCTTCCATTTCTATTAAACCCTTTCCACTTAGGGGGACCTGATGGTCTGGACCTGAGGAATGTTGTTCTAAAAACGACCGCTGCTCCGGCCACGGCAACAGCAAGGGCCCACCAGTACCAGCATATGCTCAGTATACTGCCGCATATTCCAAACAAACAGCAGGTTGGCTGCTCCTCCTTTCTTTCGGGCGTTGGTTTTGGCAGAATCTGCTGGGCGGGTTCGGTTTGTTTGGTCTGCTGAACAAACGCCGGCATCGGTATGGAAGAATAGACGACCCCGGAAACAGATGGAACGTCCCTAAGATAGAATAGGTATCTTCCTTCCTGCGGAGCAAAGAATGTTATTATTCCATTCTCATCCGATATAAAAATACCAGTAGAGCCATCTGGGTATAAAACAACAACGGCCATCCCGGGTGCAGGAGCGCCTTCCTCTTCAATATAGAGGGTAAAGTTTTCTCCTACACTTACATTCTCACCAAGTACCGCCATGTTATATTGGCGCTCAACACATGTATTATTAACGCATTTGCTTGTTTCGTTGCAATCTGAATCGCTGCAACATTCATAGTGTATGCATCTGTGGTCTTGTATATATCCGCATTCGCATTCAAACTTTGCGCATTTTGAGCCCTCGCATTTCTCATCTTCTTTGCAATCCTTATCTGATACACATTCAGGAAGTACGGTAAACAAGAACTCTCTTGATGCATATGTTTCATCGTTCCTTGCCTCTGCCCTCAGCAGATAATCCCCTTCTATTCTTCCTATGATTTCTATTGCGGCATTCTTTTTTGCACCCTCCCGGATCGTTCCGAGGGACGCATTTTTACATAAGAACGAAGATGGGCAGTTTAAAGACAAAACAACATCGTATTCATTGTAGTCCCCTGTGTTCTCAATGGTTATTGAGACGGTTTTTGTTTCGCCCACTTTTGCACGCTGGTTAGATATCGGATGTATGTAAAGCTCGTGTTCCCTCCTTCTTTCTGATGGCGGCCTCGGGGAGGATGCGGTGAACGTTGCATAACTGCTGTCGCTTACGTTGTATCCGCTTTGGGGCACCCCTATTGCAGTTGCGTTGTTGGTGTATGTTCCGCTTGCATTTGCGCTAACATTGTAAATAAGCAGTGTGGACTCTCCTATCGAAAGGTTTGTAAGATTCTCCCAGATTAAAACCTGGCCCATGATTTGAGTTGGCGGGATGGATGCACCCTCAAAACTAACATTAAATGGTAGAACATCTATTACGGTTACCGTGATATTTACTGAGCCAGTACTTGAGATGTTAAGCGTATAGGTGACATTCTGCCTGACCAGAACACTCGTCGGATTTGCTGTTTTTACAATGTTAATTCCAGGGGCAAATATTCCTACCTGCGCAGTATCCGAAGCATTTACATCATCTCCGTTTGGCGGGGTGCCAACAACAAAAACAGTGTTGTAGTACGTGCCATTCGCAACATTCCCTACGCTTGAGTTGAGGAGGATAATTGTGCTTCCTCCTACCGGTAAGGGGCCTACATTTGTCCAGTTCATTGTCCTATTATCATCGCTTATCTCATCCGGAACAGGAGAGGCAGAATCATACTGAAAACCTTCCGGAAGAGTATCCGAAACAAACACTGGGTCGAGCGGCACCTGTCCTGGATTGGATATGTTTATTCTCCATTCAACTATCCCCCCTGGAGAAACAGGCACCGGGCTGATATCAACCTTTACTACTGAGATGTTTGCGCATGCTAGATAGACTTCTGCTGTATCATAGGCAGTTGCATTATCTCCATTTGGAGGAACTCCTGAGACATTTATTAGGTTTGTGACATTGTAGTCGCATCCATAAGAACCATTAACTGTTGCATTTACGTATATTACTGTTGAATCTCCTGGGTTGAGAGGACCAACATTATTCCAAGTAACTACTCCTCCTCTTACTGAATCTGGAGAAATAGAAACAGAGGAGTAGATTAGAGCATTTGGAAGAGTGTCTACTAAAAGAACAGGATTGAGAGTAACGTTTCCAGTGTTTGTGATTGTTATGTTGAATTCTACTGTTCCTCCTGGAGAGGGTTGGAATGCTGTCTGGTCTAGTTTTAATGCAGAAACATTTGCGCAGGCCAGATAGACTTCTGCTGTATCATAGGCAGTTGCATTGTCTCCATTTGGAGGAACTCCTGAGACATTTATTAGGTTTGTGACATTGTAGTCGCATCCATAAGAACCATTAACTGTTGCATTTAGATAGATTATTACTGAGTTTCCTGGAGTTATTGGGCCTATGTTGTTCCAAGTAACTACTCCTCCTATTACTGAATCTGGAGAAATAGAGGCTGAGGAGTAGATGAGAGCATTTGGTAAAGTATCTACTAAAAGAACAGGGTCAAGAGTAACGTTTCCTGTGTTTGTGATTGTTATGTTGAATTCTACTGTTCCTCCTGGAGAGGGTTGGAATGCTGTCTGATTCAATTTAATAGCCGAGACGTTTGCGAATGTCAGCACCGTAACATTTCTTGTTTCTGTGGAGTTTTCATTCGCGACATTGTCCAGAGCGGTTGCATTAAAGTAGTAGAGACCGTCCTCGAGTCCTGTGAAATTAACAAAGAAAGGAGAGGTTAGAGAGAAAGTTTCATTCAATAGGTCTCCGCTGGAATTGTAAAGGCGGATTGCAATAAGATTCAGGTGAGGGTCGTATGCGCTGACATTCACAAGGATATAATTCCTTGGGATGGTTGAGCCAGATATCTCTGTCGGCGGTTCAAACTGTATTGAAGGCGGGGTGTTGTCTATGCTGAAGTTGCCGGTTAGTGTATAGCTGTTGCTCAAACCCTCCGGAGTTTCGTTTTCAAAGACAAGAATTTCCATAGAATATTCCCCATCAGGATAGAGTGTGGTATCCCATAAGTAGTGGGTGGATGAGCTGTTCCCGTAGTTTGAAACTATTGTCGCGTTATATGTAAGGTCTGGATTTAGAAGGGTTATGTTGAATTGGAGGGTATCGTTGTTTACATCAAAAACATTGCTCCATGCGATTTGGTAATTTCCAGAAGCTATTTCTCCTGGGAAGGGAGTAAGTAGGTATGGTTTTGATGGAGCATAGTTATGATAGACAATAGTGAAATTGGTTTTTTCTGTGTTATTGACCCGGCCATAGATGTCGCTCACAAATATGGTGACATTGTAAAGCCCAAGCAGATCTGTGTTTTCAAACATTCCGAATGTGTTGTTGCTGTCATTCACAATAAAATTGTCCCAGCTTACATTTATGCTTCCCCAGCCGGGATATGCTGATTCTGATTCCATCGTAACATAAACCGCCCTTGCAAAATCAAGCTCGGTTGAATTTTCCTCAATCCATTCCCCGGCGGTGTTGTTCCAGGTGTAGAAAGTAAAGTTGTTTCCCGCTCTTTTTATCCTCATCTTGCCAAAAGTATCCTCTGTTTCCCTTTTTGTAATATAGCCAGAGATGTTTCCATCATCAACAAATACTTCGTAATTCCTGCCTAGCCCTGTCCAGTTTGAGAGGGAGATGAACGCCATTTTTGACGCCTCCGCAGAGCTCGGTATTTCTGTTATCTGGAAATTCAATGCGATATCAGTGCCTTCATAGCCCTCTATATTGAAATCTATTTGAATATCAAAGGCCCCGTCTATTGCTTTCTTTGAAATAATGGAGCATAGGGTGTCGCTTTCAGGGGTTCCATCCCCGGAAATTCCTGTAAATGCCTTATCTGGTATAGTCGTGTCAATATCTGCAATGCAGTTTTGCAGAGGCCCAATACTCTCTTCGCTCGTCCAGTTTATTCCTAAAGAATCAACGCTGAAATCATCGCTCTGCTGGCCTTTTTCTAATGTAATGTTTTCAACAGTGCCGTTTGGGTATGTTATTTCGGCAATTGAATACTCTATTCCATCAGGGTCTGTTGCATTTATAGATATTGAAACCGGTGCGAACTGCGGATAGTCCTCGCCATGCGGCGCGATTATAAAAACAGCCGGCGCATCGTTGTCAATGTAGAAAGTTCCGGTTAGCGTGTATGAATTGCTCAGGTGCTCTGCGGTCTCGTTCTCAAAAACAATTACGCGCATGGAGTACTCTCCGTTAGGATAAGGAGTCGTGTCCCATAGATATTGGTTGGATGAGCTGTTCCCGTAGTTTGAAACTATTGTCGCGTTATCAGAGCCATCTGGGTTCAAGAGCGTTATGTTGAATTGGAGGGTATCGCCGTCTGGGTCAACAACGTCGCTCCATGTAATATGGTAAGTTCCGTAGGCTATTTCTCCCGGGAAGGGAGTAAGAATGAATGGTTTTGAAGGCGGATTATTGATGTTTATTACAGTAAAGTTGGACCTCTCGGTATCATTTACACCTCCTTTGTTGGTTCTTGCGTAGAAAGAAACATTGTAAAGGCCGAGCGGATGGACATTTCCATCAAAAACACTGAAGTATGTATTGTTGTCATGCGCAATACTAAGGTTGTCCCATGATGCATTTATGCTTCCCCAGCCGGGGTATGTTGATTCTGATTCCATAATAACAAAGAGGGATGTCGAGATATTGAGTATTGTAGAATTTTCCTCAATCCATTCCCCGGCGGTGTTGTTCCAGGTGTAGAAGGTAAAGTTGTTTCCCGCTCTTTTTATCCTCATCTTGCCGAATGTATCCTCTGTTTCCCTTTTTGTAATATAGCCAGAGATGTTTCCATCGTCAGCAAATACTTCGTAATTCCTGCCTAGCCCTGTCCAGTTTGAGAGGGCAATAAGTACATAATAGGAAGCGTTCGCGGAAGAAGAAATTTCCGCAAGCTCGAAGTTGATTGCATAATCAACCCCGCTTTCATCTAGTATCTCAAATGAAACGTTCATGTCAAAGTCCCCGTATATCGCTCTTCTTGAAACAAGAGAGCATAGAGTATCGGAAAGCGGGCTTCCATCGCCGGAGATTGAGGTGTATGCCTTCCCGGGAACTGTTCCATTAACATTCGCAACGCAGGTCTGGCCTGGGCCGATTGTTATGTTTTCATTCCACCAGTTATATATGGAGTCTTGCGTTTCAAAATTATCGCCGCCAACGCATTTGTAAAGAGTAATATTTTCCTCGGTGCCGTTCGGATAGGTAATAGTTGCGTATGTTGTGTTTATTCCGGTTCCTTCTGGGTCTGTTATGTTCGCGGCAATAGAAACCGGCTTAATGTCCGGATATTCGCCTCCAAGAGGTTCAAGAATCTCAACCAAAGGAGGAATTGGCGGGTTGTTGAGTATTTCAAATGTGCCCGGCAGAGTGAATTCGTTGCTTAGATGTCTAGATGTTTCGTTTTCAAAAACAACAATACGGAGGGAGTAAAATCCATCTGCATGCGCAGTAGTATCCCATTCATAACTGGTTGAAGTGATATTGCCATAGTTTGAAGCTATTGTTGTATTGTAGGAATAGTCGGAATTCAGCAGCGTGATGTTGAACCAAACGTTGTCCCCCTCTTCATCATAAACCTCGCTCCAGGAGATGTTGTAGGTTCCCCATATTTTTGAGCCTATTGATGGCGTGAGTATAAAGGGTGTTGATGGCGGGTCGTTAATCTGTGCAATCGTGAAGTTTGTTCTTTCGCTGTTATTCATCGCACCAATGTTATCGCGGACATAGAACGTTACATTATAAAGGCCAAGCGCATGTGTATTGTTGAAAAGCCCGAAGGTAAAGTTGTTGCTCCAGACGCTGAAATTGTCCAAGCTTATATTAATCTCTCCCCAGCCCGGGGAGACAGACTCGCCTTCAAAAGTAACAAAAACCGCTCTGCTGAAGTTGAATTCATTCTGGGACACGTTTTCCTCAATCCATTCCCCGGCGGTGTTGTTCCAGGTGTAGAAAGTAAAGTTGTTTCCCGCTCTTTTTATCCTCATTTTTCCGTATGTGTCGTTTGTTTCTCTTGAAAGGATGTAATCTGAAAAAGTTCCGTCGCTTGCGTATATTTCATAGAGATGGCCGAAGCCAGTCCAGTTCGACAACGCGATAAATATCATTTTCGTTGCGTTGGCGGATGTAGGTTTTTCTGTAATTTGGAAATTGAATGCTGTGTCGGGTTCTAAAGAGCCTAGGATTTCAAAAGATATGTTTATATCAAAGTCCCCGTCTATTGCTTTCTTTGAAATAATGGAGCATAGAGTATCCGTTTGCGGGGAGCCATCGCCGCTTAAAGAAATAAACGCCCTATCTGGCAGTGTTGTATCTATATCCGCAACGCAGGTCTGCCCGGGACCGATGGATATGTTTTCCAAAAACCATTTTGTATTCATCGTGTTTGAATCAAAATTATCGCTGTCCAAACCGCTTCCCAATGTGATGTTTTCTTTTGTTCCGTTCGGAAGCGCAACCTCTGCAATTGAGGAGTTTATTCCATCCGGGTCTGTTGCATTTATTGAGAGCGAAACAAGGGAGTGTTGGTCGTACTCCTCTCCATGGGGCGCAATTATAATAACTATGGGCGGTGTTCCGTAAACAACCGTTCTTGTCTCGCTTACATTCCAGTTTCCAGCCAAATCCCTTGCCCACACCCTGTATGTGTAAGAGCCCTGGGCAAGTCCGGTTTTGTTTTTGTACCAGTTGGTGCTGTTTGTGTAGTTCATGGTTTCGTTTGTTCCGTTCCATTCAAGCAGCGCGGTATAAACTAGAATATTGTCTGTTATGGATGTGTTTATGAAAACCCAATCAACGCCTACGGTGCTGTCGTTTGCAGGTGTTGGAGGAGTGAAAGTTATTGATGGAGGGATGGAATCGGTTATGTTCAAGGCAATGGAATAAGCCTCATAGGTTGTAACGGTGGTGTCTGTTGTAATCGCTCCGTCTCCATAATTATAGAAAGTTGGGGTTGAGCTGTTTGCAACAAAAGAGCCGATATCAAAATTGCTGTTTAGCCTTGCATTAAGGGTTCTGACATTTGTGCTTATTGTTGTTGGTATAGTAAACATTGTAATCCATGCGCCTGTGCCTGCGTATGTTGAGGTTGTTTGGGTTGCTGCTGTGCATTGAGGAGCGCAAAGCCTGTAGGATAGTGTTGTGCCGGCGCCGTCAGTATCCCACACCAAATACCCTTGATCTCCTTTTTTATCCCATGCAAAATCAACGCACCTCGCAGTGGAAGTATCAAGGCCTGTATCAATGTCAACGGTGGTGAGCCACGTGCTGCCATTCCAGTAAGCTGTGCCCAACCTTGCCCCGCTGTCTATGAAAACCCCTTGCAGGTCATCAGAAGCAGGGTCTGCTTTTAGGTTTGCCCATCTAACATCTTGATTTCCTGAGGTTATATCAAAAGTTATGGTAGCTGACCATGCAATGCCATTCCAATACCTTGTATTTACATTACCCACTGTTCCGTCTCCGCCTATAGCCATTCCCTTGCTTCCATCAGCAGCATATCTAACCGCAAGCGCTTCATATCCGCCGGTTGCTGTTGCAGTTCCTGAAATTTCTATCTGGTTTCCCCAAGCGTTTCCATTCCAAACCCATGCGTTTATATCTGTATTACTAGAATCAAAACCAACAACAATAAGCTCTTCGCTTGAATCCAGAGGGTTTCTATCTATTCTCACCCAAGTATATTGTATATCCGTGCCATGGCCGGTATCATCTATGTACTGCTCGGGGATTCCTGTAAATGTTGTTGTGTTTGCTGGAAGAATTTTGTACGCAAGGTCGCGTGTTGGAACTGCGCTTGATACTCCATAAACAACAATAAGGTCTCCTGTGTTGCTCTCAAACTCAAAATCAAACCTCCTCTGCGCAGGACCAGCTCCGACAAAACCTATGTTTGAGGAATAAACCCAGTTTCCAACATTTGTGCAGTCAGTGATGCAGACGTATGCATCAAGGTATCCGTCATCGCTCAATGTTATAACTGCAATTTTGTAGAGAGCGCGCGACCATTTCACAACAGCCCATCGAACCGGCGAGCCGGCAGAAGGAAGCTCGATCTCAGAACCCCATGCTCCATTTCCATTGTTTGCAGATGCGTTCCAAAACCTTATTTTGGGTGAGCTCAGAGTGTTCGTTCCGGTATTTGAACGGTATGCGATAATTCCATCGGTAGCGGCGTAGCTGACTAAATAGAGAAATAGCAAAACCACTACCACTACTACCCGCATTACGCTTATTTCTACCAAAAAAGATTTAACTCTTTTGCTTGGTTGACTGCATCAGGTAGATTTTTAAGTCCTTTCTCAGAGAACATATCAGCCGGGGTGGCAGAGTGGCGATGCGGCCGGCTGCAGAATAAGGGCACCTAACCCATTTAGGTGCTGTGCCCTTATAAACCCCTTTCGCCTCTAGGTGAAGGGAAGGAGGTACGGCGGGCACCTAACCCATTTAGGTGCTGTGCCCTTATCAGTATTGCAGCTTTGCTCTGGGTTTAATATGTTTGAAGAAACCGGCATAGAGGGGTTCGACTCCCTTCCCCGGCTAAAATTTTTTTGAAAGAAAAGGGTGGGCGTATGTTCAGGCACGTTATGTTTGATTTAGACAAAACGATTGTTGATTTGAATGTAGAGTGGGCGCATGCAAGAAAGGAGATAATTCAATATATAAGGGGGGTTGGAATAAAGGTAGAAGACGAGGAGAAGTTCTCTCTTTGGGAGATGCCGTTTAGAATAAAAGAATTTAAGAAGCACAAAAAAGAGATGGACAAAATTTTTGAGAAATGGGAAAGAAAAGCAATAGAGGAAGGAAGGGTAAAAAAGAGGGAGTATGCTGTCAAGCTCATAGAAAAACTTGATGGAAAAATCTTAGGCATTGTTTCCAACAACTGCCATAGCACAATAGAAAAAGTTTTGGGCGATATTGGGATAAGAGATAGGTTCGGGTGCGTTGTTGGGAGGGACGATGTTTATGATGTAAAGCCCCTTCCCGGGATCGTTGAAGAAGCAATCAAGAGGAGCGGGGCAGAAAAAAACAATAGTATTTTTGTTGGGGACAGCAGATGGGATTTTATAGCAGGAAGCATGGCTGGTGTTCCTGTTTTCCTCATGAGGAATGAGGAGGAAGCAAAGACACTAGAATATATTTTAAATTTAACTCTATAAAAATAGAAAATAAAGCCCCGTCGTCTAGCGGTCAAGGATAGGAGGCTCTGGACCTTCTGACAGCGGTTCGAAGAGCCCTTTTTGCTTCGCAAAAAGCGCTTCAGCGGAAAAGGGCTTGAAAATCCGCTCGGGGCTATATGAACCTTAGAGAAGTTTATGCGTTCCATGCTTCGGTCGGGGAGTATAAGTTTTTTGGATCAGGTATTGGAATGTATGAAAAAAGGCTTGGGCGAGAAATAATGCCAATATTGGAAGAGGTTGAAAAAAAGAATGGGGTAGTGTTAGACATCGGTACTGGAAATGGAGATTTTTTGAAAGAAATAAAGGAAAAGTTCCCGAATATAGGGGTTGTGGGGATTACATTAGCGCGCCCGTACGACCCGAAAGTAAACACAATCATAATTGCAAACGCAGCAGAAAACTGGCCTTTAAAAGACAACTCTGTGGATTTGATATTTTCAGTTTTTTCTTTTTGCTATTTTGGGGATATCACAAAGGCCCTTCTTGAAGCCAGAAGAGTGCTGAAGGAGGACGGCGAAGCTTATATCCATTTGGGAGGGGCCGAGGATTTTAGAATAGATGGAAAAAATTTGCTGGGTTTTTTTGGAAGTATAAACTGCATCGGATACAATACCCTGCTGGAGCATATAGTCGCTGGATGGTATAGGTTGGACGTTGCAATTAAAATAGATAAAAAAACGCTGATACCTATATTAGAGCATATCAAGTCGGAGATAATTGGGCCGGCACAGATAAACTATTTAAAATCAACCGGAGAATTTGCATGATATGGTCTGCTGGGAGAAATTCAAGAAGGAGAAAATAAAAAATTTTGAGAAGGCGGTTGAAAAGGGGGAAGCAGATGAAGAAATTCTGGATTTGGTTCGCGCGATAAACAAAAAAGAGGAGTATATAACCAGCTCGAGCTGTGCCGGGAGGATCCTACTCTTAGAAGGAACATCAAAAGGAGAGGCAAAGCATTACAAAAAATGGCACCGCCTGCCAAAAAAAACCGAGCT
>CAYXNY010000045.1:0-60047 GCA_964467175.1 Microcaldota archaeon | reverse complement strand
CGGTGTCGCTGCCCTTTCAACAGCTTTTGCGCGTTTTAGCTCTCCGTACCTAACAAATGGTGCCTTGACAACTCTTTTTACAAACCTAGATGCCATAGCCGTTGCCTGAAGCGCCGCGGGTATCTCCATGAGCAGATACTGTTTTCCCATCCATTTCAGAACCTTATTAACATATTTATTCTTCGAAACCCTTTGCATCTCATCATAAGCATCCAACATTTTTCTCATAAGAAGGTATTCCCGGGCTTTTACCAGATATGGATCGTCTTTTTCAAAGTGAAGAGTGGCAATACTGAACGGGCTGTTGCTTTTGAGAAGCCTTTCAGCCAATGGTATATTGCCCTCCTCAAGAGCCTTAAGCGCGAGCAATTTTTTCCATGGTTCTGCTTTATCGTACAGCGAACGAAGATCAGCTAGGGCTTCTTTAACTTCCTTTTCTTTTTCCTTTATTTGTTTATCGAGTGCGGATATTACCTTGGCCGCATCTTCCTTCATCTTCTTGTGTCCAATGGTATGCATCCCGGCTGTATAAGCAAACCTCCTCGGCTTGGGAAGCATGGGCGTTACCATGTCCAAAAGGGCAAGCGGAGACCTTCCTGTAAAAAACAGCGTGGCAAGAAGAAGGCCAAATATTATAAACATGGAGATGCAAAACGGGTCTTCTGGATTTATGGCGGTCGCGAGTATCCCTCTCAACGCTTCAAAAATAGTCGGTTTTCCCGTGCAAACATCAACGGTTGTTTCTGTTGGTGGGATGGACTCGGTAGGGAGAGAAATTCCAGGAAAGTAAAAATGAATCCCTCTGCACGTGTTGTTGAAGTATTTTGAGTACAACTCTCCTTCTATGGTGCATTCGCCAAAATAAACAACCTTGCCGTCCTCTTCATAGCTTTTGTTTGTTAAAATGGGGGAGCAGGGAAGAGGAACAAGGGTTTGTACAGGTTTTCCTTCCTCGCTGTAGGAGGTATTGTAGAATGAAATGTACACTGTTGCGTTCTCAACAGAGCTTATGTTTGTCTGCTCCACTATTTTCGGAGGTTGGCCTGGCCCTTGAGGAATTTCTATCTTCGATGTGTTGAAGTAAAGCACTGTGATGTTCAGGAAAATTGTGCCGTTTGATTCATCCACCTGCTTAGAAACAACTATAGACGTGTATTTTTCACCGGCAGAGTAGGAAAGCTGGGTGAAAAGAAGGAGGAGTAGAACGCAAAGCTTCATGGATTTTTCCATACATTAATTTTGTGCTTATAAGGAATTAAAAACCTTATTATTTTTATATCAGCTTCACGAGCCCCCTTCCCACCTCTGGAATGTTTGCGCCGAAAAGGCTTGAGCCGGAATTTACAAAGGAAAAGGTTATCATTAGGGCAACAAAGGGAAAGATGCACAGATTGAGGCAAACCTCTCTCAAAAGGCCCGGGATGAACTCTTTAAAAAATACATTTATGAATTCTAAATTACCCATAACCCAAGAGAAAGCTAGGCCAAATATATTTATATCTTCTGTTTCGCACGGGTCCAGAAGGAGTGGAACAAACTTAAGGAAGAAAGTTGGGCAGAAAAAGGGTGACTGCATAACGCCGATTGCAAGAAGGTATGCGATAGGAAAAATAAAGTATATGCCTATTGAAAACGCCATGATGTAGGCGCCGGTGCCGCGCGTTGGCGGGAATGCGCGGAGAGCGACACCTGTGGGAAAAAGTATGGGAAAGCCTATGTAAAAAAAGAAATCAACGGTTTTTATCATAAGCTTGTACCCCCATTTGAAATAGTATAACAGGCCAAGAATGTTCGCAATAAACTCGTGCATCATTCCAAAAGTGTAAGCTCCGATAGGATCAAACATTAGCGCTGAAAAATTGAGCCTGGCTATTGTGGATACACCTGCATCTATCGAAACAAGAATCTTTTCAGAAATTAGATAGCACTCATAGATGTTATTCATGTACAGCTTGGACACCTCCCAGAAATTGTTTGCGTGCATTTCTCTGCCGAATATTATTTTTGAACTTTCCTTAGCAAACTCTGTTGCGAGGGAATCTGCAAAATTAACTGCCAGAACAAGGAAGAGCACAATAAACACGGTGGATATGGCAAAGGTGAGCTCTGCCTTTGCACCCTGCTCAAGCTCCTTTAAGCTGAAAAGCTTTGCAGCCATAATCAGAATGGCTGTTCCTATAACGCTGATAACGGAAATGAGCAAACAAACCGCTTCCCATCCTTCCCAAAATTCCATCATACCATCCTCGTCAAAGTTGTAATGTCAAGCTCTTCTCCAAACAGGTACGTAAAGTATCTCACTCCTTGTATTAATATAACTGTATTTATCGCGGGCAGTATTATGCCTGCAACAACACCAAGGTAGGCGCCAGCGATAACCGCGCCCCAAACAATAATAATAATGCCCCAGGCCAGCAAAACAAACCAAACCCCGCTTGTAAATATAAACGCTATTGAACCCAAGATGGAAACAACTTCTCCTGCGATGCGGAAGAAGTTTCTCCAAGAACTATCGTTCGAGTCAAGGGGAATTGTTGATTTTCCAATATCCGCAAGAACGGTTTTAAAGCCCTCATCTAGTTCCCATTTATTTGATTTTTGATTCCAGGAAACAACAAGATAATCCTTAACAAGGAAGTAGTTGAGGGTGAGAACAAGCGGATAGAGGAAGAGAAGGCCGAGAGAAAGGCCAAGAAGCATCCCCCCGACCCTTCTTGTCGGAGTGAAGCTTCTCAGGAGAACGCCAAGCGGAAGGATTTTTGTTATCATGCCGTATGTAAAATACTCGAGAATTACTGTTTGAGCAGATGCGAATATATAGCCGAGGGTTAACGCATTGGTTATCTGAAGGATGACGGGCTTCCAAAGGGCAACAATCCCGGCGCCAACATCATTCGCTGAAAGACCTAAACCAAAAGGATGAGCCTTTATTGATATAGAAGCAATCATGTCCACTACGGCATACCCTCCGGCCAAAGCATCCATTACTATAGTTATGCTTGCTTTTAGAGACTCTAGGTAAACGGATGCGGTTTTGAATATGTTGTAATCGCCTAGTTTAAAAGCGCAGGCAACATTTAGAAAGAGCGGAAGGAACAAAAGAACTATGAAAGCAGTTGCGCCTATTTCATAAATTTCTCCTTTCACCCAAACATCTGTATTTGGATTGCTCGTAAGCTTTCCCCAGAAATAGAAAAATAGGATATACAATGAGGAAACAAAAAGGGCGAGGAAGGAGAGGCCGAGAAAATCAATGTTCGGAGGATTGCAGGCGGTGAGCACGGCTGGTTCAGGCGGCGGAAGAACAGGAAGGCCAACAGCAAGCATAATCATTCTCGCACCTCATATTATTTTCGTAAGCGCAGATACATTTATATCCGTTCCCAAAAGCTTTCCAAGCTCCATGACGAATGTAAGCGTTATGAATACATTCAGGGCAGGAAGAAACATGCTTATGATAAAGATAAGGAATACTGTATCCAGGAGGGTGTTTTGAAGGAGCCAAAGAAGATAAGCTAGGGCGGCGGCAATTGCAAACGCGCCCTTTGTGTATATGGCAACAAGAACGGCTATGACAAAGCCGATTACTAGTGTCGGGGGCTCGCCAAAGAAAAAATTTTTGACCTGCCCGAAGAAAAGGTCAAAGTTTGTAATGCCCGATGTTGCCGCCTTTCCTATCTGCATTTCATATATATCATAGTTCATGGTCATAAGAATAGGGTAGAGAAAATACATCCCTATGGCCAAGGCTATCAATGTATTTCCAGCATCCTTTGTTATTGACAGGCTTCTGAACAAAACCCCGAGCGGAAGAATAAAGCTGAGCCACCATGTTTTTATCATGCATAGAATAGCGTGCATCGTCGTCCATTCTATAACAATAACGGCAAGCATGTTGGAGCTTTGGAATATCATATCTACAATGGGCTTGAGCGCAGGGCCGATGCTTATCGTAAACTTTATGAGGGGCATGCCCGGAACAATAGGAATGTATACTGTAAGACCGTAGAGAAGGTATATGATAGTTGAAAAAATAGTGAAAATACCTATGTTGCCAAGGACGTGCTTAAGAATCTTCTGATTGTACTCGATTGCTTCATTAAGATAGTAGTATCCCTGTGGAGAGGAGTTTACAAAAGCGTAAAGAAAGCTTACAGCAAAGATTATGAAAACTGTTGTTGCAACCTCGTCTATCTTTATCCTTAGAAGCGCGTCTGTAACGGGGTAGTTGAAAAGCTTCCCACCTAGATAGGCAGCGGTGTAGAAAAATATTACAACAACCATAGCGAGGTAGGAAAGGCCGAACACATCCAAAATGTCTTTCGGTTCTTCACATTTTCCGAGTCGTGTGGTGGCATCTACCATTTTTTGAATCGTTTCTTCAGAAGTGAGCTGTTCGAGTTGCGAAATGTCGGGAACAGAACCATTAGAAGAAATCTGCTGGGAATGAGCTGGTGGAATGAGGAGAACAAAGGCAAAAAGCACAAAAATCATTCTCTTATCCATGTTTTCTACCTCATATAAAGTGCGTAAGCCCAGCGATCTCAACATCCCCTCCGAGCAGCGGGGAAAGGCCTTTTGTTCCGGCAATCACTGCCATGAGCGCCATGAAAGAAAAAACTGTTGTGAAAAACAGGAGGTTCGCAAGCATCTCAAACATTATCTCTGAGATAAACACTTTGTTATCATAGACTAAAGGAGAAAGGAGGCCATAGTTCCATGCCTGCGCGCTGACCCTTGAAATGCAGACAAGGTTTCCAAGCAGTTCTGGGACAGAGAGAAGGTAGTCAAGAATCACCCTCATAGCTCCGGGGATTGAAATGTCAAAGCCGGAAAATTCTCTGTTTATTTCTTGAAGATTCTGGCCTATGCCAGCCTCAAGCTCTTGCGTATTCATCTCCTCCAGTTTTCCGCTTTTTATGTATTCCTCATAAACCCCAAATTTCTCATCAAACTCCTTATCGTACTCCAAACTATTTCCAAATATGCTAATCGTTCCGAAGTAGGAGTTGAACTTCGCAATCCTCATGCCGGCAAACTTCTCAGCAGGCTCAAGGGAGTGGTATATTCCGCTTCCAAAAACATAGAACATTGGAAAGACAAAGTAGAGCATAAGCCCCATGGCCATCATGAGGCCTCCGAGCTTTCTGGTCGGACCGAGTATTCTGAGCGCAAAACCAACGCCGATAAATGCCGGCATCACGGACTTTATGAAAGCAAGAATGGCTGCCTGGAATACAGTAATCAGGCCAACCCTTATCAGCATTTCTGTAATGTTGCTCATGAGGAAGTTGAAGGGGCCAAAAAAAAGAGGGCAGAGGCTAAAGCCTATGCTTCCGCCAAAATCTTCAAGCTGGGCTGCAATCACAGTATAGCTTATGCTATCAAGGAACATGGTTACAGAAGTAACCTTCGAAATCTCGGTATACAGATACGCAATCTCGCCGTATATCTCGCGCATGTAGGTCTGAGCCATGGTGAGGAAGATCGGCTCATTATCCATCCCACCCAAGGCAAAAAGATAACCCCGCGGGTCTAGAGATTTTGCAATCTCATCGCTCAGCCCTATCATAACCGCCCATGAGGATGCGATCAAAACACCAAGAACCGCAGAGTAGAATATTTCGTACACCTCAAACCTTGCCCATCCCTTTATCCTTTCATCGCTTAGAGCAACGCCTACCATGTATGCAATGGAAGAAAGGAAAATGGAGATGCCGAATGCTGCGCCGATTATCGCAAAAGGTACAAATTCAAGAGGAACAGAAATCATCTCCAACCACCCAGCTCTATTGTTTTCCACTCAAGCGCCTTTTGCAGGCCGGTCGTTGCTGAGATAGCAACGGTCATAGCCGCTGAGGGAATTACGAGAATCTCAACAGAAAGATGGCCGAAGTTGTTCAAAAGAGAATGGAACAAACCCGGAGTAAGCGTAATAACCATCGGCATCGTTGTGCCTATCAACTGCGGGATATAGGCTGTTTGCCAAACACCAGACATGCTCCATCCATGGATTTTGTATATTTCATCAAGCGCCTGGAAAGATAGAATGTACATAAGAGGGAATATTACTTTAAAGGAAAAACCAAGGGCTATGAGAAGGTTACCACTTGTCCTTGTTGGTGGGAAAAACCTTAAGAGAAGGCCTGCAGCGATCAAAACATCTGTAATAACATTAAGGATGTGGAAAAGCATAATTTGGACAGAAAGGCTTGCAAACGCGGCCATGTATCCAAACTCTAAAATCCTTACCGGCTGGGAGTATATTTCAAGGCCTGGATAAAGCCTAAAGGTTATTCCCCAGGCAGAGGGACCGAACCTATGCTTGAACTGGCTCCAAAAAATAACATTATGGTCCAAGTAGGTCAGTTGAATGAAGGCCGGGAGAAGGCGGTCCTTCACCACATCGTTCAGCCTGTTCTCAGAGTAGTTTATTATGTTTGTGCCTATATAGGAATCCGCGATAAAGCTTACTGTATTGTATATTCCATATATAACTATAAGAAGGATGATTCCCCAAGCAAGCTCGTAGAGCTCAACCTTTGCCCATGCCTCCCATTCTGGCTTTTTTGCAAAGCTCGCGAACATAAACGCTAAGGAGATAACAGAAATCATGATGCCGATTGCAACGAAGATTAATGGGTTCATCCTCCTGTCACCTTTGTAATGCCGAATATCCTGAGCTCTCCTCCTATGAGCATCGCGATATTCCTGTACATGGTGATGCTTATCGTAATCTCAAGCACAAATATTGTAAATATTATTGCAATCTGCTCTGCAATTATGGAAACCCACTTTAAAGAAATCAAGAGGGTTGGAAGGACCCATCCTACTGGGCTGGTCAGAGGCGTGCCGAACGTGACTAGCATCTTTAAAGTAGAGCCGGCAAGCCTTAGTATATTTGCAAAGCCCTCGCTAAGGTTGCTGACCCACGCAGCAATATTAAAAACATTTCCCAGCCATTGAGTGAATCTATCCCACAGTCCTTTACTGCCGCTTACAGAGGTTGTTTCGCCGGGCGGGATGTAGTCATTCTGCCCTTGGGATACATTTTTGCCTAAATATCCAACAAAATCTGAGAAAACTTCTTCATCGGTCTCTGTAGTTATGAGGGTGTTTTTTGGAAGAGTTGGCGAAATCATTTTTTGACTTTCATATGCGGTGACCAGATAATCTGTAAAAAGAACAGAAAGCGGATAGACAAAAAAAACCGTTATTGCTAAAGCGACTATGCTAGAGCCCGTCTTTCTTGTGAACGGGAAGGCTCTAAGGAAAAAACCAAGCGGCATGAGATAGAGCATGCCTGCCGGCGCGAAGTCAAGGAGGGCGTACCTTCCCGCCGCAAGCGTCAGACCATATTGAAGGGGCTCAAGAGTCTTGTGAAGAACAGTGAGGGTGTTTGAAAGCCCAACAACAGGAGAGCCGCCTATTTCTATCGACCCGTACTCGGCTTGGATGAACACAAAGATGCCAGTTTGTGAAATACTGCCAAGGGCAAAATCAAATCCCATTATTTCCAAGTATCTGTCCAAAAGCATCCAGAAAAAACTTTTTACAGAAAGTTTTGCCAGCGAAATAAAATCTATGCCCAAACCAAGAATAATAAGATTGTATAAGACAATAACGGAGACGAATATGCCTATTGTCCTAAGGAGGGAGAGAACCTCCTCCTTTCCACGCGCATATGCCTGAGGGCTGTTCATGAAATTCCCCCACATGTAATGCAAAGCAGCGTATAAAACATGGATGCCAAAAGCTACGGCTATAAACGGCATGGCAACAGAAAGATAGTCGTTAAGGGTTGGTATTGCCGGCATCGTTATTTCTTAGAACAACAATATTTAAAATGATTGTTTTGTGTAAATTGACTATGCGTGCAACAGCAATAGCGCTTATTTTGGCGGCCCTTCTTTTGCTCGCGGGCTGCATAGCAATAGGAAATTGTAGCGGGAGGCCTGAATGCTACAAAAAAACGGCAGTTTATTATGCTCTCATAGGAGACAAAAAACAAGCGGTAAGCACATGTAGAGAGATAATTAAAGATCCGGATATAAGCATAACGATGCAGGACCTTGAGTACAACACCTGCATAATAGAGGTTGCAAGGACAATGCTGGATAAGAATATTTGCAGCAACGTAGAAGAGCACTACAACATTCCCCAGGGATGGCCAATTTCAAACGTAAAAGAATTGTGCGAAAAAAGCGTGCAACAGGAAGAGCTGAGACAGCAGAGCCTTCTCAATCCAAAGGAGGCATACAAACACACATGCCCTGCCGCAGTATTTATTTTTTCAATTCTTCCGCTATCCATTCTATTCATGAGGAGCTACGAAAAATGAAAAATTTTGTTATTTCCATGAATGCTATCGCACAAACCCCGACGAAAACAGGCAGAACCAAATCAGCTGCTGATAGAGGCACTATTTTTAGGAAGGCCGAGAATTCTGTTGATACGAAGAACAAGATTAGCAAGATCTCCCATATTATTGCAAGGATGAGCCATTTATTATTAAATATGTTTATTTTGAACAAGGACTTTTCGATCGATTTTGCGTTGAATGCGTTCGCGAGCTCGGCAAAAATCATCGCAACAAGCACAAGGGTTCTTGCATTTTCCAGCCCATAAGGAAGGGAAAACGAAAAAATTGCGAAAAGCGAAAGCGTCAGGTAGAGGGAGAACAACAGTAGAGGAACCTTCATCCTGTGGAAAATGCTCTCGCTCTTCATCCTAGGCTTTCTTTTCATTATATCCTTCTCAGAGGGCTCAACGCCAAGGGCCATTGCCGGAAGTCCGTCTGTCGCAAGGTTTATGTAGAGGAGGTGGATCGCAAGAAGCGGAAGGGGAAGCCCGAAAACAACAGCGAGAAACGCCAAGGCAACCTCGGCTACATTGCATGAGAGAAGAAAAAATAGGAATTTTCTTATATTCTCGTATATTCCTCTCCCCTCTTCCACAGCGCTCACTATTGTTGCAAAATTGTCGTCCGCGAGAACGATCGCCCCGGCCTCTTTTGTCACATCGGTGCCGGTTATTCCCATGGCCACTCCAACATCCGCAGTTTTAAGAGCGGGCGCATCGTTTATTCCGTCTCCGGTCACTGCGACGACATATCCTTTTGCCTTCAAGGCCTTGACAATGCGAAGTTTTTGCTCAGGAGAAACCCTCGCAAATACCGCGGCTTCATCAACAATATCCTCTATTTTAATTTCGTCAAGCTCTTTGCCGTCATACACCTTCCCTTCCAAACCTATCTGCCGGGCCACAGCCTCGGCCGTCCCTTTCTGGTCTCCGGTAACCATGATCACTTTTATCCCTGCTTCTTTGCAAACGGCTATCGCGTCCTTAACCTCAGGCCTCGGAGGGTCTATCATGCCCTGCATGCCGACAAAAACAAGGTCTTTCTCATCCTTTTCATCGTATTTCTGTTTTTTGCCTACTTCCCTGTACGCCATCGCAAGAACGCGCAGGGCGCTGGAAGCCATTTTCTTGTTCTGCTTCAAAATCTCTTCCTTGATTTTTTTTGTTAAGGGCTTTTTCTTTCCATCAACAAGAACATATCTGCATTTGGACAGAACAGTTTCCGGAGAGCCTTTTGAGTAGAGGAAATATTTTTTTCCATTTTTGTTTATCGTGCTCATCATCTTTCTTTCTGAAGAAAAAGGAATCTCGGATATTCTTTCTTCGCTCTTCTCAAGCTCTTCCTTAAAAAAGCCGGCTTTGGCCGCTGAAACGAGAAGCGCGCCTTCCGTCGGGTCGCCGTGTATCTTCCATTCGTTTTTTTCTTTAATCAAAAACGCGTTGTTGCACAGTGCACCTATTTTAAGAGCGAGGTACAGCGGTCTTGCGCTTTCTGAGGACGAGTCGACAACTCTGTTGTTTTGCAGAATTTTTCCCTCTGGCTTGTATCCTACGCCTTCTAAAAAATACTCCCCAGAAAGGACGAATATTTCCTTCACGGTCATTTCATTTTTAGTAATGGTTCCTGTCTTGTCTGTGCAGATTACATTGACCGAGCCCAGCGCTTCAACGGCGTCAAGTTTTCTGACTATTGCGTTTTTTTTCGACATTTTGTACATCCCAAGAGCGAGGGAGGTTGTCACTACCGCCGGAAGCGTAACAGGAACCGCTGCAACCGCGAGGGCAACCGCCCATATAAAAACCGTTAGGGGGTCCCCGCCTCTTGTAAGAAACTCAAGCCCCGCAACTATGGAAACAATTGCTAGCACCACTATGCCGAGTAAGTTTCCGATTTCATGCATCTTTATCTCAAGGGGTGTTTTTGGCCTTTCCTCCTCCTGAAGCATCCTCGCAACCTTTCCGAATTCTGTTTCCATGCCTGTTGCGTACACAACGGCCTTTCCGTGCCCCGCCACTACGGTCGTGCCTGAAAAAACAATATTGGTTCTTTCGGCAACCGGGACCTTTCCTTTTAGGGCATCAGAATTTTTTTGGACTGGCGTCGATTCGCCTGTGAGGGACGCTTCATCGATTCTGAGCTCAAATCCCTCCGCGACCCTTGCGTCAGCAACGATCCTGTCGCCTTCTTCAAGGAACAGAACATCTCCGGGAACTATTTTTTCAGCATCAACAACAACAATACTTCCATCCCTAATCACCTTTGCTTTCGGCGCCGAGAGTTTTTTCAGCTCCTCCATCGCCTTCTCTGCCCTGTATTCCTGCACAAACCCCAACACCGACGCATATACAATAATAACCCCTATGATAACTGCGTCAACAACCTCCCCAACAAAAGCCGATATTGCAATCGCAAAAAGTAACAGGAGTATAAGCGGGGATTTGAACTGCTCCAGAAACAACAAAAAAAGCGGGATTTTTTTTTCTTCGGCTATTTTGTTCAGTCCGTATTTCAACAGCCTGTTTTCTGCCTCGCTCTGGCTCAGGCCGTCCGGAGCAGTTTTCAGCGCAGCATAAACTTTTTCTTTCTCGATAGTATAAATTTCCACATGGCTTTTTGAAGCGTTAATTTAAAAAACATGGAGTTAGGAATGTTCTTATGAAGCTCGAAATTTTCAAAGAGGTCTACGAGCCGGCAGAAGATAGCTTTATGCTTGCAGAGTATGCAAAAAAACTGAAGGGAAAAATTTTAGACATGGGAACGGGCTGCGGGATAGTTGCGCTTGCGAATGCACTGCACAATAAAGATAATTTTGTTGAGGGATGCGATGTGAACGAAAAGGCAGTGAAAAATGCGGAGCATAACGCAAAAATAAATGGAGTAAAAAATGCGAAATTTTTTGTGAGCGACCTTTTCAGCGCTGTTCCGAAAAACAAAAAATACGATTGGATAGTTTTCAACCCTCCGTATCTCCCAACTGGAAAAAATGAGAGAATAAAAGGAAAGCTGAACGCTGCCTTCGATGGGGGGAGGAACGGAAGAAGAGTGTTGGATAGGTTTTTGAAAGAGTGCAGAAAATACTTGAAGAAAAGCGGGGGGCTTATGCTCCTTTCTTCTTCTATAAATGGCCATGAAAAAACAATAAGAATTCTTGAGAGGATGGGGTTTGAGGTCGAAGTGTTATGCGAGGAGAGGTTCTTTTTTGAAAAGCTTTATGTGGTAAAAGCCATCCGGCGAGATTAAAAACTTTTCTAACTAAAATTATAACATATGAGAAAGGTTTGGCTTCTGCTTCCGCTTGTGCTTTTTTCATGCCAACCAAAAGAACCACCAAAGGATAAATTTTTTATTAACGGCCGTTCTTTTGTTGAAGAGAGGGATAGCATGCCTCAAGCATTTAAACCAGCAGAATTGAAAACCATAGGACCAGTTAGAATAGAGCTTCCGCCAGTAGGAAGCGAGGAGTATAAAAAACTTGTTGAAAGCGAAGCAAGGGAATGGGTAGGGATGATAAAAAATTATGAAAGGAAGGTGTATATGATCGAAACAAAAGAAGACTATACTTTTCTTATTGATGTATGTAATAAATTAAGCAAATTCGCTTTTCATGCAAATCCCATCCTTTTGGATAATGAAGGAAAAACGGCAACTTTAGTGATTACGATGACCCCAAAAGATATATTCGGCGATTAAGTTATTTTAGTTTCTCCAATTCGCTTCTAATTAATTCTAAGTTATTTACATCGAACTCTTCATTCTTTGTTATTTTGACGGTCTTTAAACAGATCTCTTCGGCTGTTTGGTAGAATACTGCCGCTTCGCTATATTTTTCTTGAAAAACTGAGATATTACCAAGCATAATATAGGAGCGATAAAGACCTCTCAAAGAATAAACCTCTTCAAACGGTGCCATTCTCCCAGCTTTATCAAAGCTTTTTATTGCAGCTTGATATTCTCCAGCAACAAACTTTTCGAAGCCGTCCAAGTATGCATAAAAATAAGTGCTCCTTGGAAGCTTCTCTTTCCATTTTCTTATTTCATCAGAAGTTTCAGAAGTCAATCCGAGAAGCGTCCATGTCTGTTCATGCCCAAAGCCCATTTCAACGCTTTTTAAAATGAGCTCTCTTTTTTCAAGATTATCAAGAGCATTCTCTGCTTCTGGAGAATAAACAGCATCAAAAACCCACATTCCCTGCGCCTCTCTTTCTTCTTTGTATGTTCTATAATTTTTTTCTATTACATATCCTCTGCTTTCTAACTGTGGTATAAGTGTTTTGTTTACATACCACCACAAACCAAAAAGTCCTGGATAAAAACTACATTTCCAAGTGCAGAATCATATATGAAATAACCAAATGCTGTTTTTCTGAATGGAAAACTATGCCCCACTGTCCTTATTGCCCCATCTCCTGCACTTGCATACCCCATAGTATAGCATATTTCCATATCCATACCAGCAGCTTTTCCCAAAGAATACAAACCAATGGTATGTTGGGTGCAATCCCCAGGAGCACCTTTGAGAAAATCCTCGGTCGTTGCTAACGGAGGATTTTCAATATTTGATCTAAACTGCGAACTCCATTCTCTTGCTTTTCCTTCAAGCCATCTTCCTAGAACAAGATCTCCAAGAAATGGAATTTTGGAATACCATCTTTTCTCCATCTCTCTTGCTTCTTCACTAATTTGCTGAGGAAGGGAAAAAATCATTTCTGAAAGTTTTATTATATCTTCAACTGTTTGAATCACATACCTTTGTTTTGTTTCTGTGCTCTCTGCTTCTTCCATCAATTCTTTTGATGCAAGCACCATTGCTGGATATGGCGTGTAGGTTAGGTTGAGTATTGAAAAAGGAGCTTCTGAATGTGTGATTTTTTCAACAGATGTCTCATCATTTTTGTATGTGAATTTGTAGTATTCTATCTGGCCTTTTGAAATCCCTATGCCATATGTAATAATTCTTTCATCACCTGAACCGCTTTTTATAATTCGGGGCGGGGTGAGATACAACACTTTTTCACTTATGGTCGGTTCTTTTATAGGGCACTCTTCTGTAAGTTTTTCTCCTTTCCCTGCCCTGTAGACTATACTATAAAATCCATCTTTATCATGAAGAAGGGCAATCTTGTTTTCTTCGAATTTTTTTATTTCTTCTTTTTCTTTGCTTGTATCGTAAACCATTCGTTCGCCTTATCTATAAGGAAGAAGCGAATTCAAAGCACAATATAAACATTCCCTGTTTTTGTAACGGTCAGGGCGGTTTCGCCTGAGAATTTGAATGTTTTTGCAATCCCTTTTACTACTTTTATTTTCATCCCGGGCTTTACGAACTGCCCGCGACCTTCAAAAAGATAAACAATACCCTCGCTTCCTTCTCCATCGCGCACCAAAACTCTTGTGTAGAGATCTTTTCTGGTTTTTGTTTTTTGGTACTCGCCATGCTGGACATCAACAACAAAAAGTTCATCTGTATTTATGTTTCTCATCCCGTCTTTTATATCTGTTAGATGGGTGATGTGAACCTTCTTGAACCTGTTTTTTGCAACGCTGAAAGCAAGGTCTATCTGCTCGTTCATGTATTTTTTAAGCTTTTTTATCTCCCTGAGCATTATGTTTTCATCCCCCTCGCTTTCCTTCATAACATCCATCGCATGGCGGAAAATAGTGGGTTCGACACCTTGCGGTTGTTCGGCTTCTGGCTCCTCCTCGGTCTCCTCCAATTTTCCGGCTTTATCCTCGATCGTCTCAAGCTCCTCAACCCTTCCTATTGATTCGATATCCTTTTCCGGCATGCTCCCTATTGCATCAAGATAGCTTGTAAGAAGGTTCTGCACCTTTTTCTCATCAACCTTCTTCTCAATAACATTGTCGTATATGCGCTCTATTGCCGGCATCATCTTTGCCTTTATCCGCTCTCCCTTCTCCTTCCCGAGTTTTTTCTCGAAAAGTTTTTCAATCGGCTCAAGAAGTTTTTTCCTTTTTGTCGAGGGAACCGCAAACTCTTTTCTGGGCTTCTCCGCTCCGGCTTCAAAAAGCTCTGCGAACGACATGGTTTCAGTTGTTTCGCCGTTTCTTTTTTCTTCAAGTATTTTTCTCGCGGTCTGGCTCACCTCCGGCTCCTTGTCGTAGCTGAGCTCCAAGAGGGCGAATATTGCCGCGGGGTCATCTATCCCGCCCAGCTGTATGGCTGCGTTTTTTCTCACGCTTGGCGACTCGTCAAAAGTAAGCGATATCAGTTTCTCGAGCTCTTTTCTTTTCATCAGAAAATATTCTATGCTAACATTTTTTAAATTTGCTATACCCCGCGCGAGCAGACGGAAAATTTTAAGCGGAAAACCCAGGGTTAAACCCTTTGGGCTAGGAAGACACAATTCCCTCCTGCCCTCATAGTTTTTAAAACTATTGTTGAATAGTATAAAATTAAAACTGGCGAATTATGTGGTTGCATGGCAAGCGAAATAGAAGAGCGCATAAAACAGCTTGAGGATGAGAAGAAGGTGCTGATAGATGAGATAAGAACGCTGAACAACCGCCTCAAGTACAAAACCATGGAGCACAAGGCGCTCGCACCTTTTGTTGAAAAGACAAAGGATGTAAGAGTGGATAATCTGATGAAGCAGCTGAAAGGGCTGGAGTTCAAGGTCGCCACGCAGGCTCATACGCCGCAGATGGAAAGAGCCCTTGTAAAAAAAATCATGGAGCTTGAGAGGCAGCTCTCAAAACACAAGGGCGTTTTCAGGGCGAGGAAAAAACTTAAACTTGTTGAAAACGACCTGAACGAAATAAAGGCGAAGATGGATGAGATTGACGGGAAGCTGAAGAAGATAAGGAAGGAGCTGAAAGGGTTTTATGAAAAGTTGAAGATGAAAAAAGCCGCGGAGAAGCGGGGGATAACATACGGAGAGAAAACAGACCATATGATTACGCTCGAGGATGTTGTTGTAATAGAAGAGGAAGGCAAGAACAACGGAAAAAAGAAAAAGGTTTAAAAATAATCGGACTTATTTTTGTAGCATGGCGGATTATGCTGAAATGCCCTCCGAAAGAGAGAAGAAAGAGATGGAGGTATGGAAGTACAAAAAGTATATCTGCCAGGTTAAAACAATAGATATTGTTACTGGAAAAAAAATAATAGTTCTGAACGACAGCGAGGCGATGCAGAACGAAATCTATCCTGGAAACAGGGTGGGGCTGAGGATAAGGGGCGAAGACCACACAGCGATAGTTGATTTGAGCAGCGAGATGGTGAAGGCAGGGGAGATAGGAGTTTTCAAGGATGTGGCTAAGGAACTGGAGCTGAGCGACGGGGATATAATAGAGATACAGCACCTACCGACGCCGGTTAGTTTGGAATCCATAAAGAAAAAACTGGATGGAAACGAGCTTTCAAAAGAGGAGATAGAGTCAGTGATAAACGACCTGATGGCGAACAAACTTGCGGAGCCGGAGCTTGCAACATGGATCGCATCAACATACATAAGGGGGATGAGCGACAGGGAAACGGTTGCGCTTACAGAATCGATAGCGGCATCCGGGGAAATGCTCCGGCTTGGGAAAACCCCAATAGTTGACAAACATTGCGTGGGTGGAGTTGCGGGGAACAGGACAACGATGGTTGTTGTGCCTATTGTCGCCGCTGCCGGCCTGTACATAGCAAAAACCTCTTCAAGAGCAATTACATCCGCGGCCGGAACCGCGGACACGATGGAGGTTCTTGCAAACGTGAATATAAAAATGAACGAGCTGAGGGAGATAGTGAATAATGTGCATGGCGCAATTGTGTGGGGCGGGGGGATAAATATAGCCTCTGCTGACGACCATCTTATAAGGATAAGGAGGCCTCTTGGCTTGGACCCGAAGGGCATTCTTCTTGCAAGCATACTAGCAAAGAAAAAAGCGGTCGGAGCAGAATATGTTGTTATAGACATTCCGGTCGGGATGGGCGCAAAGGTGGAAAACATTGAAAAGGCGAAAGCCCTCGCAAATGATTTTATAAAAATAGGAAAAATGGTCGGCATGAATATAGATGTTTTGATAACTGAAGGTTCAGAGCCGGTTGGGAATGGGATCGGGCCTGCGCTGGAGGCAAGGGATGTCATGCAGGTTCTTGAGGGAAGGGGGCCTGAGGATTTGAAGAATAAAAGCCTGCTCCTTGCCGGCAAGCTTCTTGAGATGTCTGGAAAGGTCGCGAAGGGCGACGGGTATGCTGTTGCAGAGCATTTTATACTCAGCGGAAAGGCGCTCAAAAAAATGAGGGAGATAATAGAGGCGCAGGGAGGCGACCCGACCATAACATCGGATAGCATTCCTCTAGGAGAGCACAAGTATTCTGTAAAGGCCGAGAGGAGCGGAAAGATAGCGCACATAGACAACAAAATAATTTCAAAGATTGCGAGGGCTACGGGCGCGCCGATGGACAAAGGCGCGGGCATATATCTCTACAGAATGAAGGGAGATAAGGTAGAAAAGGGGGATATACTTTTTGATATATACGCAGAAAGCGAGGAGAAGCTGGACTTCGCGATAAAGGCATTGGACGCATGGTACCCGATAGAATTCCAAAGGGTCCTGCTTGGAGAAATAAGTTAAAATACTTATGCTAATAAACAGAAAAAAGATAAAGGGCAACCCGTCGTAGCTCAACGGTAGAGCGGCCGGCTGTAGATTTCAGCACAGCGTAAATGCACCTGTGGGAACCGGCAGGTTGGTGGTTCAAGTCCGCCCGACGGGATTTGAGGTGGTAAATATGAAAACAAAACAAATTATTTTGCTTTTCATGCTGTTTGCAGCAATTTTCGCGCAACAGATAAACATAACATTTTACTATGGAGTTGGATGCCCGCATTGCGCAAGAACAGAATCTGTTTTTGAAGACCTGAAAAAAAGCTATGCCCTAAGCATCGCGGAGAAAGAAGTCTACCAGGATTATGCCAATAGAAATGAGATGTTCGCGCTTTATGAAAGGTTCAATGTGAACCCATACTCCGGCGGAGTGCCGACAACACTTGTAAACAACAAAATGCTAATAATAGGCGAGATGCCAAAGGAATACTGGGAGCATATTTTTCAGCAGTGCATAGCCGGAAATTGCTTGGAAGGAGTATACAGCGCAAATGATTTTTCGGAGATAGCGAGCAAGCCGCCATCCGAACTAACCTGGAGCGTGCTCATAGGCGCTGCGCTTGTTGATTCAATAAACCCCTGCACCCTTGCGGTAATGGCAATGCTTCTTGCGGTCATACTTGTTTCTGAAGGGAGGAAAAAAGCGCTCATCGCGGGAATCGCCTTCACAGCAACGGTCTTTTTTATGTACCTTCTTTTTGGGCTTGGGATTCTGAAGGCAATAACAACAACCGGTTTAACTGAAATATTTTTCATCGTTGTGACGGTTGGCGCGCTCGTGCTGGCTATTATGGAAATAAACGCGTATTTTAACTATAAACCTGGGTTCTTTGCTGTTGAGATGCCCATGTTTCTGAGGCCTTATGCAAAACAGGCCATTTCAAAAGCAACATCCATTCCCGGCGTAGTTGGCGCCGCGATTCTCTGCTCAATATTCCTCCTTCCGTGCTCCTCAGGACCTTACCTTATGGTGCTTGGGCTACTGGCAAAGGAAATGAGCGTGCTTCATTTGATGTACCTAATCGTTTACAATCTGTTCTTCATCCTGCCAATGATAATGATAACCGCGCTTGTTGTGGCTGGATACGCAACTGTGCAGAAAATAAGCGAAACTAGGGAGAAGTACATAAGAACGATCCACCTAATTTCAGGAATTATTCTCCTGGGATTGTTCTTCCTTATGCTCGCACATCTTTTGGGTTATATCTAACCCTTGAATTTCAGAACAAGGAATAGATGGTCCTTATCGTACGGATCTAGAGGGATTTCCTCTTCTATTTCAAAATATTGTTTAAGTTTGTTCTTCACATTTTCAAAAACATCTTCTGGTTTTTTTACAACATCTATGCTCTGGCTTTTCACGCAGAAAAGTGCATATCCCCCTTTTTTCAGAAATTTTTTTGCGTTCAGAATCAAAATGTCGTCCTGGTCCGGCTGGGCGACATCCTGGTATATGACATCAACCTTTCCTATTTCAGCGTACTCTTCCGGCTTTCTAGCATCCGCAAGAATGGGAATAATGTTTTCCCTTTTTTCAGCAACTACCATGAGAGAATTCATGGAGTGGGGAGAAACTTCAACTGCGTATATCCCGCCTTCTCTTATTATATCTGAGAGATGGCTTACGGTTGTGCCGGTGGAAGCACCGAGATAAAGGACTTTTGTGTTTTTTAAAAATGGAAAATTCTTAAGCCCTTTTCTTATCGCCCCGGCGAGCTTGCTCCTAAAAGGATCCCATCTTCTATATTCCTTTCCCCCGATTTTCACGAGCTTCTCTCCATAAACCTTCTTCCCCTTAACCATGTTGAGCGTGTAAAGCTCTTTCTTCTCCTCAAAAACACCCGGAAATTTTTCTTTCATGCCATATTCATCCTCACAAACATTCTTTAAGGAGGGGGGTGGGAAGGTAGAGGAAAGGGGGGAACGCAGTTCCCCCTGGTTTCTCTTGGGGAAGCCCGGATTTCCACCAGACAAAACTCATAGGGGGCTTTGCCCCCTCCCAGTCTTCTCCCAACCCCCAAAATTTTATTCAAATTTGAGGGGGGTGATTTTGGGAGCGTAGCTTTTAGGGGGGAAACCTCCCCCATAAAAGCTCGGTTTTGAACCGGGATCGCAAGCTCCCAAAGCTCGCAGGCTAACCAGGTTACCCCACTTCCCCATTCAGCTGAAGCAGGCTCTCTTCATAACGAACCTGTCTTCCTTGGATTTAATTATTTTAAAGCCAAAACTTTTATAAAGAGAAACAGCGGGGCGGTTGTTTTTCTTTACTTTTAAGTAGATGGGTTCGTGCGATTTTTCTGCCAATTTGACAACAAAAGAAAGGATCTGTTTTCCTATGCCCTGGGACCTGAAATTCTCAAGAACGCCAAACCCAAGCATAACGATTCCGCGCGGGTAGTACCTCAAATGGGCGAACCCGATTATTGCGGAGTTTCTTTCGCAAACAAATATTTTATCAGAATTTTTTATGCTGAACTCTGCGTTCGGAAATATCTTAGCTATGACGGTTTTTATACTTTCCTTCTCTTCTTTTTTCAGAGCACGGATCATATTTCCACGAAAAAAACTTCAGCATGGCCGTGCCTTATCTCAACGGCCGCCGCCTTCAGCGAGGGCGCGGGTGGAATTTTAACGCATATCGTTCTTCCGATGTTCGCCTTTCCGCTGTGCTCGTGCACATGGCCGAAGAGCGCGAGCTTCGGCTGCTTCTCTTCTATAATTTTTCTGATGGATTTGCTTCCTATGTTCACGCCAACATCATCGAAAAGCCCGTATGGCGGCGAGTGGGTTATTAGAATGGTGTTTGCATCTATCGGCAACGCCGACATCTGCGCATATATCTCCTCGTCGGCTATTTCACCCGGAGTTTTGAAAGGGGTGGGTGTAGAAAACCCAAAACCGACGACATTAAACCCCTCCTTTATCTCAACCCTTTTCCGGTGGACTGAAAATTTCGCCTCCTCAAACATCCCCCTCACCTCCTCGTTTTCGTTGTTTCCGGGAACCCAGAAAGCCTGCTGGACGATGGATATGAAGTCCTGGGCATAGCTTATGTTTTTTCCCGTAACATCTCCGGCGACAATAAGGTAATCATACCTCCTGTCCAATTCCAAAACCCTGAGCCGGTCGAGAACTGCCTCATCGTTGTGCAGGTCTGCAAGCGCAAGGATGCGGATCATTTAAGAAGTTCCCTCCTCCTTTTGTCTATCTGCGCCCTGAGCTTATCGCCTATAAATGCGCCCTTTCCATAATCCACTTTGAAAGCTATCGCAAGCTTTGCCGCGATGGTGCGCGCGAGTTTTCCCCGCACTTTCTTTGGCGCCTTGCTTATCCATTGGTGCAAAAATAAGATGCCGTGCTTTGGAGGCGCGACTTTTCTTCTGCTTCTAAGGTGCTTGAAAAGCGCCCTTTCCGCGCCCAGAACCTGTATTGTTGATGCGGGCATTTTTGAAAGCCGTTCCAAGCTTCCGGCGTGCGCAATCAGCATGGCCACTATTCTTCCGCCGGCAATTTCCGTTGCGTTCGGGCAGATTTCCTTAGCAATATTTTCAATTGTTTTTTCATAGTGGCTGCGGAGCGCAGCAAGGGAAACAATCTCGTTCGCCAGCTTTTTTGGTTCGGAGAGGTCGAACGCCTCTGCGCCGCTGCTTCTTTTTCCCATTTCAGCAATCTTTTCAGCGTTCTTTCCAGCAACAGACCTGAGCCCGCCGGCGTCTATATTTTTCTTATTGTTTATTGCAAGCACTATGGAGGCATACTGCGCCTTGTCCTCGCTTCTAAGCTCCGGAAAATACAGCCCATACCAGTCCTCAAGCCTCTCCGCGAGAACGTTTATGACTTCATCGGTCGCTTCAAGAGTCCTCTCCACATTCGCAAGATACGCATCCCTCTTTTCGCCTGCCTCCTTTATCCCGGCTTTGGCTTTTTTGATAAACTTTTCCCTGAGCTTCATAAAAACCCCCATAATGTTTTATATAGCAACTTTATAAAGTTTTTCTGATAATAAAGGATGGATAGCATGGATATAAATGAAGAAAAAGTCATAAAAGAGACCGTAAAGGAGGGGGGCGTGCTCGCGTTGCTTTACTTCGATGTGCACGGAACGGACAAGGAGAAGATAAGGGAATTCTCTACTGGATTCATAAAAGGGATGCTGAAGGAGCCGGGAATAGTTTATGTTGTGGGGGAGATAGACGAACCGATAGAGAGCGAGGGCGTGATATCCACTGCGATAGAGGTAAAGTTGCTTGCTAAGAGCATGCCCGCACTCGTAAAATTCGTCGGAAGGTACAGCCCGTTTTCGCTTGAGATACTCGAACCCGAGGAGATAAAGATGAGTATGGCAGATGCGCATGAGCTTCTCATGTCCGTATCAACCATGATGTTCGACCACAAAAAATATATACTTGAAAGGGTTGCGAAAAAAGAGGATGTGGAGAGGATGAAAAAGGAGCTTGAGAACAGGATAAAATTGGGAAGGATGCTTCTTGAAAAAAGCGGGAAAAAAGAGTGATGATTTATGGAGATAATAAAATCAGGTATAAAGGGGCTTGACAAGCTTTTAGGCGGAGGAATACCGAAGGGAAGCGTGGTTGCGGTAAGCGGGCCGACTGGCTGCGGAAAATCCACATTCGGGATGAACTTCATCGTAGGAGGGGTAGAGCAGGGAGAGGCGGGCTTGTACATACCTATAGAAAGCACGAAGGAGGAGGTGCTCGAGCAGATGAAGGAATTTTCCTGGAATATTGATTTTCTTGAAAAAAACAAAAAGCTTTTTTTCCTCGACTATCCCCCCCATGAAGTTGACCAGTTTATTTCAAAAATGAACCCTGTAAAAGAGCTCATAGAAACTATGGGTATAGAGAGGGTCGTAATAGATTCTATAATGCCTATAGCCCTTCAGTTCAACAATGATTTGGAGAGGAAAAGGGGGTTCATGAGGCTTATAGAAAACATAAAGAAATGGAACACCACAACATTCATAATCACCGAGGATACGCCATCAACAACGCAGGATGTCCTGCCGGCGACAAAATACGGAGTTGAAACGCTAACGGACGGTTGGATACATATCCACTATATATGGCAGGATGGAAGGAGGGAAAGGGCTCTGGAAGTGCTGAAGATGAAGGGAGTAAGGCATGAGATGAAGATGGTTTTTATGGATATTACGAAGAGCGGGGTCGTAGTTAAATCATGATTATAAAATTTTCTGCTGAAATTTTTCTGTGGTGAAGATATACTTTAGGCATGAGAAGCTCAGAAGATGCCAGGATACGCTTGTCAATGATGCATGCGAAGCGATAGAAAACAGGATGCATCTGCTGGCGCACGCGCCCGTTGGCCTGGGAAAAACTGACGCGGTTCTCAGCCCGGCAATCACGCATGCACTCGAGAACAACCTTAATGTATTCTTTCTAACCCCGAAAATCTCCCAGCATAAAATAGCGCTGGATGTTGTGAAGGGAATAGAGGAAAAATACGGAATAAAGGTACCTACCGCTGATGTTGTGGGAAGGAAGTATATGTGCATCCACCCGGCATTGGAGGAGCTTGACCAGGATTCTTTTTACCAGGCGTGCGAGAAGATGAGGAAAAAGGAGCTGTGCCCGCATTATGAAAAATCCAGGGGATATACAAGAGCACAGCAGCAGAAAGCCGGCGAGCTTTTCAAAAAACTCTTCCGCAACTCATACAACCATCTGGAAATGGTGGAGATGGGAAAAAAGCATGATGCATGCCCTTATGAATGGACGCTGGAGCTTGCAAAAAAGGCGCGGGTGATAGTTGCCGATTATTTTCATCTAACGATTCCAAGCGTAAGGCAACTTTTCCTTATGAAAACCAAGAAAACGCTTGAAAAATCCATAATAATAGTGGATGAGGCGCACAACCTTCCGAAAAGAGTGCGAGACCAACTCTCAACAACGATAAATTCGTTTGTGATGCGGAGGGTGGACAAGGAGATGAAACAGCTTGGGCTGGAAAGCGCAAAAATGGAAAAAACTTTCAATGAATGGGCTGGGGAAACAGCAAAAGAAAGAAAAGAAATGCTGGTGGGGGAGGAAATGCTGAATTCCTTCATCGCTCATTACAATATGAAAGAGGAAGAGATGGCGGATTATTTTGAAATGATCGGGTTGGAGTGGGTGGAGAGAACAACGAGGAGGAGTTACTGCCTGAAGCTTGCTAAGTTTCTGAAGGGCTGGCAGGGGGAGGAGGTCTCTGCGATTAGAATTTTGAGAAAAAAGAATGGGTATTTTTCTTTGAGCAAAAAATTCTTAGACCCGAGCATTTCCACCTCTGAGCTTGGAAAGGCCCATTCTTTGATACTCATGAGCGGAACGCTCCTTCCTCTGGAGATGTACAGGGATGTGTTGGGGTTGGAGGAAAAGAGGTCTATAATGAAACAATACAGCTCTCCATTTTCAAAAAGCAACAAGCTGAACATAATAGTCGAAGGGATAACAACTAGGTACAGCAGGAGGAATTTTGAGGAGTATGAGAAGTTTGCAGAGAAGATAGACAACATAGCAAAGGCAACGCCTGGAGGAACGGCCGTATTTTTTGCATCCTATAAGGTAATGAACAACGTGCTCCCCCTAATAAAAACAAGACCTATTTTTGCGCAGAGGGAGAGGATGAAGCCGCGCGAGGTTTATGAAATATTCAAAAGATTTAGCGAAGAGGGAGGGATGCTTTGCGCAGTGCAGGGAGGCTCTCTTTCAGAAGGGATTGATTACAACAAAGGACAGATAAAAACAGTAGTTGTCGCTGGGATTGCGCTCGAAGAGATGGGATTGGAAGTTGAAGCTCTCATAGATTACTATCAGGAAAAATTCGGGAAGGGATGGGAATACGGATACATCTACCCTGCTGTCATGAAAGCCATGCAGGCGGGGGGGAGGGCTATAAGGAAACATGAAGACAGGGCGGCGGTTGTGTATATGGATGAGAGGTTTAGATGGAGGAATTACAAAAAACTTTTTCCGGAAGATGAAAGCTTTGTCATTTCGAGTGAGCCGGAAAAATATGTTAAGAAGTTTTGGGGGGGTCGCTAAGTTTTGCCCTTTCTATCTCTGCCTCCCCTCTTATGCCGTCCCAATTTATCTTCCATTTTTCAATTTTTATCCTTTTCTTGAAAAAAGGCGCCCATGCGACAAAAGTTTCGCCTTCTCCTCCCTCCAAAAGAGGGTGGATGGGGTATTTTGCCTTAATCTCTTTGAAAGGTTTTCCGAGAAGGTCCTTCCCAAGCCCTTCCGCAGAAACGGCAACTACGTAGGTTTCAAAGTACTCCAAAACATCGGATAAAAGCTGTTTCTCCTTATGCCAGAGGAATGAAAATGTAGGAATCCTAAGCTCTTCGCCCAGCATGTCTATTTTCTGCCTTTGGTATTCGCTCGCTATCGCACCGCTTACAATCCCGCCGAATTTGTTTTTTTTCAGAAACTTTTTTATTCCGTTCAGCTCGTCGTCGCTTTTAATAAAATAATGCTTAAGGCCCATCGCCTCCGCCTGCATTTCTGTGTATTTCAAATTCGGCTTATGAAACATCATGCTGTCCTCTTCTCCGAGAACAGTAATGAGCTCAGCCTCCCAGCCGCTGGAAAGTGCGCAAAAAACAGAAAAAACAGAATCCTTCCCGCCTGAAAAAAGGACAGCGGCTCTCATCTTCTTTTCTTCCCGCCCGCCAAAGCATACCCTATCAGAGCAACGATAACCACAGCAAGAAGCGCGAGCAGGGGATAGATGGAGGTTTTCCTGTTCTCCTCCTCGATCAAGCTGTTTGCGCTCTGCAAGTAGGAGTACGCAAGTTCAGGGTCCTTCTCCTCATATTCCAAAGCTTTTTCATAATAGTCCTTGGCCCGGGTATAGTCGACAAGAGGCGGCGGATTTG
Source organism: Microcaldota archaeon (assembly GCA_964467175.1). Lineage (GTDB taxonomy): Archaea > Micrarchaeota > Micrarchaeia > Anstonellales > J096 > JAWAFD01. The sequence continues at coordinate 35,172 of CAYXNY010000045.1, read as the reverse complement.
CAATCTTCTGCTCAACTTCGCTAAATGCCTCTTTTGGTATTTTGGTTATGTTCTGCTCCGGCCGGGGGGGAATTTCTTCTTCAGTTTTATTTGCCGGAGGGGGGGCCGGCTGTTCGGTTTTCAAAAGTTCGAGCGCAAGCTCAAAGTTTTTTGTTTTGGCAGTATCGACTATTTCTTTTTCATTCCACCTCCCCTGTGCAAGGGAGAGTATTCTCGCGGAGACGGCATTCTCAAGCTTGACGGTTTCATCAGCCAGATTGTAGGATTTGAATTTTTGCAGGTAGAAATACGCCTCGCCGGGCTTGTTTTCCTCGTATTTTGCCTGAACGCCGTCATACGCGGCTATGAGCCCCCACTCGCCGCCGACATTTATCTCCTTGCCGATGTAGTACAACCGCTCGTAGTATTTCACTGCATCAAAGTATTGCCTCATCTGGAGGAATATATACTGCTGGGGAGTGAGCCTTTCGTAGTTGAATGTCTGTATTTTTCCGTCCTCCTGGGCGATGTACATTGTGTTGTCCACAACCCAAACTCCAACAGGAGAGTTTATGGTGTATGCAAAAACAGGGTAGCAGTCCTTGGTAAACCAAACTACCTGATTTCCTTTCTTATCCGCAACATAGACATAGTCCGCATCCACAAAAACATCATATGCGCTTTGCATGTTTATGTTTTTCTGCCCGCAGATTGCGTGCAGGGTTAGGTTTTCGTAGATAACCTGAACCCTTCCATTGTTATAGTCCGCAACGTAGAACTTCCCTTCGTTATAGAATATTCCCTTCGGCGAATCAAACATGAGGTTGTACTGCCCCTTCTCGCCAACAAAATTAAGGGTGGCTCCATCTGTCGACATCACAACAAATCGGTTGTTCTTATCATCCGTAAGGTATAAAGTATCTCCAAGCTTCCATATGCCATACGCATCATCGTAAGTACGAATCTGCTTTAGGGAGGGCGCTCTTTTCCATATGCTCCCGCTCTTTGTTAAGTACATGTACCCATTTTCGTCAATGAAGATGTCCCGCAGACCATTGAGCTGGTCGTATGTTTTCTTATCTATATCCTTATCCTGTATGTTGTAGATAAAATAGCCAGAAATGTCTGGGCTGATTATGTATATTTTTCCGCTTGTATAAAAAATTCCCTGTATGGATGTAAGCTCCTCGTCCTCTATCGTGCCCGTCGGGGTGAGGAGTATCCCGAACTCTGCAAACGCCAGCCCGAAGAGCAAAAGTGCTACTAGAAGGTTTTTAACTCTCATGCTTCAAATTTGAAAGGAAAATAATAAAAAGGTGATGGAAAGGTAAGGATTAGGGGGTTGAATGGCAGGTATTAGGGCCGTTATATTTGATGTTGACGGGGTGCTGAAAAGAGGGAAAACGCCGGTTGAAGGTGCAGTTGAGGCGGTTAAAAAAATACGGGAGAGATGCAGGGTTTTTGTGCTATCCAACAACTCCTCCTATTCAAAAAGGTCTTATACCGAGCACCTTAAAAAAATCGGTTTTGATTTTCTAGAAAATGATGTGTATGTCTCCTCACATTCAACGGCGATGTATATCAAAAAGAGGTTCAAACCAACTACGGTGTATGTAATAAGCACCGGCGGGCTTACCGAGGAAATAAAAAACATAGGTTTTAGGGTTGTGGATGGAAAGGAGGGGGAAACAGCAAATATCGTGGCGGTTGGTTTTGACAGCACATTGAATTATAAGAAACTTTCAATTGCGTACCGGGCGATAAAAAACGGTGGGTTTTTTGTTGCAACAAACGAGGATAAATTCTATCCTGTTGAAGACGGCGAGCTTCCAGGAGCAGGGTTGAGCGTAAAGGGGCTAGAGTTCGCAACAGGAGTAGGGCCGGTTGTAATCGGAAAGCCTAGCCTGTACATGCTAAATGAATTGCTTAAAGAGAATGGGTTGAAAAAAAGCGAAGTAGTTATGGTGGGAGACAGCGAAGAAACAGATATAAAGATGGCGGATAGAGCTGGGGTTAAAAGCGTTTTAATAGGGAAGGCAAGAAAATACTCGCCTACCTATGAAATAAACAGTATAAAGGAATTGCTGGGTGTTTTGCAACAATTAAAATAGGCATAACGCATTTCTTCGGGGAGTTTTTTATTTCTCTTTACTTGAACAGACTGTCTATGCTTCCCGCCGGAATTTCCATCTCCTCTTTTATTACCTGCTCGTCAACATTTGTCGCTACCGGAGCGCTCTTTTCAACTATTACGGAGAGCTGAACTGTCGCACCGCAGTATGGACATTTGCCGAAAAGCGTCAAATCAATGTCGTTAAGCTCCACTTCGCTGTGTATGTTCAGCTTGTTCCCGCATCCTTTGCACACAAATGTTTTTTCTATTTTCATGCGCAAAATTGAAAGAAAGCATTTAAAATAGTTTCTCCTGGTTAAATAGGATAAGTGATGATGGAAGTGATCTCTGATTAATGATGAGGTGACTTGACTCTGATCAAAATTCAACTGCCCTGTTTTTCTTTTCTCTTGGGGATGGCTTTTCATTCGGATATCCAACAGGAAGAACTGCAACCGGAATAAGCTCGCGCGCGGCGAAAATCTCCTTTATTTTTGTGTCATCAAAAGCCCCAACCCAGCATGCCCCTAGGCCGAGCGAGGATGCTTGAAGCTGTGCGTATGCGCATGCGATGGTTGCATCCTGAATAGAATAAAGAGCTCTTCCTCTCTCGCCGTATTTTGCTCCTGAAATTTTTGGGTCGGCGAAGAAAACAAAAACAACAGGGGCTTCCTCTATCCATTCCTGCCAGCATGCTTCTGCAATTTTACTTATGATTTCTTTTTTTGTTGTGTAGAAAACCCGGTAGGCTTGGAGGTTTCCAGCAGATGGAGCTGAGTTTATGGCTTCAACAATTCCCCTTATCTTTCCCTCCTCAACCGGCTTATTCTTAAAGCTTCTGACGCTCTTCCTCTCTTCAAAAATTTTCTCCATGCTTTAGATTCCAACGCAAGCATTAAAAACATTTATTGAACAATAGGTGCAGGGTGAGCGTATGGACCTAAAAAAATACAGGGGGAGGCATTTTTTGACTTTATTGGATTATACCGAAAGCGAGATAAGGGAGCTTATTGACCTGGCGGTAAAGATGAAAAAAGGAAAGGTAAAGAAGAGCTTGAAAGGAAAAAGTTTGGCGCTTCTTTTTGAAAAACCTTCTACAAGAACAAGGGTTAGTTTTGAGGCGGGCATGACAAAGCTAGGAGGGCATGCGCTCTATGTCGATTTGCGGACAACTCAACTGGGAAGGGGGGAAAGCATAGCGGATACTGCCAGAACTTTCTCCAGGTATGTTGACGGGGTGATGGCAAGGCTGTATAAGCATACGGTAATAGAGGAGTTTGCAAAATACTCAACCATTCCTGTAATAAACGGTCTAACAGACATGTTCCACCCGTGCCAGACCATGGCGGATATGCAGACTGTTTTCGAGCATAAAGGAGACGTGGGGGGGCTGAAGGTTGTTTTCCTAGGGGACTGTGGGTTCAACATGTTCCACTCTACCATGATCGGTTTTTCAAAGCTCGGGGCGGATGTTTATGGAATCTGCCCGGATAAGATGGAGTACATGCCGAAAAAGGAGGTTTTTGAAAAGGCGAAGAAGCAGGCGAAAGGGAAAATAGTTATTGGGCATGAGATTGAGTTGGTGGAGGGCGCGGATGTGGTGATTACGGATACATGGGTGAGCATGGGGCAGGAGGATGAGCAGAAAAGGCTTGCGGACTTAAAGCCCTATCAAGTCAATCAGGAGCTTATGAAAAAAGCGAAAAAGGACGCTATATTCATGCATTGTCTTCCTGCGCACAGGGGGCAGGAGGTTGTGGATGAAGTTATAGATGGAAGGTGGAGCGTTGTTTTCGATGAGGCGGAGAACAGGCTGCATGCGCAGAATGCGATACTGGCTGCGCTCATGGGTGGAAAATGATGGAAACCGGAGACAGGATAAGGGTTGTGTGGAAGGGAAAAACAATTGAGGGAATAGCGATGCCCCAAACGAACAAAGAAAAGATTGTTTTGAAGCTTTCCAGCGGGTATAATGTTGGGCTGGACAGAAAAAATGTGGAAAAAATTGAAATTGTCGGAAAGGAAATGCTCGGCAGGCCGAAGGAAAAAAAAGAGGAGGGAAAAGAAGGGGGGGTAAGAATATTGGGATGCGGGGGAACGATCACGTCAAAAATAGAGTACAAAACTGGAGCTGTATATCCCTTAATCAGCGCAGAAGAGTTTAAAACCGCTTTTCCTGAGCTAAACGAAATAGCAACGATAAATCTAAGGAATGTCTTTTCCGTCTTAAGCGAAGATATAAACCAAGAGCACTGGGGGGTAATGGCTGAAGAGATAAAAAATGAGATAAAGAATGGAGCGGAGGGCGTAGTTGTTCTGCACGGAACAGATACGATGAGTTATTCTTGCTCCGCTATGGCGTTTGCCCTTCAAAACCTTCCAGTGCCGGTTGTTTTCACGGGCGCGCAGAGAAGCGCGGACAGGCCGAGCAGCGACAACAAAATGAACTTGTTGAATGCTGTTTTTACCGCAAAGCAGGATTTGGGCGAGGTTGTTGCGGTGATGCACGCAACGAGCAGCGATGATTTTGGCTTTGTTCACAGGGGGGTGAAGGTAAGAAAGATGCATACCAGCAGAAGGGATGCATTCAAAAGCATAAACATCCCCCCGCTTGCAAAGGTTGATTATAGAACGAAAAAATTTGAAAAAATTTTTGAGTATAAAAAGAGAAGCGCGGGCGGGTTGAGGTTTGACAACAGGTTCAGCGATGAAGTGGGTTTGGTTTATTTTTATCCAGGAATAAAGCCAAAATTGTTTGATGCATTTTCAGATTACAAGGGGATTGTTTTGGCCGGTACCGGGCTGGGGCATGTTTCTACAAATCCTTTTAAGGATAAGCATGCAAAGCCGATAATCGAAAAAATAGAGGAGCTTGTTGAATCCGATGTCGTTGTCGCGATGGCAAGCCAGTGCATAAGCGGGAGAATAAACATGAATGTTTATACTGCCGGCAGAATTTTGAGGGAAGCCGGGGTCATCGGCCATCTCGCCGACTGGACGCCTGAGTGCGCATTTGTTAAACTTTCTTGGGTTTTGGGGCATGAGAGGAATGCAAAAAAAGCAAGGGAGCAGATGATGGAGAACCTGGCCGGGGAGATGGGCGAGAGAAGCATTTATACAGAGGAAGAACATGAGTGATTTAGGTGAGTTCAGCCAGGAGGAGAAAAAAATTATAGAGCCTTATTTTACAAACATGGACAAAAATATATTCGGGTTGGTGAATTTGCCCGAGGTTGTGAAGGGCGCGCTTTTTGCAAGGTACAGCAGAAGCGACAAGAGTTTGAGGAGAACGCTGCTGGACGAGTTTATAAAAAAAGAGGAGATGGGTTTTTCGGATATTGTCGGCGAAAGGGCGGCGGGAAAAGAAGGTATTATTGCGATAGAAAAGGCGGAAAAATTTTACGAGCGCGTGCTTATAGGTTTTGGGGATGACAGCGTCGGGGAGCTTGCAGGAGTTCATATGGCGGTGGAGGGCATAAGCAACATAGCAACCAAGCTGATTGAGGACAGAAGGATTGGGATCTCTCCGCTTGAAAAAAGCTCCCGGTATGTTTATTTTGATAAAAGGGATAAACGCGGAGAATATTTGTACTGCAGGGAGCCGAAAATAGCGGAATCCGGACTTGATGGAATTTATGAGGAAACGCTGGATTTTCTTTTTGACACGTATTCAGAACTTATTCCTGAAGTAAATGCGTATGTGATGAAGAAATATCCGAAGGGGGAGGAAAGCGAGAGGGCGTATGAATCGGCTGTAAGGGCGAAAACATGCGACCTCCTGAGGGGTCTGCTTCCAGCCGCAACGCTTACAAACCTGGGTTTATTCGGAAATGGAAGGGCATTTGAATATCTTCTGGTCAATCTTTACGCATCTAAATTGAAGGAAGCGCAAAGGATCGCGGGGGACATGGAAGAGGAGCTGAAAAAGCTCATTCCTTCATTCGTAAAAAGAGCTAGCGATGAAAAAGGAAAGGAGATGCAGGAATACATAAAAAATCGGGAGAATGTTAGGGGGTTTGCTCCCGAGAGAATTGATGGCGAAAGTGCTGACGATGTCAGGCTTGCGTGGTGGGATGAAGATGCGGTGGAAAAAATTGTTGCGGCCATTCTTTTTCCATATTCGCAGATTGCATATAATGAATTGAAGAATGATGTAAAAAAAATGAGCGAAAGCAGGAAGGAGAAAATTTTAGATGCGTATGTGGGGGAGAGAAAAAACAGAAGGCACAAACCCGGAAGGGCTTTTGAAAACGCTTATTATACTTTTGAAATAGTAACCAATTTTGGGGCGTTCAGGGATATCCATAGGCATAGGATTCTTACGCAGGAGAGGCAGCTTCTCACAGCGCGCTTGGGGTATGATATGCCAAAGGAGCTGAAAGAGGCGGGGGTTGCCGGAAAATTCGAGCGGGCTATGGAAGAAGCGAAAAAAACATACGAAAAGATCGCGCAAAAGTTCAAGGAGGAAGCGCAGTATGTTGTTCCGTTTGCCTACAGAATAAGGTTTTATATTACGATGAATGCCAGGGAGATTTATCATTTAACTGAACTGAGAAGCGGGATGCAGGGCCATCCGGATTACCGGCATGTTGCGCAAAAGATATATCTGCTTGCAAAGGAAAAGCATCCTGCGATTTTCAAATACGGAAAATTCGTGGACATGGGCGAGTATGGGCTCGAGAGGATAGAGGCTGAGAAAAAGCTTGATAAAAAGATTGAGCGGTTGAAAAAATGATTATTTTTTCTTTTTTCCTTTTGCTTTATTTTCCATTATGATGTCTCTTGCGGTTTTTCCTTTAGGAAAGTATTTTTCGCCGTTGTTGAAAACAGGCATTCTCTTCTCATCCGCAATCCTGAGAAGCTCGAGCTTTGAAACGGTTATGGGGATGTTTATCAGCTCGTACGTCCCGAACGGGGTTGTTTCCTTTATCGTTTTGAACTTGTGCCTTTGCTTCATGCCCGCAACAGTCAGCTCCACTGCCACTTCCATGCAACCACGTTTTTTCCATTTCCAACCGCAAGGAATTTAAACATAACGCTGATGCCGAAAACGAGAAAAAATTAATAGAAAACCCCTACTTTTTTCTCCACCATAAGTTTGGTCAATTGCTCGATGTCTTCAAAGTTGTGCTCTACGATGTATTTTGCCTTGTCCTTCTTCTGCTCAACGCCATCGCCTACAAGCTCAACAAAAGCCATTTTCGGTTCATTTATTGGTTTTCCAATCTGGCTGAGCAGGGAGACGCTCACATCCCTTAGGTCAGGACACTCTTCGCTTATTTCTTTGGCGATCTTGAAGGCAAGGACAGAGTAAATCTTTCCGACATGGTTGACTGGGTTTTTTCCGGCAGCCGCCTCCAGAGTCATCAATCTAAACGGCGTTATCAGGCCGTTTACGCGGTTTCCCCTCCCGACAGAACCGTCGTCTCCTGCTTCGGCGCTCAGGCCGGTGACGGTTATGTAGACGGATTTGTTTTTTATATCATCAGCGGTGTTCAAAAAAACCTCCACATCCATTTTTGTGATTTCTTTTGCCTTCTTTAGAATGTCGTTTTTCACGCGCTCCTTTGTCGTTATGTACTCTTCTAGTGAATGGATGAAGCGATCGACGAATGCAACCGCAACCGTAAGTTTTATCTTGCTGTTCTCCCTCAGCCCCATCACTTTTATATCCTCCCCGACTTCGGGATGGGCTTTTTTGTACTCTTTTGAGTTCAGGTATTTTTCAACAGCCAGAACAACATTTTCTGCATCGGAAAAGGGAGCATATCCAACTCCGAAGCTCGTGTCGTTCGAGAGCGGAACGCCCTTGTTTCTTAAAAACAATTCAACCAAATCCCTGCTCCCGGGCCTTATTTTTGACATGATTTCGATGTCTGCATCAGGGTCGAGGAACCTGAGATTTTGCTTTATGTATTTTTTCGTGGTTTCTAGCGCGATCTCCTGAACAGGAATTATCTTTCCTTCTGCTTCATAGCTCGCCCTTCCGCTCAGCAGGATAAATACCGGCTGGATGACCTTCCCCCCGCCAAATTCAGGTTTCGCCTCGCCTCCAACTATCTGCCCTTTGTCAACATTGTGGTGGAGTATTGCTCCGAATTCTTTAAGGTATGCCTTGGAGAGCTCAACGCTTATCTCCTCCATTATGCCGTCTATTATCGTATCCGGATGGCCCAGGCCCTTCCTCTCAACAATCTCAACGTCAAGCTCCGGGACAGGTGTGTACCCTCCTTTTGAAATTACAATATTCTTGGCCAAGCAATCACCTCAAAATTCAACTTCAACAATTACTTCCGAATTGTTTTTAAGTTTAAGCGTTTTTCTCAGGTTTTCTTTTGCTACTATCTCAACGACATTTGAGGGGTGCCTGCTTTTGAGCGGGATGATTATAGACGCTTTTTTGTTGTTTATTCTGCACGGATAGAGGTAAACGCCGCCGTAGATTTCCTCTCCTTTTTTGAAGCCCGGAACAAAAACCGGCTCCTTTCTCAACAGCGCCTCCCTTTTCCAAACCTCCTGGGGACGGAGAAGAATGTTCAGCGTACCTTCAAACGGCTCAAACCCAACCGCCTTTGAGATTGCTTTTTTGTATTCCTTTAGAGAAAGAAATTTTTTTCCTTCTCCAAGCCCCTGAACAACTGCTCCCCGTATTACGAATCTGTCGTGTTCAAACGCGGATTTTAATATTGCGTAATATTTTCGACACTCCTCAACACCCTTTTCTGTAAGCTTTATTTTTTTGTCCTTTCTTAAGACGAGCCCTTCTGATTCAAGTTTTTTTATTATGTAAGGAACAGCTTGGGGGGTTATACCGAGGAACGCGGCGAGCTCTTTATTTTTAAGCTGAATGAAACCGCGCTTTCCTCCTTTACTGAGTATAAAAATTAGAGCATCCACGCAAATGTAATACTGAGAACATTTAAAAACACTTTCCAGAAAATACAAAACTCTAGCGGCCGTAGTCTAGTGGTAGGACTTTGGCCTTCCAACAACTTTCTTTCGGGTTGCCAAAGAAAGTTGACGAAGAAAGAGGAAAGCCAACGACCCGGGTTCAAAGAACCCTTTTTTGCCTTAGGCAAAAAAGCGTTTCATCGGAAAAGGTTTGAAAATCCCGGCGGCCGCATATGAGAAAAATTTTCTTGCTATTCCTGCTGCTTTTTTCTTTTTGCGCGGGCGCGTGCGAAGGGAACGCGGTTTTTTATGTGCCGGCGGTTGCAGGAGCGGAAGGAGGGTTCATACAGGCAACGATGAGCGTGCAGGAGGGCAACTCTACATTTTTCGAAATCCCTCCGTATATCGGGTTCACAACGCAGAACTCTTTCATAACTGCCGTAAACATTGCAAAAAAACTCGCCGGTAAGGAATGCTCATTCATCATCTCTTTTCCGGAAAGGAAAGTGGAGAATGTAGACGGCCCTTCCGGAGGGGTGATTTTTACTGTTTATGCATACTCTTTGCTCACGAACATGACACCGCGCGGAGACGCGATCATAACCGGAAGCATTGATGAAAAGGGCGCGGTAGGAAGCGTAGGCGGAGTTTACGAGAAGGCATCCATCTCAAAAAGAATAGGAATAAGGTATTTCGTAGCACCCAGGCCGAGCATATCCGAGTACATGCTCATGAACGAAATCGAAGACGAGAACTTCAAAATTATTTACATAAAGGATGTGGAGGAGGCGGTCAGCTTCATGTTCTACAACATAACGCCCGAAGAAATAAAGCTGAAAAGGAGCGAAAAAATACCTGAAGAAAACAATGAATGGAAGGTCGCGGGGTTTGATGGGATCGCGGAAGAGATGATTTGGAAGGTGGAGAGAGAACTGGATGGAGCCGAAATTCCGCAGGAAGTTTATAATTATGTGCAGGAGAGCATCGCGCTTCAGAAGGAGCTTCTCAGAAAAGGCTACCAGTACAGCGCCGCGAACGATGCGTTCACCGTGCTAGTGGACATAAGGACCGTGAAGGACAGCGGCTCGAAAACGCTGGAGGAAAAGGCCCTTGAAGTTGAGGAATGCTTAAACGCAACCGTCCTCAGCGGGAAAAAGGAGGACAACTGGGAGTGGATAGTAGGCGCGGAAGTAAGAAAAAAATGGGCTGAGAATGGAGTTAAAGCAGTAAGGGCAGCAAGGCCGAAGCTAAAAGAAGAGGAGTACGCGCTCATGAACAAGCTTGAATACGCCCAGGGTTGGTGCGAGATCGCGCAGCAGCTCAACAAGGAGGGAAAAGGAAAATTTTTGAATGAAAGTATATATAAAGAGCGCGCGAAGGAGATGATAAACAAGGTTGAAAAGGAGATTGTCGTGTATGATGCGGCCGAACACCTTGAAAACGCGAAAGAGCTTTACGACGAGGGGAAGTACCTTGCCAGCGAGTATGAGGCGATTTTTGCAAAATCCATAAATGACGCCCGGGTAGGAAAAAAGAGCGAAATCAGAACCGGATATGCAACAGTGTGGGGGAGACTCTACGGAAGCCAAGCAAAATTCTCAGGAGGAGCGGAGGTCGCGAACCTGGCGAATTATTTAGAAGAATCCTTTGAGGAAGCCGGGGAGAACGCAGTTTGGGTGGAAAATGAAGCTGAAGGCGGGGGCGCATACTGCGGTAGCGCAGCAGTAATTTTCACTATTTTATTCACCGCGGCGGCTGCTGGGAAAAAGCATTATTAAATGTTTCTCTCAATATAACCAGCATGGAGCTGTGGAGAGAGTGCGCAAGGCTGATAGAGTTCAAAAAGATGAAGGCTGAGAACGACTACAAGCTCGGATATATGGAAAGAACCGGCGCCGGAGAGGATGCGAAGGAGATAATAAAAAGCGAGAACGAAAACCTGGGAAGGGAAATTGAAAGAATAGAAAAAATGCTTAAGGAGAACAACTATGTTTTCTTTGTTCCTATGGAAGCGGAGCTTGAAAGGTTCGGGGAGAAGCTCAAGAATTTTAAAGAAGAGGAGATAGACAGGGCGCTCAGAACAAGGAGCGGGGAGGCGTGGGACATTCTTTCCGCAAGAGGCAGTATAATAAAGAGGAATGTGGAGTTTAAGGAAGAGATAGGAAAGCTTATTGATGATGTGAATAAATTGAAAAAAAAGGAGAGGGTTATTGAGATAATAAAAAATGGTGGAATAAAGGAGGATGTTAAAACAGATGGAGAAAAGAGCCAGATTGTTGCAAAAATAGCGAAGAGGATGGGCCGGCTTGGAATGAATGTAATATTCAAAAACAAAAAACTCATCAAAGGGAAACCGGATGAAGAGGAAGTAATGATCAGGGTCGGAAACGATGTGATATGGGTTCCTGAAAAAGAAGCTGAGAACGTTCTCCTAAACGAAAAAAAACTTGAAAGCGTAAGCGTAAAAATTCAGGTGAAAAATGCTGAGAGGCAGATAAGGAAATTTTCCGAAGAGGAGGAGAAAGAGTTTGAGGAGCTTCAGAAAGAGTATCTAGAACTTTTGAAAAAAAGAGAAGCGTATGTGAAGAAATATAGGGATTAGAAATTGTAACTATAGTTACATCAAACATTTTTCCACATACGGCTCTTTCAATGTATAACCCAAAGAGTAGTAATACGGCCTCGCGCCCGGTCCAGCTATAACGCGCATTCTGTTCAACCCAAACTCTTCTTTCACGAGCCTCTCTGCCTCTTCCATGAGTTTTTTTCCGATTCCGCGGTGCTGGATTTTTCCGGGTTTTCCGACCTCAGCCTCGCTTCCGTATACGTGCAACTCCCGTATCAACCCAACATCGCTTATCCTCAACCTTAAAAAACCAAAAATGTTTTCTCTATCCTCGTCTTCGTATGAAAGAAATATCTCTTTTTTCCCGCTCGCTCTGTAATCCCTCCTGAAAAGCGTGGGGTTCTTCGGCCGGATGTTTTTTGCTCTCGGCTCCCTTGCCCTTATCTCCCAAACCTTTCCTAGCTCTTTTGCTTTCCTTTCCACCATCTCCCGGAGGTTGCTCTTCTTCACACCATCATAAACCAGGTTTGCCGGAATGTCCCTCTGTATCCTCATCACGCGCACGTATTCCGGAATATGCCTGTATGCCTCTGCGGTGATTTCGGCCGCAAGCTCGGATGAGTAGGGGGAATACTCCCCCCGGCGATACATCCTGTAAAGCTGTGTTCCGGGAATTACGAGCGTCGGATATATCTTCAACATGTCCGGCTGGAATCTTTCATCGCTGAAAAGGGTTTTGAAAATTTCTATGTCTTTTTTTGGACTTGAGCCAGGCAAGCCGAGCATGATATGATAAACTATTTTAAAGCACGCATCCTTCAGCACCCGCGTAGATTCCACAACCTCCTTAACCTCATGCCCCCGGTTTATCATCCTGTAAATTCCATCATCCGGGTTCTGAACCCCAAGCTCAACCCTTGTCGCGCCGAAGCGAAGGATTTCGGGAATGTACGGAATGCAAACATCCGGCCTTGTTTCTACCGCCAGGCCGACTACTCTATGCTTTGCACTTTCGTTAAGGAGTTTTGCATGAGGGATGTTTTTTGATTTTTTTCCATTCAGCACATCATATATGGACTTCACAAAACCTTCCTTGTACTTTCCATCCATTTCCAAAAATGTTCCGCCCATTATTATTATTTCGCACTTATCAGTAGGATGGCCTTGGATTTCATACTGTTTCAGCCTGCTTTTTATCTGCACTACCGGATCGAAGTCCGCCCTTTTCGCGCGGAGCGCAGCCGGCTCCTCGCCCGTGTAGCTTTTTGGAGCCTTCCCGGTGTAGGGGCAGTAGACGCAACCCCATCCGCATGAGCCTTCAGGCTTTACCATCACTGCTATTGGCGTAACGCCGGAGGCTGTCCGCGACGGCTTTCTGAAAAGAATTTTTTTGATTTTTTTTGTGAGCTTTCCCTTTGGAAAATTCGCAAGGATCTCTGAGTTTTTCGGCATGGAGAGGAGGCCAAACTTAAGCGCCACCTCCTTCTTTATCTTCTCAACATCCTCCCTGCCTTTCAGAATCTCGGATACTATCTCCTCTACCGCTCTATTGCTCATGATTGGTTTTATGTTGAGAGGAATTTAAAAACCGAACTCAAAAATGGAAAAGACATACATTTAAAAACAATTATCAACACAATTATTAAAGTTGCCTCAGAATTTTTGACTGCACGGGTATCAAGAAATCCGTGACCTTTAGGCCGTGGTCGTTTGACCAGAAAACTTGCGGAAAAATATTCTATTATTGCAATGGAAAACCTTTCTCCTTCTCAAATGGCTCTTTAGGGCGGGGTAGTTCACTCCTCTTCTTTCCTGGTTTGATATTTTTATTGTAACTATAGTTACATTACTTCCTTGATTCTCATACCAAGACTTTCAGTTTTTAAGGAGGGGGTTGAAGCTAGGGGGAGTTTAGAAAAGATAAAGCTCCCCCTGGCCTCCGCAAAACCTCCTAATAACATAAGGGGGTTGAAGCTAGGGGGAGTTTAGAAAAGATAAAGCTCCCCCTGGCTTATGGACTCGGAGGGATTTGAACCCTCGGCCTCTCCCGTGCGAGGGGAGCGATCTACCGCTGATCTACGAGCCCGGTTGCGTCAGAATAAGGTTTATAAGCATTCTGTTTTTAATCTTTACCGGGTGATTTTCATGGCAAAGAAGAAAACTGCGGAAAAAGGAAAGGACGACCTAGTGCTGCTTTTTATAGGGTATATATTCTGGCTGGTTGCGCTGATCCTGTATGCTGTAAAGAAAGACGAACTGAGCGGATTCTCGAAATACCACTACATACAGGCGGTTGCGATAGGCCTTATAGGATTTGTGGTTAGCATCGTTACATTCGGAATCGGCGGTTTACTTGTGTGGCTGTACTCAATCTATAACGGCTACCAGGTCTACTCCGGAAAAGACCCAAGGCCTTTGGAAAAATACATCTCAAAATACGCAGAGTAAATTTCTCTTTACACTCTTTTTTTTCTTTCTTGTTTTTGTTTCTTAGTTCTACTAATTTTTTATATCTCAACAACCTTATGCCAAACCTTCTAATCACATAAGGGGGTTGAAGCTAGGGGGAGATTAGAAAAGATAAAGCTCCCCCTGGCCTCCGCCAAACCTTCTAATCACATAAGGGGGTTGAAGCTAGGGGGAGATTAGAAAAGATAAAGCTCCCCCTGGCTTACGGGCCTGGTGGGATTTGAACCCACGACCTTCAGCGCAGGAACCTCCGGCGGTTCCTATCTTACCTCCAGCAACCGCCGAGGTTTTTCCTCTGGCCTTCTTTATTAGAAGGCTGTCGCTCTATCCAAGCTGAGCTACAGGCCCATAGGTTTAGATACTGCCCAATTGGTTTTTTAAACTATTATTTTTTTATTCCTCTCTCCCATTTTTCTATTGCGCCCTTTTTTACATAAAAAAGCGGATGCGGGGCAAGCGGACTCGGTTTTCTTCTGCAGATTTCTCTATACTTCTTTTCATCTCTTTCCTTTAGTTTTTTGCATAGGTGTTGAAACTCAAATTTCAGCTGTCCTTTGCCAACAGGTATGGCTTCTTTCAAGGGCGATTTCAAAGAAAACTTTCTCTTATCAAAATTATATCCTCTTCTTTCTCCTTCCTCCATAACCCAATGAAGATAGGAGCATATAGCAAGGATCGGGTCTCTGTACCTTTTGAATCTTACAAGTTGAGGATGGTTTTTGTATCCTTTCGTTTTTCCTTCAAGAATCTTTTTTGCGAGTAGAGCTTCCCTCCAAAGAGCAACCAATCCTTTTGCATCTAGATAACGCGGATGAATGGACCAAAGCCTCATGCAACTTTATGGTAAATTGCTTTTAAATATATACTACAACCCAAAACCCAACTTATGTCCATTGTTTTTTCAGTATCTCTTGTACTTTTCTTCTTACGCTGAGGTCTGTTGTAATTTCGCAAGCTTTACTCAGTATGTTCTTTACAAATTCCATTTCTTCTTGAGGTATTTCTTCATTATAAAATACCATGCGCTCTATGATATACTGCTTAACATATTTTTCTATTTCCTTATTTTCTAAGAGAATATTGAGCGCGTCCAAGGCATTATGTGCTTTGCTTGTTGTTGTTCCGTAAGCGAGAGCGTCGATTATTTCAAAAATCACTTCCCCTCTATCATGAAAGAACCGGGCCAGTTTGTACAATTCCGCTACCGCATACTCAACATCTCCTTTGTTTTCGCTTTTAAGGTACAGCAGGAGCGCATCTACTTTTTGCTTCACCTTTGTAAGAGATATTTCTCCATTCCCCGCGATAAACTCTCTTAATTTCTCTCCTACGGCAGCTTCCTTAGCTTTCGAATTTTCTATCGTTATTTCTTTCAGGACTTTTTTTCTTTTTCCAACTTTAACTTTTTCGTTCCAGTCCTTCGCGTTATCAAAATCAAACTTTCTCAGCTTATCACCCGGTGGGTCTTTTAACTGCCTGTATGAACTAATTTTCTTCTTTATTTCCGGCCTTTCTATTCTGTTCATAGTTATAATATATGTTAATAAATGTATTTAAACCTTTCGGTCTTGCGCTCATTTTTAAACACTTATATTCTTAAAATAAAATGTATGAAAGTTTCCATTCCGGAATTTGTAAGAGAGAAGCTAGAGCATATGCACTACGGAATCGCCGGCAATCATTCTGCTGTTGAAATCTGCGCATGGACAAAAAAAGCCTTACGCGGAAAGGGCGTGTGCTATAAGCAAAAATTCTATGGAATAGAATGCCATCGCTGCGCCCAAATGTCTCCTGCGGCTGTGTGGTGCCAGCAGAACTGCATTTTCTGCTGGAGGCCTATGGAATTCATGAAAAATATTAAAATGAAAAAAGAAGAGGCAGACGATCCGGAAGAAATAATACAAAAGGTGGTTGAGCAGAGAAAAAGACTTCTTTCCGGAATAGGCGGGGCTTATGATGTCAATTCAAAACTCTGGAAAGAGTCTTTTGAGCTATTTCCCTCTCACTGGGCGATAAGTTTAAGCGGCGAGCCCACTCTTTACCCTCTTCTTCCAGAACTAGTGAAAGAGCTTAAAAAGCACAGAGAAGTGAAAAGCATTTTTATAGTTACAAACGGCCAGGAGCCGAAAATGCTTGAAAAACTTTGGAAGGAAAACGCCCTTCCCCATCAATTGTATGTAAGTTTTGACGCGCCGAATAAAACGCTTTTCAAAAAAATAAACAAATCCCTCTACAAAGATGGATGGGAAAGATTGAACAAAACGCTTTCGCTCGTTGCAAAAATTCCAACAAGAAGGGTAATTCGGTTTACGGTAATAAAAGGGCTGAATGATGATGAAAAATATTTTTCGCAGTATGCAAAATTATTCGAAAAGAGCAAAGCGGATTTTATTGAAATAAAAGCGTACATGTGGCTGGGCTATTCCAGAAAAAGATTGAAAATAGAAAACATGCCTAGGCACCATGAGATAAAAAAACTCTCTGAAAACCTCCTCAGATTTTTGCCGAACTACGAATACATGGACGAGCAGGAGGAGAGCAGAATAGTTGTGCTGAAAAGGAAGGATTCAAAGTTCGGGAGATGGTTAATTTTCGAAAATTTTCGAAACATTTAAAAATAACCAATCTCAAAATAGAAACATGCTCAAAAAGAAGATTTTAAATGAGAAAAGCAAAATTAAAAAGCCCTCCGCTGTAGAAGAAGTATTCTCAGAATTAAAAAACAAAGGCCTTATAGATAAGAATAGAACATTGATAAAATGTCCCATTTCCCTGAATTTTCAAGGACTGTGGCTATCCATTAATTATAATCCTGTTTTTGAAAATATAAAAAAAGAATATGCGAGATTTGTGCTTTTGCATGAAGAAGGGCATATAAAAAGATGTTCTAGAACCTATCTTATTATTTGGATTATTATTGCTCTTGTTGCTTTTGTGTTTTTGCTTATATACTTTTTACTGAACGCGAGGCCAGATATAGTTAATCTCTCTGAGCTTATTAATTTATTACTGTTATTTTTGTTTTTATTGTTGATTATTGTTCTATTCCTCCTTAAAATTTTCTGTCCGTTCATGCGAGAAGATGAGTTTGATGCGGATCTCTGGGCTGCCACTAAACTTTATAGCGAATACGGAGTGAATGAGCCGCATGTCCTTATGAAGGAGGCATTAGAAGAGATACGAAAACTTGCATCATCGCCCCCATTTCACTCGTTTTTGCAAAAAATACCGTTTTTACGAAATTTAATAAACTTTTTACGAAATTTAATAAAATATCATCCGCCAGACGAAGAAAGAATCCAATATGTTAAGACTTATTTTGATAAGCGCCCCAAGCAGGCCAAAAAATCTAGGTAAAAAGGAAGGGTTCAAAGTTCGGGAGATGGTTAATTTTCGAAAATTTTCGAAACATTTAAAAATAAATAATCTCAAAATAGAACATGCTCAAAAAGAAAGAGATAGTTTACAGGGAGGTGCTCTCAAAGGCTTTAGAGGAAAAAATTTTTTCTTTTACGCAGCTCTCGCTCTCAAAAAAATTTGGGTTTTCTTTAAGCACCGTCAACAACGCGATAAAACCTTTAGAAGAAATAGGGGCAGTACAGAAAAAACAGCGCTCCTTCATGCTGGCGGACGCTAAGAAAGCCCTTCTCTTCTGGGCTTCTGAGAGGAGCCTGCGCAGGGATATTCTCTACACCACTAGGAGCGAGATGCCGGTTGTGAAGATAGAAGGGTCCATGCCTTCCGGGGTTGTTTTTACTGCGTATTCGGCGTACAGAATGATTTATAATGAAGCACCGGCAGATTACAGCGAGGTTTATGTCTATGCGGATAAAAAAACAGCACAGGAAATAATCAGGAGATTTCCGAAGAGAAAAGGGCCAGAAAATGTTTTTGTTCTTGAAGGAGACAGGTTTTTATTCCGTAGAAAAAAAACCACAGCTCCGCTTCCGCAGGTTTTTGTTGATTTGTGGAATTTAAGAGAATGGTACGCGAGCGATTTTGCAAATGCCATTATAAGGAGGTTGAACCTATGAAAGTGAAGGAATTCTGGAATGATAGCGTAACGAAAAAAAGTTTTGAGAAGCTTCTAGAGATTAGCAAGAAATACGATGTAACAGTTATCGGCGGCTGGGCAGCGTATCTGTGGACAGGGATGCATAAATCAAAAGATATCGATTTGATTCTTGATTACAACACACTGCTCGCGATTCGTGCCGAGTATACTGTAGAAAAGAACGAAAGATTAAGAAAATACGAAATAAAGGGCGAGGATTTTGATATAGACCTGTACCTGCCATCCTATTCTACGCTTCCTCTTCCTGTTGAGACAATACTAAAAAACACCCGTGTTATTAACGGAATCAAAGTCCCCATCCCCGAGATCCTTATCATACTAAAACAATCCGCAGAAATTAATAGAAGGGGCTCGATAAAAGGAAGAAAGGACATAATCGATATAGCAACCCTTTTGATTCATACCGAGTTTGATATAAAAAAATATAGGATTTTTTTGAGGAAAGCTAAGATAGAATATTTTGAAAAAGAACTTTTGAACGAAATAAACAGTATAGGCGTTGAGGAATTGGCTTACATAGGACTGGACGTGAACGAATTTGCCAAATGGAAAAGGAGGTTTTTGAAAAACTTAAATAAAATTTAGGAAAAGGTGTAACGAATATTTTTTATTTTTCCAATATCCTTTTCATCTCCCTCGCGTTGTTCAGCATATCATGGTTATTGTTAAAGAAAACATAAGCAGCTTTTGGGTTTGCTTTTTTTATTCTCTCCGCAATTTCCTTCAATTCCTGCTTGGAATAATTATAAGAATACCAGCTCTTCCTCCCATGCATTCTCAAATAAACAAAATCCGTTGTTTTGAAAATTCCGCGCGAAAATTCAGGCGCATCTATTGAAACCCATGTAATTTTATTTTTCACCGCCCATTCAACCCACTCCTTTGCAAACCATTTTTCATTCCTCACTTCCAACGCAAATCTCTCTCCGAGCTTCGTGAATTTCGCAAACCTCTCAATTTTTTCAGCCATATCCGGCCCTGAGCTGGGCGGAAGCTGAAAAAGATAAAAATCAATATTCTTATGCAGGGGCGAAAAAATCTCCTCAAACCTTTTCCACGTTTGCTTCGCCTTATTCCCAAATTTAAACACATGCGTGATTAATCTATTAACCTTCACGGCCCATCTTATCTCCTTTGTTCTTTTTGCCCATCCTTTGACCTGGCTCGGGAAGGGAAATCTGTAAAAACTTGCATTAATTTCAACTGCATTCAATCCGGAGTTTTCTACAAACCACTGAAAATTTCCGCCCTCGTTCCATCCATAGGCCCAGCCGGATGTTCCGACAAAAGCTTTCATTTTTTTACAATCTGTTGCTGAGATTTAAAATATTTCGGTCAATGAATTTGCGAAGGATTTTTGCTTACAAAAATTTTTCAAGCACCCTCTCAAAAACAGAAAGCCTTATAAACATATATATCAATATCCATTGATATGAAAAACATCTATTTGTTTAAAGCACTGGGAGAAGAAACAAAATATAGGGTATTAAAATGCCTTCTTTCAGGAGAAATGTGCGCATGCAAAATTCCTAGTAAAATTGGAAGAACGCAGTCGAATACATCCATGCATCTTGCTAAACTTGTCAAATGGGGCTTGATTAAATCTCGTAGAAATGGAAGAATGGTTCTCTATTCAATAAAGGATAGAAGGGTGAAGAAGATATTCAAACTAATTGAAGGTGATAAAAAATGATGGGGATAGATGTAAAAGCAATCTTTAAGGAATACAAATTCACGATATTTTTAGTGTTGATTATGGCCGCTATTACTGCGCTGGTATTCTCGAGCGAACAGCAACCGGTCGGTGTTCCGCAGTTGAATGCCTCAATGATTCTTATATTGCTTTCAGTAGGGTTAGTAGCAGGGCTTTTAGGTGGTTGGATAGGCACAGGCGGTTGCAGTGTTATGCTCCCGGTATTGCATTTCTGGCTAGGGTTCCCTGCGCCGATCGCTGTTGGAACAACACTCTTTGCAGTTATCTTCACATCGATTTCAGGAGGTTATGGGCATTTTAAGAGGAAGAACTTGGATAAGAGAGTAGCCTTATGGATGGGCGGGGCAGGAATTTTGGGTGTGATATTGGGCTCTTGGCTTTTTCTATTTTTATACAGTCAATCTTTATTGCTAGGCCTCATTATTGGAATCGTATTCTTATGGCCTGCATTAAGAATGATATGGGAAGGAATTGAAGGATACAAACGGTTCAAGAGTGGAAAACTTGTGCAGGTTCCCATGTCAGGTCAGATGCCGGAATCAATAGAAGGCCATCCTGCAAAGCTTTCCATATTCGGATTTATTGTTGGAATCCTTACCGGAATAGTTGGACTTGGCGGAGGGTATGCTTTAGTACCGGGGTTGATTTATCTTTTTGGGGCTCCGGTGTATATCACCATGGGAACCTCTCTAGCAATAATGGTACCTCTTGCAACAGTAGGTGGTTTAATTAAACTGGTTCAAGGCTTTGTTTTTGTTAGTGCTGGTTTACTTCTAGGAATCGGCACGATAATAGGAGCGCAAATAGGCGCAGCAACAATAAAGAAGTTCCAGCCGTTCCATCTAAAACTGCTGTTTGGGGTTTATTTCCTATATGTAGCGGCAAAGTTTATAGGGAATTACTTCGGGGTGTATATTTGGTAAAGGATATAAATAAAATATGAGGTGATAAGATGCCGAGAGGAATACCTGGTTGGAGATTTGGAGTAAGATGGGGTTGCTATGCCCTAGATAAAGAGTTGAACCGCGAAGAGGTAGAAAAAAAGACGACGGATTTGCTGGCAAAAGTTACTAAAGGCGAGCGATGGGTAGACCCACGTGGGGTTACACACATTCCGTTGTTATTAAACGGCGCTATCGTGGGCAACCTCTGGAAAGACGTGGATCTAAACAAACTTGAAGTTGGGGCTTACTGGGCTGCAAGATTTGGTATTAAAGTAGAACTGGCATACAATAAAGAGATTGTTGGTATGCTATGGCTAGCTCAGTAAAGTATCCATAAGCGGCGGAGTAAATGCTGGAACGCATAGATAAGTTCTTCAGAAACAACCTATTCGGTTTGGTTCTGGCTTCCATTATTCTTGGGTTTCTTTTGGGATGGCAGCTACCGCAAGTTGCTGCCTTTTTATCTTCTTTTATTGTTCCAATTCTATTTCTCATGATTTTTGTAATGGTTATCCCGCTAGAGTTTGGTGAACTGATCGCTATAAGAAAGTACAAAAAAGAGATTATTTGGGGCATGCTGGCTGTTTTGATTTTGGCACCTTTGGTCGCTTACTTTGTCAGTCTTGCATTTCCGGAACGGTATGATTTCTTGAAAACGGGTTTAATTTTGGCTGCAACAATGCCACCGGGCGGAATGATCGTCTCTTGGGCCGGCTTGCTGAACGCCAATCTGGAATTGGCGATGATTTTGCAAATAGGAACATTTATCTTGGCGCTGGTAACCATTCCGTTTACTTTATCTTTACTACTTTCCGGGTCAGTTCATTTTTCTCAGTCATTGCTAATCCAAAATATCTCTTTCTATATATTTTCACCTCTAGTTATTGGCTTCATCATTCAGGTTTTGCTTAAAACGAAATATTCCAAAGAAAAGATAAAATCGTGGAAACCAACGTTGGCGACGATTTCCTCCTTATGCGCTTTGCTGGTAGTTTTTATTTCAACTTCCTTGAAGGCAAATGATATCATCAGTCATCCGGAAATGCTTTTGGTTGGAGTGCTGCTAGCTGCTGTTTACTACCTTGCTATTTTCCTTATTACTCTTTTCTTCTCCGGGTTTTTCATCGATTCATATGACAATCAGATGCCCATTGTTTATGGCACCGTCTCCAAGAATCTTTCTATTGGTGTTGCTCTAGCATTGTCTGCTTTTTCAAGCCAAATTGCTTTAGGAGTAGTATTTTGCTTTATTGTCCAGATGCCTATGCTCAGTTTATTCTATAAATTCATCAGGAAAGAAGAGCAGGAGTTTGTCGAGGAAGCTGAAAAAGAAAAAGGAAAAAGGCATCCTGTTTCTGTAGCACTAAGAAAAATAAGAAAAGCAGGGGCCAGTTTAAAGAAATCAAAATGAAGAATGATTAATTGAGATGAATGGTGTTGCAAATTATCTTGAAAACTACTTCCCGATAATAGTAAAACTACTCGCTTAAGATTGCCCGGCAATCTCAAACAAATGCATTGCTCTCGCCTGCGTTGATTTTTTGTTTTTACCGCGTGGCGAATGGAATTTTTTGAGCGATTACTCTCCGATAGATTTATAAACCCCTTTATCAATAAAATTAAGCCTGCCGTTGCAGTTTGTCTATGGCGGTTCATCTTTCGCATAGATGGATGGTAATGAGGATGAAGAGCGAGCATATCAGAAGTTTAAGGATATGTTGTTATTAGAACCCGCTTAGTGGATGGCTTGGCTGAGGCAAGCAGGGCTCCGTAGCAAGCTGCGATAAGCCTTGGGTAGCCGCATGCAGGCTTTGATCCAAGGATGGAGCTGCGCACAGGAATGTGCAGAAACCCCGGGAAATGAAGCATCTTAGTACCGGGCGGAAAAGAAAGCAACTGCGATCCGGGTAGTAATGGCGAATGAACCCCGGAGAGACCGTCACGAATGCCCCGCAGTAATGCGGACGCAGATGTGTGGGGGAGCACCCTTTCTCCGACTCAAAGTTCCCTGGAACGGGACGCCAAAGAGGGCGACAGCCCCGTAGAGGAAGGAAAAAGGAGCGATCCAGAAGAGTACCGTGCTCTGGCTGAGCTCGGGAATATGGGGGTACTAACCTCCAAGTCTAAATATGTGCCTCAGACCGATAGCGAATTAGTAGCGCGAGCGAAAGCTGAAAAGCACCCCGGAAGGGGGGTTAAAAGAGCCTGAAACTATGCGGGGACAGGCAGCCAGGGCTCAAAAGGTTGGCCTGCCGAACTTCCTGTTCGAAAGGGCAGGCGGGAGGCAGGTGTTCCAGAGTTCTGGCATTCTTCTCGAAGCAAGAGCCAGGGAGTTATTTGCGGTGGCGAGCTGAAAGGCGAAGCGAAAGCAAAAGCCCGCAGGCAACAAGGGGCGTCCTCTTAACCGGGGACCAGTCACCGCATGCAGACCCGAAGCCCGTTGCGAACTACGCCCGAGCAGGGTGAAGCCAGCCGTCAGGTTGGTCGAGGCCCGCAACTAGTGGTGGTATATTCCCCTTAGGTGACTTGGGTGTAGGGGTGAAAGTCCAATCGAGCCGGGTGATAGCGGGTTCCTTCCGAGATGAGTCTCAGCTCAGCGTCGCCGGAGCTTGAAGGCGGGGTAGAGCACCGATTGGGGAGCAAGGGGGAGAAATCCCTCCCTCCTCTATCAAACTCCGAATCTGCCTTCGGCGTAGATGGCGGCAGTGGGGTTCCTCGGGGTAAGCTTGAGGGCCATTTCGGGAACGACCGTACGCGGGGCTAAGGACCCTAAGTGCTGGCTAAGTGTGAATCTACAAGGAGGCCCCTCCCCAAAACAGCTGGGAGGTAGGCTTAGAAGCAGCCACCCTCCAAACAACGCGTAATAGCGGACCAGCCGAGGGAGCGGTCTCTAAAAATTTACGGGGCTAAGCCAGCCTCCAATTCCCCGCCCCTCCGAAAGGAGAGGAGTAGGAAGGCGTCCGGACTGCGGAGAAGTAAGGGCGTGAGCTCTTATGGAGCGGTCTGGAATGAATATCCTGGCGCTAGTAGCAGCATATCCAGGTGAGAATCCTGGAGGGCTGATAGGGCACGGTTTCCTTGGCAATGTTCGTCAGCCAAGGGTTAGGCGGTCCTAAGCGCGCCCCTAATCGGAAGCGCGCGAAAGGGAAGCGGGTTAATATTCCCGCCCCATGAAGATAGGCGCGGCAACGCAAGGGGTTTTGCTGACGCTTTGGGATAGGTTCAGCGGAAGAGATTCCGTCTAAAGAGGATAGAACTGCGGAGTCTCGTTGTGAGGAGAAGCAGTTCAAACTCTTATGGGGGAACTGGACTGATTCCTGGGGCCCATGAAAAGGCAAAGCCCAACGACTCTTCATGCCCGTACCTAGAACTAGTACAGGTGCCCCTAGCTGAAAAGGCTCAGCCCTGTAGGGAGAACCCAAGCGAGGGAATTCGGCAAGTTAGCTCCGTATCTTCGGTAGAAGGAGTGCCTGCTTTCGATGAGAAGGCAGGTGGCACTAACAAAGGGGGAGCGACTGTTTATCAAAAACACAGGTCATCGCAAAGCAGAAATGCCTAGTACGATGGCCGACGCCTGCTCACTGCTGGTACCTGAAAGTCCGGTTCAACGGGAAAAAGGGCCAGTAAAGAGCGGGGGTAATTTGTGGTCACACGGAATTAATACGAATCTTAGTAGAGGACCACAAACCCTAGACTCTGACCCTCTTAATGAGGAGCAGACTGCTCTTTGGGAGACAGGTAGCGTAAACAAGGCCATGCCTCTTTGTGTTGAGACATGGAGAGGATCGGCCTTAAGAACGCGGTAAGAGTTACCTTCTTGCAGACGCCATTTGAAAATTAAGCGGTAGGAAAGGTCCTTGCTATACCATTTTTGGTATGGCCTTGATGCAATACCTCGCCGCTTAATTGGCGGCTTGCATGAATGGCGTAACGTCTCCCCTACTGTCCCTGCTTGGGACCCTGTGAAGTCACTTCCCGGTGAAGATGCCGGGGACTTCCAGTGGGAAACGAAGACCCCATGGAGCTTTACTATAGCCTGATGTTTTTTCATCAATGGGATTACAGAGCGTAGGTGGGAGCCTTCGAAGCAACTCCTCCGGGGGTTGTGGAGGCGACGATGTAACACCACCTTTTCTTGTTGGTGAGGATTACCCGCAAGGGAACAGCGTCAGGTGGATAGTTTGGCTGGGGCGGTACGCCCACGATAAAGAAACATGGGCGCCCAATGGTCAACTCACCCGGGTCAGAAATCCGGGGAAGAGGGTGAAGGACATATGTTGGCCTGACTGTATCCCTAAAAGCGTGGGATGCAGAGACGAAAGTCGGGCCTAGCGAACCTGGGCTGCCTATTAGTAGGGCATCCAGCTGTCAAACAAGCTACCCTGGGGGTAACAGGCTCGTCGCGGGCGAGAGTACACAAACCCTTTTCTTTCTTGGAAGAAAGAAAAGCGTTTATGGAAAAGAAAGAACTTTTTGCAAAAAGGTTTGTACAAATCGACCCCGCGGCTTGGTACATCGCTGTCGGCTTGGGCCATCCTGGTGGTGCAGGAGCCACCAAGGGTTGGGTTGTTCATCCATTAAAGGCCCACATGAGCTGGGTTCAGTACGTCGCGAGACAGTACGGTAGTATCTGCTGGAAGTGTCGCTCTTTGAGGGGAAGGGTCTTTTAGTACGAGAGGAACTTGGACCCGGGGCCTCTAGTTTACCGGTTGTCACAGGCACTGCCGGGCAGCCACGCCCCACGGCGATAAGACCTGAAAGCATCTAAGGTCGAAGCGCCTCCCAAAACTAGAGAGCAAAGCCCGCCCATAGCAGATGGGTTTGATAGGACGGTGGTGTAAGTAGCAAGGGCAACCGAGCTACTCAGCCAGCCGTTACTAAAGGGCTAATTCAATATATCTAAACTTGTACGCTCGCTCTTCTTCCGATGATTTATTTTCTTCTCAAAAACTAGCAAACATTTTTATACCCAACCATTTAATTTTACATGGGTGAGCGCATGAAAGAGAAGCTTTTGAGCTGGATATTTCTTGGAATAGGAATAGTTATAATACTGGGTTGCGTTTACGCAGTGCTCGTGTTTTCAGGCACAGTTCTAAGCGCGATTGTTGACTTTGTCGCAAACAACGACCTAAACAAAATAAAATCCCAGTGCGCGGCGTATGTTCCGCCTCAGTTTGAAGATATAAAAAGGGATTTTGCGACCCTTATCCTTCCAATACTTTACCTCGGCGTTCCAGTGACTCTGATCATTCTGTCTGCTTTGATGTTCCAGGCCGGGTATTATAGGAGAAAGGCAGAAGAGGCTGAGGGCAAAAAGCCGCTGGAAGAAAGATACAAAGAAAAGGTGAGAGAAAAGGGCGGGCACGAACATGGGAGGCACGGCCAGGAGCAGGGAGACCTAGAAGAGGCGTAGAGCAGAGGGAAAGTTATTTAAATTTAAACGCATCAACAAACAGCATGAAAAAAATTGTTGCTTTGTTTTTGTTTTTTCACCTTCTTTTTTCCATCCAGCTGGTATCCCCGGTAATAAGGGAAATTTCTGAAAATGAAACAGTTTATATCGGAAAGATAGGCCCGGGGCAAACGATAGCCGTTGAGGTATACCCAAAGGTTTTTGAAGGAGGAAAGTTCGGAAGAGGAGGGAATTACGATTATGCGTACGCATGGGCCCTTCCCCCTAAATGGAAATCCACCCCGAGCAAGATATACGGAAATCCTCTGCAGGTTTCCCTTACCTCCCCGCCGGATGCAAAAGAAGGAAATTACACGATAGAAATAAACGTTGAGGACGAAGGGAATGGCGAGCTTCTCGGAGTGTATAGATTTTTTGTAATGGTTGAAATAACGCACGACACCCTGGGCCTTTCCGTCAAACCCCAGAAGCAGACGGTCGGGATAGACCAGCCAGCTGTTTTTACCATAACAATAGAAAACAAGGTTGATTCCGGCGATATTCTCATAATTTCTTCACAAGGAGTTCTTGGATGGGAGTTCTCAAAACCGGTTTATGTGCCCCCCAGAAGCAATAAGAGCGTAACCTATGAAATTGTTTATGGCGAGGAGGAGCTATTCGCCGGAAAAATATACGCCCAGTCCCAATCCAGCTCTGTTGTTAGGCAGGAGGCGGGGTTTGCTGTTGATGTTCATTCGGATTTCATTTCCGACTGCAAGGCAGTAAACCACGGGACGCTTCTTTTTTCTCCGTTTGAGGGTTTGATCTATTCGCTCGCAGGAATCATCGGCGCTTTCTTGTGAGCCTCATCTATCGCCTTTATAATACTTTTTAGAATAGAATCTATTCTCATGTTCAATCTTTTTGGCGCATCTATTTTCAACATGACTAAATTCATTATCAACTCTCCAAGCCCGCCGTGATACACAAACCCAACATTCCCAGAGTAGAATACAACCATCCTCTCATCAATAAGCATAAACCTGCCATAGTCCTTTATCCTTTGAATTTTTCTATATGTAAATCCGTACACCTCTTCAGCTTCCTTTAGCTTTTTGTGGTCTACTCCTACGGACGATTCAAAATACCAACCCTTTCTTCTCCCGCATATCCTCCCTCCATTCTTTTTAACCTCATCCGCAAGAACCTCCCTAGCCAGCCATATCCTTTTTGTTTTTCCTGTTTCTCCGAGCGAATATCCTTTAACCTCTCTGTGTTTTTTTATTGAAACCTTTCCTATTCCTGAGAGTTCAAGCTTTTCATCTAATTTGAACCCAAACTGTGGGTAGGTGAAGGATTTCACCCTTTCGGTTGATTTGAACCTTGGAAAGCCTGCCTTAATTCCTGCCTTTTTTCTAAGAACCATTCCTCTTATGCACTTGAACAATCTGTCTGCTATGTTCTGTGCGACCTGAGAGAACAACAGTGTTCCTTTTGTTTGCAGGTATAATTGTTTTCTTGTTGGGAACTTTCCTGTTCGTCTGTAGAAGTTTTTTGTGTATTCAAGAAGAGAATTCCATAGCTCTTTTCAACTGTACAGATGTTCGTTCATCTGCTTTTCCTGAAGCTTTGATGGGTAGAGACGAAATTTCTAGGAGCGTATTCTCATGAAAATACGTCTGAAAAATGCTTTATAAAGCCTTGGAGGCCTCGATTCCGGAGGTGCGGTAATTCATCCACGGCCTAAAGGCCATGGATTTCTTGACACCCATGCAGTCAAAAATTCTGAGGCAACTTTAAAAGATTTTTCGCTAAATTAAAAGAGCATGGAAACATTGGATGCAAGGGTGTTCAACGCGGCGGGAAATCTTTTCTATGCGAACAACGATTACAAAAACGCAAACTTAGCTTATGATTTGGCTGTTAATTTTGAGGAGGACCCTGAGGTTCTTTACAACCGCGCAACAACATACTACAAACTCTCAACAAGGGTTCTGGAAGAGAGGGATGTTTACCTGAAAAAAGCAAAGGAGGACCTGTTGAAAGTGGTGGACAAGGAGCCGGACAATATAAAGGCTCATTACAAGCTTGCGATGGTTTATTCATCGCTGGGGGAGGAGAAAAGGGCTGTTGAGGAATATAATTACGTTTATAACAATTCGGATCTTTTGGAGGGGGATGTTTCATTCATATCCATGGATATCTATGTGGAAATGGAGAAGGAGGACAAGGATATCTACTCGTTCTTTCCGGACCCTACACTAATAGACATATACAACATGCTCAAGGACTATCCGATAGAGCCGGAAAAATTAGAGGAGCTGAGGAAAAGGTTCGGCGATTTTCAGTCAAGTAGATTGATTGCGATGAGGATAAAGGACCTGTATGAAAGGATGTTCGAAAAGAAAGAATTTGATGAATACACTGGAAAAAGCGATAGATTGAAATGGGAAGCGCTTCTACTATTTTTTATCAGGGATGTGAACGATGACACGCTTGGATTCATAAAAAGCTTCAAAAAAGACGGGAAGATAGACACAACCCTCCTGCCACCTTATACAAGGAGCATAGTGGAAAGATTCAGGGAGGAGATATTGGAGGTTCCTCCGGAAAAAATAAAATTTTCAAACCTGCTCAGCATAGACGTGGAGGGCATAAAGGCGGTAGATAGTGCTATTGCGGACTTCTCATCTGCAACAATAGGAACCCCGGAAATTGTGAAGATTATAAAAAAACTCGGCCTGCTCAGGAACAAGCGGGTTGTGTCCATATTAGGAACGCAGGAGATGGAGAAGGCGGAGGAGTTTATGAAAAAAGGCGAAGGGGAGTTTCAATCCGTGCTCACCTTGCTGAGGAAATTAAGGTTTGCGCTGATAAAAATATTCTCAAAAAAACTCTCGGCCCTCTACGATAAAGAGAGCAGATACAGAATAATGAAGGAGCTTCTCCTCTCGCTGAATTTGAGCGAGGACGAGAGGTACGAGATCCTGATGAAGCTTTGAATAATTGTCAAAAATTCCGAGGCAACTTTTTTAAAAATGAGAGGGGCGAAAGGTTTAAAAAATAGTGGAAGTGAGGCCCAGTAGATTTTAAAAACAAATGCACAGAAAAGTAGGGCTACGGGGAGAGCATGGCAGAGGAACTTGACCTGACAAACATAAAGAATGCATTCGAAGAGCTCTATTCTATAAAGAAATACAAGGAGCAGATAAACCGGCTCCTCTCAACCTACCCCGGAAAGCGAAGCCTTGAAATAGACTACCGGGATGTTGAAAAATACGACCCTGCGCTCGCGGACTTTCTGATAAACGAGCCGGACAGCACGATAAAGGCGGCTGAGGAAAAGATACAGGAAATGGAGTTCGCCCTCCCAACAGAAATGAAGTTCGCGCCCCATGTTCGGTTTTACAACCTTCCAGAAAGCGACATGCTCATAGAGCAGATAGATTCCAATAGCATAAACAAGCTGATTACCTTCAAAGGGATCATCACAAGAAGGGCGGAAGTGATGCATAAGGTAAGCGTGGCTGTTTACAAATGCCAGGCGTGCGATGAGATATTCAGGTTCCATGTCACAAGGGACTTCGCCCCTCCGGGCAGATGTCCTCTGTGCAAAAAGGGAAGCCTCAGCCAGATGATAGATGAGAGCAAGTTTGTGGACCTGCAGAGGGCGGAGATTCAAGACCTGCTGGAGAGGGTGAGGAGCGGTACGCCGGCCGCGAAGCTCCATATAGTCATGGAGGATGACCTGGTGAATTCTGTTGTCCCGGGGCAGAATATAGAAATAACCGGAATACTGAGGCTGATGCCTCCGCTGAAAACTACCGGAAAGAGGGAGCTTATATTCTCAAGATACCTTGACACAGTTCACATAAAGCCGTTGCAGAAAGATTTTGAAGAGGTGGATATAAGCAAGGAGGATGAGAAAAAAATACTCGAACTCGCGAGCATGCCGGATATCGAAGAGAGGATAGTGAGCTCTGTTGCCCCGGATATATACGGGTACACTGAAATCAAAAAAGGAATCGCGCTGCAACTTTTTGGGGGAACTAAGGACAAACTTACAAAAAGCGGCGCGCATATAAGGGATGATATCCACATCCTGCTCGTCGGCGACCCTGGAATTGCGAAAACGAGATTCTTGCTGCAGGTTGACAAGATAGCGCCGAAAAGCATATATGTAAGCGGAAAAAGTGTGTCGGGAGTCGGGCTTACCGCGAGCGCAGAAAAGGACGAGCTGGGAGAAGGCGGCTGGACGCTGAAGGCAGGAGCGCTTGTTCTCGCAAGCGGCGGGCTAGCCGCGATAGATGAGTTTGACAAGATAAACGAGGACGACCGGGGGGCGCTGCATGAAGTGATGGAAAGCCAGACAGTAAGCGTGGCAAAGGCCGGAATAGTCGCCCGGTTCAAGGCGAAAACAGCAATAATCGCGGCCGCGAACCCTAGGTTCGGGAGGTTCCAGCAGACGAAAAACATTCCAGAGCAGTTTGACGTCCCTCCGTCCCTTCTTTCGAGGTTCGACCTTCTTTTCCCAATAATAGATGTGCTTGACACCGCAAAGGATGAGAAGCTCGCAAGCCACATCCTGAGACTGCACATGGAATCCATGCAGACGGAGGAGATGGCAAGCCCGCCCATAGAAACCGAGCTGTTAAGAAAATATATCGCATATGCAAGGAGGAACATACGGCCGAAGCTTACAAAGGAAGCCGCGGATTTGATAAAGGAATTTTATGTTGAGCTGAGGGGGATGGGCCAGAAGCAGGGAAGCGTTGCAATAACGCCCCGGTATCTTGAGGGGCTGATAAGGCTTGCGGAGGCAAACGCAAAGATGAGGCTCAGCAACGATGTTGAGAAAAAGGATGCGCAAGCCGCGATAGATCTGATGAAATACATGATGGAGCAGGCGATGATGGACAGGGAAACCGGGAAGCTGGATGTGGACATAATAAGCACCGGAAGGAGCCATTCCGAAAGGGAAAAAGCAGCTACGGTGCTTGAGATAATAAGGGAGCTGAATTCAAAATTCGATGAAGTAGGGGTTGAGCTCATCTATGAAGAAGCTGAGAGATACGAAATTGACAGATACAAGGTTGATAAGATAGTTGAGGAGCTGGAAAGGAAAGGAGTGATCTACCGCCCGAAGCAGGGGCATGTGAAGCTTGCGGAAAGGGGTTAGTTTGATAAAAAGGGTGTTTCTTCTTTTCGTTGTTGCGCAGATTTTGGGGATGTACGCGGGCGCATTCATTACCGAGGATGCGAAAACAAATGAAGTAATAAGGGAGATGAAAATCGTTGAAGAGGGGCAGTCTCCGCTCGCTTCGCTCCAGGTGATGCTCTACATTCTCATCGGCGCTGCAGTCATGCTCGTCCTTATAAAATTTTACAAGGGGGAACTGCTTTTCAGGTTGATCGAGTTTGGAATCATTTCCATGGCAACTTCAATAGTCGTGTATTCTTTTGTCCGGCCGTTCTTGCAGGTTGAAACTGCGATGGCTGGCTCTGTTCTCTGCGGGCTGGCGGTGGGAACCGCGAGGATGGTTACGAAAAAATGGAAAAACTTTGTCGCGGTTGTAGCAACCGCAGGGGCGGGCGCTGTTTTCGGATTTTCGCTTTCGCTCGGAGCCGCCTTTCTTTTTTTGCTTCTCCTGGCAATCTACGATTACATAGCCGTTTTCAGAACAAAACACATGGTTACGATGGCCAATGAAATAATAAAAAGGGATGTGGCGTTTACTGTTTCTCAGGAGAGAACTGTGATTGTAGAAGGAAAGCCGAAAAAGGAAAGGATAGATATAGGAACCGGCGATTTTCTTGCCCCAATAATGGTTGAGGTTGCTGCATACAAAATAGGAGTGAGTGCAATGCTGACCGGATTTATAGGAGCGCTGGTCGGCTTCTGGATTATGATATTCATCCTTTATACGCAGAGAAAAACAATTCCGGCAATTCCACCCATAACATTGGGAATTGCGCTCGCATATTTGGTCGCTTATGGAGTTGCAGCAGTAAATTATTTCATTTAATAATTCTGATGTCAAGAACAACCTGGACTATTCTCGGCGCGAAAGGCCGGACTATTCTTTTTTCGATTATTTTATAGCTATTTCCCGGCAGATACCGTTTAACTTTATCCTCAGCGTCATCCAGCGGAAATGGAAGGGAGGCGAACGTGTAGAAATGAACTATCGTTCCGTCTTTTGCGGCATCAAAAACATTTTTTAGAAAATGCTCCCCCCCTCTTGGAAGGGGCATAAGAATCCTGTCAGCCCATCCTTGAAATCTCTTCTCTTTAAGAACTTTTGCAACATCCCCCTCAATAACTTCAAAATCCAAGTTGTTTAATTTCATGTTTTTTTTCATGTATTTAATTGCTTCGGGATTTATCTCTACCGCAACAATTTCTGTTTCCGGTTTTTGTTTTTTTATTACGAGTGGAAATGGCCCTATGCCCGCAAAAAGAGCGAGCACCTTCTCGTTTTTCTTCACCTTCCTCGCGATCCTTGCCCGTTCATAGCTTAGGCGGGGGGAGAAATAAACCCTCGCCACATCCATGTGCATCTTCACATTATTCTCCTTGTAGATGGTTTTCGTTGTTCTTTTTCCAGCAACAAACCCGAACTTCCTTACCCTAAATTCTCCTGCCATCGGCCCTTCTTTTTTCAGAACAGTTTTAACATTCGGGTGGATCTTCATTATTGCCGCTCCGATTTCCTTTTCTTTTTCTTTCAAAGCATCCGGGATTTCAACTATTGCGATATCTCCTATTATATCAAATGAGGAGAGGATTCCCTTTGCGTATATTCCCATCTCATCGAGCGCCTCCTCAAGAGAACGCGGCCTGCGGACGGATTTTTTGAAATTTACATCAACAATATACGCATCCTTAATTTTTACTTCTTTGCTCAAAGGAAAAAAGACATAATCTCCGGTTGAAAAAGGAATAAAATCATTCGAAAGCGCATTTTCGGAGATGAGCTTTTTTCTTATTTTTTCTGCTTTTTCTTTTTTTACTTTTATGCCTATCATTCGATCACTATCGCCGGTTTAAGCGGAAGCGCCTGCTTTGCCTTTTCATGCTTCCCCTCCTCTTCGCTTAGAACAAAAACCTCTGCTCCAAACTCTTTTGAAAGAAAATCCTTTGCCTCCGCAACATGCTCAAACTCAGAAGAGAACGGAATGGAAGGAGGGAGGGAATGAACCTTCTTCATCAAACCCTTCGCCATCTGCTGGAGGGCTGCGGGGTCCATTATTCCCTTCGCACTCTTCATGAATTCCCCTATGTTTTTCTTCTCCCTTAAAATTTCGTATGCCATTCTTTTCTTTTCGCCCGCAACATAAACATATATTCTATTCGGCTTTTTTCCAACTATCCTCGAAATGTTCTCTATATCTTCTCTTATGGACATTATTACTTCTTCGGCCTTTTCCAGCTCATCATTAACAGCCCTCTCATCCGGAGAAGGGAACCTCTCAAGGCATACAAAAGTTTTGTTTCCGAGCTGATGCCAAACCTCTTCGGCAAAATACGGAATGAATGGAGAAAATAAAACGGGCCATATCTCAAAAAATTCTTTCAGGCCCGGCGAAGAGGAGCGCTTGAGGTACCATGCAACATCCTTGTGCATGTCGTAAAACCAGTCCAAAGAAAGCCGCCTCAGCTCAAACCTTTCGTAAAGGTTTTTTGCGTCTTTCAACTTTCTATGCAGCCTTGAAAGAAGCCATCTTCCAGCCCTGCTCCTATCCTCATTTTTTCCGTATTTCAAAAGCTCGTAGAAAAAAGCAAGCCGGGATTTTATTCCTTCGGCAACAGTTCTGTTGAAATCCGTGTCCTGCAGAAGCTCTGCACCGCTGACAACAGAAAGCCGTATAACATCGGCCCCGTATTCCCTTACTGCCTTCCTCAGCGGAAGAATATTGCCCATGCTCTTGCTCATCTTTTTTCCTTCCATGAGCACAAACCCGTTCACAACGATCTGCTTGGGCCAGTAGTTTTCCGGAAGGACGGCAACGTGGTTGAGAACAAAAAATGGAAGGTGGTTTTTGATAAGGTCTGCGGCGCTGTGCCGAGAGTCAAGAGGATACCAGTAATCAAACTCCTTTCTTAGTTCGAGCGCTTTTTTGTTTTTTCCTTTTCCTAAAAAGAGAGAATCGAAAAATTCTTCCGCAAGCTCTTCCGGAGGAATCTCCTTTATCCTGTGCGCAACCGTATAGAACATCATGTAAAGGGTTGAATCGCTCAACGCTTCTATCATCTGACCTTTTTCAAATGGAAACGCTGTTCCAAGCCCTCTTGCCCTTGTGCATGCCTTCTCCTTGAACCAGTCTATTGCAGCTAGCATGTCTTTCTTTTCCTCTTCCGGGATGGCGACCATACTCTCCATCCACTTCTTCGCCTTTTCCTTCCACTCTCTGTCCGCGTAGTTTATGAACCACTGGTCTTTTACTATTTTTACAAAAACCCTGTCTCCTGCCCTGCTCAGGATGGGCCCGTTTGCAATATGCCAAAATGCGAACGCATTTCCTTGCTCTATCAGATCCTGCTTTATCCTTTCTTTCGCTTCAACAACGGGCATTCCGGCATACGGAGAAACAACCATTTTTCCTTCATGGGCTTCTGCTTTGTATATTATTTTTGTCGCATCCTCCGCCTTCGGGTCGTTCTGATTTTTCACCCCGAGTTTTTCAACGATTTCCTTCGCAGGATATTTTCCGTATCCTTTTATCTCTATTACCTGCCTAAGCTCCTCTATTCCCAAATCCCGCATCGCCAGATAGTCCAAAGGGGCATGGGCCGGAACGCTCATCACCACCCCGGTTCCTTCTCCTGGGTCTACGAATGTGGCCGGGTAGATGGGAACCTCGTCCCCAAGAGGGGATGCACATTTTTTTTCTAGGAAATATTTTCCATCCATCTCTTCCACAACCTTCATATCCTTCTGTTCTTTCAGAATTTCGTAAGCATCCTTCGCGATGTAGAATAATTCTCCGCCGCACTCCGCCTTGACATGTTTCGCGTTCGGGTT
>CAYXNY010000044.1:0-6986 GCA_964467175.1 Microcaldota archaeon | reverse complement strand
GAACTAACAAACGACCACGGTGCGTAAGCCTACTGCTTTAGCTGTAGGAAAGCACCGTGGCGAGAAATATACGTAGAAATTAATCTATGGCGGGCTTACCCTAAAGGCCATGGATTTTTGACACCCGTGCAGTCAAAAATTGTGAGGCAACTTTTAAGTTTTCTCACTTGGCTTGAGCCAGGTTAGAACATCCCGTATCATCTCAATTATCACCAGAACGACGAACAGTACCGCCCTGTGCATCATGTTATCCGAATAAATTAAGAGTGCCGCGACGATCGCTATCGGTATTATAAGCAGAAAGCGGATCGCCTGTTTTTTGAATATGTCCATTAAGCATGTTTTTAAATGCTAATTTTTTAAAACTTCTCATGGCCGATTCGGTGGTTGAAATTGACGGAAGCTACGGCGAAGGGGGCGGGCAGATTTTGAGAACAGCGCTAGCGCTTGCCTCCATAACGCAAAAAAAAGTTAAGATAAAAAACATACGGGCAAACAGAACCCCGCCGGGGCTGAAGAACCAGCATCTTACGGTTGCAAGGGCGCTAAGAAAGATATGCCGGGGAGAGCTTGAAGGTGATTCTCTCGGAAGCCAGGAGCTCAGGTTCAAGCCCGGCCCGATAGTTGGAGGAAGGTATGAGTTTAACATAGGAACGGCCGGCTCCGTCACCCTCCTTTTTCAGGCCGTTCTCCCTGTCCTTTTGTTTGCGAACAAACCATCCGAAATTACTGCAATAGGAGGAACGCATGTGAAAAAAAGTCCGACATGGGAGTATTTCGAGAATGTTTTTCTTAAGGCATTGAATTATATGGGTGTTGAAGCGGCCGGAAAACTCCTCGCTCCGGGGTACTATCCAGAAGGGGGAGGAAAGGCACAGCTTTTTGTGAAGCCGTCTACCCCGAAAAAAACCGAATTCTGGCCCGGCGGGGGGCATGTGCGGGTGGCGATAAGAATAGCAAACCTTCCGATGCACATCGCAATCCGGGAGAAAAAAATATTTTTTGAGCATGGGTTTGAGGATGTTTCCATATTAGAAGACAAAATACCGAGGGCTGGAAATGCGGTGACGGCATGGAGGGGGTTTGTGGGAGGAAGCTCTGTTGGAGAGAAGGGCAAGAGAGCCGAGGAGGTCGCCAACGAGGCGCTTGAGGATATCCTAAAAAACAATGCAGATGTGGATAAGCATCTCGCAGACCAGCTCATGCTTTACGGAGCGCTCGCGAACGGAATAAGATACAGAACAACAGAGATTACGGAGCATGCGAGGACGAACGCATACATTATAAAAATGTTCGTTGAGAACAAAATAAAGCTTGAAGAAAATGAAATTTATATAGGTGAAAAATAATGCTGTTGCTTGACATGAAGGGAATAGTTTCCGCATTTCTTGTGGGGTCCATCGTTTATATTTTCGGAGGGGCCGAGGAGCTTTTCCTTCTAATCGCATTTCTGGCGTTCTCCATACTTGTTACAAGGTACGACTACTACGACAAGAAGGAGATGGGCGTGTACGAGTACGAGAGGGGGTGGAAGAACGTTCTTTCAAACGGATTTTTTCCGGCGGTGTTTGCGGTTTTTTCGCCCGTGTTCGGCCCCTACCCGTTCGTAGCTTCGGTCGCAGCCATAACTGCGGACAAATTCAGCTCGGAGCTGGGGATATTCGGCGGAAACCCGTATGATGTTTTCACGCTGAAAAGGGTTAAGCCCGGGGCAAGCGGTGCGGTGAGTTCGCTGGGGTTTCTCGCAAGCTTTGCCGGCGCGTCCTTTACAGCGCTCACCGCAATGGTGCTTTTTTCATTCTCCTCGGTAGTTGCGCTGAAGCTCGCGTTTTTCGGTTTTGTCGGATGCTTCGCGGACAGCGTTGCAGGCGCGTTTGAGCAGAGGGGTTTTGGAACAAAAGAAACGAGCAACCTCGCCGGCGCGTTTGTGGGCGGGTTGCTGGGGGTGTTGGTATGAAATGTTTTGTTCTGTGCGGAGGGGAAGGGACGAGGCTGAGGCCCTACACATACATGTTTCCCAAACCCATGCTTCCGGTTGGGGGCAGGCCCATCCTCGAGTATGTTGTGCAGAACCTTGCCAAGAATGGGGTGAAAGATCTTGTTTTTACAGTTGGATATAAGCACGAGCCGATAAAGGAATATTTTGGAAACGGAAAGAAATTCGGCGTGAAGATAGAGTATCTTATTGAGGAAAAGCCACGGAACACTGCCGGCTCCATCCTTCCCTACAGGAATAAAATAGACGGGAATTTCGTGGTTGTGATGGGAGACCAGCTTACAAGCCTCAATATAAAGAAAATGATCGAAGCGCATGAAAAAAGCAAGCCGATCGCGACCGTTGCGTTTATAGAGCAGAAGAAGGCTTTCGAATACGGGGTTGCGAAGATAGAGAAAGGTGAGGTGAAAGAGTTTGTTGAGAAGCCGGTATTCACGAACTATATAAACACAGCAAACTATGTTTTCAGCCCAAAAGCACTTAAGTACATAGAGGAAAACGATGATTTTGCAAAGGATGTTCTTCCGAGAATGCTGAAAGCAGGGGAGAAAATAGAAGCGTTCCTTTCAATGGATTTCTGGATTGACATAGGAAGGGTGCAGGATTATGAGAGGGCGAACGAGCTTTTCAGCGCAATAAATTTTGCTAGAGATATAGAGCGATGACAATCAGGCCAAAAATAATTTCCATTGCAATAAAACAGAGCACCAAATTTTTCTCACTTATCCCGCCAGCAATTTTCATGACCAGCTGCGCAAAACCCCTGACCTTGCCATCAACAGGATAGAGCTCCCCGTTTTTTATTTCCCCCCACCATTTGCTGCTCGGGAATCTGTTCCATGCTTTTATGAAAAAGTCGATCACATACGGAACCATGAGGATTGCGCCGGCGCTTTCAAGGTCCCCCACTATCACACCGGCCGCGAGCGTCGCTCCTATCGCTAAATTTCCCACATCCCCCGGGAATATTTTTGCCGGGAATTTGTTGTTTAAGAAAAAGCCGATGAGCGCGCCGAGCATTGGGATGAAAAGAACAGCCATGTTGTCATTTCCGTGAGCAAGCGCAATAGCGCCCATTACAGAAAAGATCACCATCCCCATCCCTGCCTCCAGCCCGTTGAAACCAGCGAGCATGTTTGTTAGGTTCGCCGCGACAGCCAGGCCGATGGGTATGAGGACAAAAATGTAGAACAGGCCGAGGTCAACCTCGCCGATGAAAGGTATCGTCATGGAAGTGCTTCCAGCTGCGCTCATCGCAACAAGCGGAACAGCCGCGAGCAGGGGAAGGAATGCTTTGAGCCATTGGGGCAGGTTTATCAGGTCATCCACTATCCCCATGTACGAAACCGAAAGAATGGAGAGGAGGGCGGCGACAATAAAGAGAGTGTTTATGCTCAGCGCAGTTATCCCGAAAGTGTAAAGCGCGAGGGCCAGCAGAACTCCTCCTATAAATGCGCCAACAAAACCAATCCCGCCCATCTCAGCTATTTCTGGTTTGTTTTTTTTGTTCACATCCCTCCCGGTAATACCCACCTTTTTCATTTTTCTTGCCAGATAGGAAGTGAGAAAATAGGAGAGGAGCAGAGAGAAGAAGAAAAGAGGAATGTATGCGAGGGACGTCATCCCACCACCACAACCTTTCCGCCGTTGTTTTCGTACTCTATTTTTCCTCTTACCAAAGCGTTGTAAAGAACGCTGTTTTCAATCCCTCTAACAACAATTATCCTGTTTCCCGCGCTTTCTATGCTCTCGTTTTCAAGAAGGACGAATGTTTTTGTGAACGGAACTTCAAAAGCCCCCTTTTTCGTGTACATCACCCCGTCCCCTATCTGCCCCTGCGAATAGCCGAATGCAAAAATGTAATTCTCATTTCCAAAAACATAAGTCCATCCGGACTGCGAACTTTCTTTTCCAATATATGAAAGAACATAGTATGCATTTTTGCTTGCGGAATCCAGCGATTTTCCGGATAGAATAATCTTCCCCTTCCAGCCGTCCTCAAACGGATTTATGATGCTCGCTTCCTTTCCGGTTGTGTACTTGAAGGCATTCGGGAATGCGGTGATGCTGCAGTCAGGGCAGCGCTGAAAAAGGTCAATTTCGTATTCGCTTGGCACCTGAAGGGTTATGAAGACCGGCTTCTGTTCATACGCAACCGCGGTTGAGAATAGGGCAGAGGCAAGAACTATGGCGGCAGCGGTGGGATAAAGGAAATTTTTTATTGAATAATTATACACAGCAACCACTATGAGCGCAAGCGCGCCGAACGCAACCGCTACACCTATATTCGGCCAGGAGAGCATTAATGCAGAAAAAAAGAAGATGGAAATCCACATAGAGCGCGTGTTCCTTACGCTTTCTTTTACAAATGCCTGAAATCCGTTTGCGGAAAGGAGGGCCATGGGAAAAACAACAGCCGGCGAGAATGCGAGCGCAAGAGAAAGAAGAAAGCTGTATGCCTCGTCCCTTAGGTCTTTCACCCTGAAGCCCGCAAGCGCAACCGCTCCGAGCGGAAGGGTTGCGCCCAACAGCCTAAAATCATACTCGGCAGTGCTTTTTGGAAGCGCGAGCGCTATTGGTATCAGAGAAAGTATCATCAGGCCCATGAAAATTCTGTTTTTTGTGTTGAAGTAATAGTAGAGGAAAAGCGGAGCCACCGCGGCCGCGGATGATGGAAGGATCGCCACCGCAATAGCCGATGGAACGACGGCTGTGAAGGAGGGGAGGAGGTATATAGCTGTGGAGATAAACAATGAGGAGAGTATGAAGGCCGGGAACGGTGCGTATGCGATGTTCAATACTACTATTGGTGAAAAAACAAACGCAGCCGTTGCCAAAAAACAAGCGAGCCTTTCATATTTTCTTCTCAGCGCTGCATAGAGTAGCAGTGCTGAGGCGAGCATCGCTGCGACTAAAATTGCCTTTGCATACACCACACCCACGCGGGCATTCACACCATCAAGGAATTCAAAAGCCCTCTCATCCAAACTTTGGAACCCATAAAGAATAAACATAGAAGCAACAACAAGCGCAATCAGACCGTAATAAAACTTCTCTTCGTTGAACATTCTACCCCCTCATTAACTCTCGCGTTTGTTTTAAAAGTCTATCTTCTCATCCCCTCAAGAATCTTCTTTGCCGCATCGACAGAGTATTCCTTTTTTTCAACAAGCGCCCTTGCAACAGCATCTATTTCTTCAGGCGTTTTTGCACCCGCGATGACAGCAAGGTTTCTTGCGTGAAGCTTCATGTGCCCTCTCTGTATCCCTTCTGTTGAAAGCGCCCTTAGTGCAGCGAAATTGTTCGCAAGCCCTACGCACGCCATCACCATCGCAAGCTCCTTTGCGCTCTTAACATTCAAAATTTTGAGGCAGAGCTTTGCCGTTGGGGAGGTGTTTATTGCTCCGCCAACAGTTCCGACAGCGAGCGGGAGTTCAATCCTTCCTACCAGGTCCCCGTTTTCGTTTTTTTCGTAGTGGGTTAACGATTTGTACCCGTCCATTGATGCATAGGCGTGGGCTCCTGCCTCCACTGCCCTCCAATCCTGACCGGTTGCAAGCGCAACAGCATCTATGCCGTTCATCGCCCCTTTGTTGTGCGTTGCTGTCCTGAAAACATCCGCCTTCGCAAACTCGTATGCATCCAAAACACCCTCAACAGCATCCTCCCCTATTGCCTCTTTTTTCCAAACTGCTTTTGCATACGCCTTTCTTTTTACAGCAAGGTTGCTCAGTATCCTTACTCTGCATTCTCCATCTATATATTCCGCTAGCGTGGGGGAAACGCCCTCCAGAATAGTATTTATCGTATTCGCCCCCATCGCATCCCTTACATCAATATCAAAATAAACAACAACCATATCTCCCCTTTCTGTTTTAAACGCCTTTGCATAAACATCCTTCACTCCCCCTCCGTACTTTTCTATCTGCTTCGCAAACTCTGAGGCGGCGGCGATTATTTTTTTCTTTTCCTTCTCAATTTTTTTCACGCTTGCCTTCGCATTCTTCGCTCTTATGAACTGAACCTGCCCAATCATTATTGGCTCGTCTGCATCAGCGGTAAATCCGTCCGGAAGGCAGAGTTTTGCCGCATGGGATGCTGCTGCTATCACGCTCGGCTCCTCTATCTGCATTGGCACGAGCACTTCCCTTCCGTTTATCTTAAAATTCGTTGCAATTCCAATCGGAAGATGGCCTGCACCTATAACATTCTCAACCATCCTATCCGCGATCTCTAACTTAAGCGCCCCGCTGTCCATGAGAACTTTCGCCTCCTCCTCGCTCAGTCCGGCGATCTCCTTTATCTTCGCAACCCTTTCCTTCACAGAAAGTTTGTAAAACCCTGAAAGCTCCATTCGTCCACCTTTCTCTATTTCTGTTTCAAACTTTCGAACGCCTCTTCTATATTCCTGAACGCGCTCTCAAATTTCTGGCCGTAAACATTTTTTATTACTTTTCCCAAGTCCTTTTCCGTGTCATCCCCAAAATAATACATCCCCTTATTTCTTGTAATCAGCCCTGAATTAACAAGCCTCTGCAGGTGATAATAAACAGTTTTCTCATCCAGAGGCTTTTCAGAAGTCGCTCTTTCAATTATCTGTTTTGTAGTCAGCTGCTCGTTCGCAAAATGCGCACTTATCAAAACCTCAAGCACGGCGAGAAGGGAGTCCCTGCTCTCCTTCGGCGAAATCAATCCCAGGGAAAGCGCAAGCCATCTTACAAGGGATTTTTTCGTCAGCTTCACATCGCTGGTTAGTGCCATTTCTCTAAGGACCATCTCGCTCCTAATCATTTTCGCTTCAGGGAGCATGCATTTCACTCGCAAGGAAACTTTTTAAAAGTTGCCTCAGAATTTTTGACTGCACGGGTGTCAAAAATCCATGGCCTTTAGGGTAAGCCCGCCATAGATTAATTTCTACGTATATTTCTCGCCACGGTGCTTTCCTACAGCTAAAGCAGTAGGCTTACGCACCGTGGTCGTTTGTTAGTTC
>CAYXNY010000043.1:0-3288 GCA_964467175.1 Microcaldota archaeon | reverse complement strand
GAAGAAAACGGTTTCACAAAGAAGATAAACCGCTGTACAGGAGGATCGGGCTGGAAGTATAAGGTTTATAAAATAGTTTGGGCATAATAAAAAATGGTGGGAAAATGGCAAGCTACACGGTTGATATTTGGGAGAGGATAATGCCGGATAAAGTTAATTACTGGGTGATAAGAGTAACTGGGCGAGAAGGGGAAATATGGTTGGTTGTACCCCAGAGCGAAAAATACAGTAAAGAACATGCAAACGATGCTTACCTATTCGTAACTGAAAGGGCGGCTATACTAACCCCGGATTTTACAACAAAAGTAAGTTGGCCCTTGGAAGATTTTACACTTGAGAACATTGCCGCTAAGTTGAAAGAATACAAAACGCCGGAGACCACAAAATTTGTGAAGGCTGAAGAGGGAGTAGAAAGAAAATATTATCTTTTTGGAACGACGCCTATTTTAACTAAAGATGGAAATCCTATTGAAGAGATTGCGACCACGCAAGAAGAAAAGCTCACTCCTAAGATAACACCGATAAAAAGATGGTCCCCACACTAGCAGCAGAAAAGGAAGAATGGGAAACCGTTACAGAAAGAAGAACAATAGATGTGTCTGTTTTCACAAAAAATTTCAAACCAGGAGAAGTCGGGATTGTTGGCGGAAAGTATACTGTAGTTTACTTGAAAAATGAGGATGTGACAACAGCGCTCGTGTTCAATCCAACAAGTAACATAAAAATTACAAACCTTGGTGACGGAAGGGTAAGAGTGGAAGGAGTCGGAAGAAATGACGAATGGACAAAGGTAATTGTGAACACAGAGGACGGAACCGCAACACTGGAAAACGGGGGGCTTGTTGGGGGAGGAGTGTATAGAAACTGGGAATATGCGGCAGGAAAAACAACGTTGGAAGCACCAGCAGCTGGACGGTCTAAAGAAATAGGAAATAATCAAAGTACGAAATTGGGATACACTAATACGTATGAAAGACCAAAAAGACCAGCACAAATTACTCGCTAGTTCTTATTTTTTCTTCTTCTCTTATAATATAAGTACCGTCCCTTAAACCTTTTGCAAAGTAGTAATTCCAATTAAAGAATTTATGCGTATCCACAACAGGGGGCTGGCCGTATTCTTGGCTAGAATTATCAACGATCAAACCATCACAGCTACCTCCAAGCGCAAGCACGCTATGATAGGGCCGGGTGACATTGTATATAGTCCATAGATGGGATGGAACTCCTAGGGTTGCTGCAACTCCGGCAACCGCAATACAGAGAGTGTAGCATGCATTGGGCTTACCGTATATATCGCGTGGTCTAACAGTAGGAGTTGTATATTTTAACTCATACAACACATCATTGCTCGGTATGGTGTATTTTTTATCAAGCTCTTCTGCAACAACGTTCAGGATAAGGGAGTCTCTTTCCCGGTCAGTTTTTAGTGTTTCGAATGTTGCCAAATCATCTAAATTGTTCTTAAAACATTCAATGATGTATTCTCTAGCTTCAGATGTGTCTATTATAACGATTTGAGTATAGATGATTTCATCATATTTTCCAACAACTTTATATCTTTCTTCTTCAAGAGGTTTTTTGCTCATTATATAGGAATATAACGAAGAATTTTTTACCGCATTTTCTCTTCTCATATCATCGATTTTTTTAAAACCAAAAAAACCTCCGATAGAAATTGAGGTTGTCAAAACAGAGCAAAGGATTAGTTTTTTAAGCATTGATTTTTTCATCCTCCCACGGATTATTGTTATATTGCATAATATTTAAAAAACTACCACTTAACAAACAAAAACCAACCAAAATTTTTCCCGTACTAGCGGCCAAGAGGTTTAAACGCTTAAAATGAACTCTTACATTTGTGAACTACCCCGCCCTAAAGGGCAGGGCTTCCTGCTTCCTAGAAGAGGCTTGCCCGTAAAGGGTAGAGGTCTCTTCTCCACAGGCGTTACTTCCCGCAGTTCCTGCGGTAGCTCCTCTTTTGAGTATGTTTATCGCTGCATTATGGTCCCTGTGCATGGATGCCCCGCATGCACAGGTATGCCATCTTTCTGCAAGCGACTTTTTCTTTACTGAACCACAGCTGCTGCATGTTTGAGAGGTGTTGGCAGGTTCAACAAGCACAACCTCGCAACCAGCTTCCTCCGCTTTGTAGTGAAGCATGCTTGAGAACTCTGCCCAGCCGCAGTCCAGTATGGATTTTGCAAGGAAACCTTTTGCTATTTGAGAGGGAGAAAGGTTTTCCATTGCAATAACAGAATATTTTTCCGCAAGTTTTCTGGTTATTTTATGGAGAAAATCCCTTCTTTTGTTTGTAAGCTTCTCATGAACTAATGCAACTTTCAGCCTTGCTTTATTTCTATTTTTGCTTCCCTTCTTTTTTCTTGAAAGCTTTCTTTGGGCTTGTTTCAGTTTTTCTTCTGCCTGTTTAAGATGCTTTGGGTTTTCTATTGCTGTTCCATCGCTTAGGTATGCAAAATGCTCAACTCCAAGGTCTAAACCAACTGCTTCTCCTAGTTTTTTTGGAGAGTGATTTTCTTCAATTTCTGAAGTGAAAATTGCAAACCATTTTCCTGAAGGATATTTTTTTACTGTAACTGTTTTTATCTTTCCCTTAACCTCTCTGTGTTTTTTTATTGAAACCTTTCCTATTCCTGAGAGTTCGAGTTTTTCATCCAGTTTGAATCCAAACTGCGGGTAGGTGAAGGATTTCGTTCTTTCAATTGATTTGAACCTTGGAAAGCCCGCTTTCATTCCTGCCTTTTTTCTAAGAACCATTCCTCTTATGGACTTGAACAATCTGTCTGCTATGTTCTGTGCAATCTGAG
Source organism: Microcaldota archaeon (assembly GCA_964467175.1). Classification (GTDB taxonomy): domain Archaea; phylum Micrarchaeota; class Micrarchaeia; order Anstonellales; family J096; genus JAWAFD01. Next base: position 460 of record CAYXNY010000043.1, on the reverse strand, counting down.
AGAACAACAGTGTTCCTTTTGTTTGCAGGTATAATTGTTTTCTTGTTGGGAACTTTCCTGTTCGTCTGTATAAGTTTTTTGTGTATTCAAGAAGAGAATTCCATAGCTCTTTGCAACTGTAAAGATGTTCGTTCATCTGCTTCTCCTGAAGCTTTGACGGGTAGAGACGGAATTTCCAGGAGCGTATTCTCATGAAAATACGTCTGAAAAATGCTTTATAAAGCCTTGGAGGCCTCGATTCCGGAGTGCGGTCAATTCATCTACGGCCTAAAGGCCATGGATTTCTTGACACCCGTGCGGTCAAAAATTCCGAGGCAACTTTAAATATGTTTTTATGCAGAATAGTAGTATGGCAAAGCTCAGAACCGCTCTTTTTACAGGAATCTTCACGCTTGCCTTGGCAGGAGGAAAAGCATCCGCACAGGGACAGTGGAAGTATGAAGGCACACCGCTTGAAGAA
>CAYXNY010000042.1:0-9602 GCA_964467175.1 Microcaldota archaeon | reverse complement strand
CATTATAACATAATTCTCCCCAGCTTTTCTTATAAGAATTTCTGCATCTTCTTCCGGATTTTTTGTTTCCGCAACCTGTTCAGCCATGATTTTGAATATTCCATAATAAGGCATTCCAATAGGTTGGTCTTTCTGCCACCTCTCAATTATCCCCCTTCCAACATTCTCAGGCGTGTATCCCTTATTCTCCAAAAACCTCTTTGCTTCTTCGCTCCACTCCAATCGATATCCGCCTGTATCAAGTTTCAATTCAAAAATTCCAGCCTCTTGTAAGTAGTTTGCTACACTTTCAAACCTAACCACCCTTTCTTCTCCAAAAGGGCCGGGTACTCTTTCAGTGCTTTTATTCATCTCAATAAGCGCCTTCATCGCGTTGAGCCTTCTATAATCCCCCTCCCCCATCTTTCTTATAATCTCTGTTTTTAGGCTGTCGAGCTCATCGATCTTTCCATAATCGACTATTACCTCCTTTGCAGAAATCTGCGCCGGTAGCGGAATTCCCGGCCCTGCGGCTAAAAGCCCCCCAAGAATAAAAAGTTTGCTAAACCTCATAATGTTTATTTTTATGTATCCTAGTGTTTTTAAACCTTAAGGTTTTTAATTGTTGGCTGGAAAATACCCCCATGCTCCAAACCACGCTGTTTGGAAAAAAACTGAAAAATCCCTTTATTCTAGCTTCAGGAATTCTCGGCTCAGCAGCCTCAACGCTCATAGAAATCTCAAAGCAGGCAGGAGCTGTTACCTGCAAATCCGTGAGCAAGGAACCGATAAAGGGCCACGAGAACCCAACCGTTCTTGCAGAAGATTACGTGATAAACGCTGTCGGACTTAGCAATCCCGGAATAGAGGAATTCAGCGACGAAATTGAGAAAGTGATAGAAAAGGCGGAAGCGCCGCTGATCGTAAGTATAGTCGGAAGAAGCAAGGAAGATTTTGCGTATGTTGCTGAAAGATTAAATAGATATAAACCATTCGCGATCGAGCTAAACCTTTCCTGTCCGAATGTAGATGGAAAAATTATCGCAACAGATGCAAGCCAAACCGCAGAAATTGTCAGAAGAGTAAAAGAAGTCACAAAGATTCCCGTGCTTGCAAAACTTACCCCAAATGCCGCCGATGTAGCCGAAATCGCAAAGGCAGCAGAAGCGGCCGGTGCAGATGGAATAACCGCGATCAACACGGTAAAGGCGATGGCAATAGATCCGAGGGCAAGGATGCCCATCCTTACGAACAAATTCGGAGGACTTTCCGGAAAGTACATAAAACCGATAGCTCTTGCGAAGGTTTATGAGATAAGAAGAGCGGTTGAGATTCCTATCATCGGAGTTGGAGGGATAACAACCGGAACGGATGCGGCGGAAATGCTGATGGCGGGCGCAAACGCAGTCGGGGTCGGCTCTGCCTTTTATTACAGAGGATACAATGCGATCTCCCAGATAGCGAAGGAGCTCGAAGAATTCATGAAAAAGGAGAGGTACAAAAAAATTGAAGAGATAAGGATGGTAGGATGATATACGGAATATACAGCCTGAAGCAGAAGGCCATGCTGAATACAAATACAGCAAAACTTGTTTTTGACGGCAAACTCCCTGCGTCGCCAGGCCAGTTTGTTCTCGTTTGGCTTCCTGGAGTAGGGGAGAAACCTTATGGGGTTGCATACGACTCCCCCCTCACCCTTATTGTAAAGGAGGTTGGAAAGGTTAGCAGTTCTCTTGCCTCATTAAAAAAAGGAAGCAAAATTTTTGTCCGGGGTCCTTTTGGGAGGGGGTTTGAGATTAAAAAAGGAAACGGAATAGGGGTTGTTGGCGGATACGGTCTTGCGCCCGTCGGGTTCCTTTCCGGGAAAACAAAAATAAAACTCCTTGTGGGGGCAAAAACAAAGGATGATTTGATTTTCATAAAAAACAAAAGCGTTGAATACGCAACAAACGACGGAACATTTGGCCACAAGGGTTTTGTCACCGAGCTTCTTGAGAAAGAACTAAAAACAAGGAAGTACAAGAATGTCTATGCGTGCGGGCCTGAGCCGATGCTTCTTGCCGTCGGAGAGATTTCTGAAAGGTACGGCATAAACGCTCAGCTGTTGATGGAAAGGCACATGAAATGCGGAATAGGAATATGCGGGAGCTGCGCTCTTGGCGGGAAGCTCGTCTGCCTCCACGGGCCGATGTTCTATTGGAAGGAGCTGAAAGGAATACTAAAGCAGTAATTCTAGTTCTCAAACCATTCTTTCTCTTTTTCACATTTAGCCATTATCTAACATAAACATTTAAAAACATTTCTACACACAATAGTTATACAAGGTGAATAAAAATGGTTTATAAAAACCACGGCCCTGCCGGCCCCAAAAACCTGCTCGAAGCGGTCAGAGAGAACGATGTAGAGAAAATAAAAAAATTCGCCAAGAATAGAAGCGCGCTTGAGATGAGGGATATCTACGGTATGACGCCCCTTATAGGCGCGGCTATGGACGGGGGCGTGCAGGCAGTAAAGATCCTGCTCGAAGCCGGAGCAGATGTGAACGCGCAGGACAGCTATAAAAGAACAGCGCTTATATACGCTTGCATATTCGGGCACTCCGAAATCGCGAGGATTCTTTTAGATGCCGGTGCGGACACAAAGATAGTGGACGAGCTCGGAATGACAGCTGAAATGTGGTGCGTAGCGCAAAAAAACATGCTCCTGCTTAACCTAATAATTAGAAGGGAAGGAAGGGCTTTCAAAGCTGAAACTATTTACTATCGGGAAGAAATACAATAGAGAACCTTCCATCCTGAATCATGAATGTGTCTGTTATGCTGAGTTTTTCTGTCGCCTTATAAAAATAATCTAGGCTATCTGAAGAAGGAAAAGACACAAACCGACCATCAAGATAGCCGGCCAATCTGTAATGCATCATTCCTACAAGAACTATGGGCTTTTCGCCTTTTTGCATTATTTCACCTATCCTTTTTCTCATGTACTCCTCCCGCTCATCTATAAGCCAGGCCGGGTAGTTGTACGGCTGAGGTTTTTGAGAGGAGGGAACGTCTATGGCATAAACCTCCATCCCGGCAGAATAGGCCGCGTCTATCAAAACGTACATACTCTGCGCTGTTTCCTCGGAGTAATGAAACCTCAAAAAATTTAGAAACATCTCCTCCCCCTGGCTTACCTCAGCGCCCATCTTTCTTAACTTTACGATCATCCTCATGAAATGAAGTTTTTCCTGCAAATCAGAGGGCATCTCTAGGCATAAACAGGAATACCCGCGTTTATAAAATTCCAGCATCCTCGAAGCGAGAAAATACCTCTGAAAGCTCTTTTCATGGTTCTCTCCGAATATCAAAACCTCCTTTTCGGCTGTGAGCGAGTCTATGTTGAGCGGTTGCTTTTTCTCCATGATCGTCTTTTTCCACTCCTCGACAATAAGAGAGTCCTGGACGGTCATTTGAGTAAACCTCCTCTCTATTGTTGGCTTTACAACCGGCAGCATTGCAAGCGCAATCCCGACCAATATTTTCATGTTTTTATTTATGTGCGAAAATGATTTAAAATGTTTGTTCGTTTTTTGCCGACTTAGCTTTCGCTACTTTTAAAAACATTCCCTCCAAATACGAGAGAGGATAGCATGGATTTTTCATTCAAGATAGGCGGGGCTGCAGGAGAAGGAGTAATGGTTATCGGAAGAACAGCCGGAAAACTTTTCACGCGCGGCGGCTATTATGTATTCGGCTACCCCGAATACCCCTCACTGATAAGAGGAGGGCACAACTCCTACCAAATAAGGATAAGCGATGAGAAAGTGCTTTCCCCTTCAAAATACACAAACATCGTAGTTGCGCTGAACAAGAACAGCGTAAAATTTCACAAAGATTCTCTCTCGAAGGACGGAATTCTTCTCTACGACTCCGCCATAGACCTGTCGGGAGTAGAAATAAGGGAGGACATAATAAAATGCGGACTGCCGGTTCTCGGCCTGTTGAAAGAAGCGAACGCAGAGCCGAAAATGGCGAACGTCCTTCTTCTCGGTGCGATGATCGGCCTTGTGAAATATCCCGTTGAGATGCTTAATGAATTGATCCGGCAGGAGTTTTCAAGAAAGGGAGAAGAGGTAGTCAACAAAAACATCGCCGCGGCAAAGGTTGCGTATGAATATGTAATGAAAAATGCTAAAACACCAATAGACATAAAACCCGTCGGCCAGCCCAAGCTCTACATCTCAGGAAACGAAGCTACAGGCATAGGCGCGATAGCCGCAGGGATGAAATTCTACGCTGCATATCCGATGACCCCGGCGACGAACCTCCTTCATTTTCTTGTTCAAAACCAAGAGAAAGAAAAAATAGTTGTCGTTCAAACAGAAGATGAGATCACAGCTGCCCAAATGATGATAGGAGCTTTTTACGCCGGTGCAAGAGGAATGGTTGGCACAAGCGGCGGAGGGTTTGCCCTTATGACGGAAAGCGTCGGCATGTCCGCTCTCGCAGAGACGCCATCGGTTTTCTACCTCGCCCAGAGGGTCGGGCCGAGCACAGGCATGCCGACATGGACAGAGCAGGCAGACATTTTTCAGGTGATCGGCGCAAGCCAGGGGGAGTTTTTAAGAATAATACTCGCTCCGGGGGATGTTGAAGAATGCTTCTATCAAACAGCAGAGGCGTTCAACCTCGCCGAAAAATACCAGTTTCCTGTTTTTATCCTTTCGGATAAATTCCTTGCAGAAAGCCACTATACTGTTGATTCTTTCGACACAGAAAAAATAACGATCGACAGGGGCAGGGTTGCTAAAAACCTTGCGCCACTCTCGGAGGGGGAGAGGTTCCACAGATACATGATAACCGACGACGGGGTCTCTCCAAGAACGTTCCCAGGGATGGAAAACGGCGAGCATGTCGCGACAAGCTACGAGCACAGGGAGGATTCCTTCACAACAGAGGATTTTGACATGCGCGCTGAACAGGTGAACAAAAGGGCAAAGAAGCTGGAGAAAATTTTGGAAGAGAGCTGGGCTCCGAATGTTTATGGAGACGGGATACTTACCCTCGCTGTTTGGGGGAGCCAGAAAGGACCTGCGCTCGAGGCCCAAAAACTCCTCAAATCCGAAGGAATAGAGATAAAAGTTGTGCATTTCTCCTGGCTCTACCCGCTTAATAAGGAAAAGGTTGCGGCCGCAATCGGAAACGGAAAAAAGGTCATCGCGGAAAACAACTCCACAGGAATGTTCGCGAAGCTTCTGAAAATGGAAACCGGAATTGAATTCGACACAACTATCCTGAAATACACAGGAAGGCAGTTCTTCCCCGAGCAGTTGGCCATGGCAGTAAAAGAAGCGATGAACGGAAGGAGAAAAATAGTAATAAAAGAAGGTTTTGACAACTACGAGTTCTACTACCCTTACAAATACGAAGAGCAGGAAAGAAAAAAGGCAGAAGAAGCAAAAGAAGAAAAAACAGAGGTGAGCGGATGAGCTTTGATATTCCCGAAAAGCCCCAATGGTGCCCTGGTTGCGGAAACTTCCCCATCCTCCTAGCACTTAAACAAGCCCTTCAAGAGCTTGGCAAAAAACCGAGCGAAACCGTTATCGTATCCGGAGTTGGCTGCGGAAGCAAAATCCCGCACTACATAAGAACATACGGATACGAGGGGATCCATGGCAGGCCCCTTCCGTTGGCAGAGGGAATAAAGCTCGCAAACCCAAACCTCCTTGTTATTGCAATAGCCGGAGACGGGGATGGCCTGAGCGAGGGAACCCAGCATTTTGTCCACTCCGCAAGAAGAAACCACGATGTAAATTATTTTATACAGGACAACCAGCTCTATGCCCTTACAACCGGCCAGGTTTCTCCGACAAGCATGAAGGGAATGAAAACAAAAACAACCCCGCAAGGAAATACCGTAGAACCAATAAAACAGATTCCGATGATGCTCCTCCTGGGCGCTTCGTTTGTCGCTTCAACATTCGCCGGCGACATCCCGCACATGAAGGAAGTGATGAAAAAAGCAATACTCCACAAAGGATTTTCTTTTGTGAACATCTACCAGCCCTGCGTAACATGGAATTCGCTCAACACTTATGATTGGTGGAGGGAGAGGACGTATAAATTGGAGGACGCGCATCATGATGTGACGGATTGGCAGAAAGCTTTTGAAAAGGCGATGGAGCCTTATGAAAGCAATTTTACAAAATTCCCAATAGGCGTTTTCTACCAGGTTGAGAAGCCCTCTCTTTATGAAAGCAAAGAATGGGCAAGAACGCACCCTCCTGTGAATGTGGAGAAGCAGGATATAAGCGGAGTTCTTAAAGAATTCATGTGATAGAATAAAAGCGCAAAATAATAAAAATTAACAAAAAATTAATAAAAATAAAAAATTAAATTATCTTTTGCTGCCTTCCCCTGCGGTCCCGGGTTGAACCTGTTCCGGCGGCGGAAGTTGTATGTTCTTTCTTTTTTCGCTCGTAGGCGCTTCACTCGGTGTTACCCGCTCGCTAGGTATGCGGATATATTTGGCTACAGTTACTTCGTTTGTTTCCAAAGACTGCCCGCGGTGGTTGAATATATCGTACGCGGTTATCCTGTACTTATATGTATTCCCGCTTTGTATATTCCTATCCTGATAGGGTAGAGGATCTCCTGGGTAGAAGGCATCAAGTAGAGCCCAAGGTCCACCATTTGTGCTTCTCTCTATCCTATAAAAGCCAACAGAGCTAGCGCAATCGTATGCGGCGGCGAATGTAATGTTCACCACTCCAAGGTCGCTGTCATAAACTGCCTCTCTGTAGTTTATCATGAATTTCGGACCGACTACATCCACTTTTATATCATCATACTTTATTTCGCTCTCCCCTCCAAGGTTTCTGCACTGGGCCGCAACCTTTGCAAGCCCTTCTTCACATTCAAAAAACGGGCCCGTATTTGAATATAGAGTCAGCGTCCAAGGGTCTATTACCAATGGGTTTGATGTCGCAGGCACCCAGCTCCCCCATGTTATTCTTTCCGGTATTCCCATTCTTACATTTCCCACTCTACACTCGCATGCAACCTTTGTTGGTGCATCAAAAACGCTTGATAGTCTAACCCTTGAGCTCCATGTATCTACTATGATGGCTTCTCCTCCTGTGCTGTTTAGGATGAGCGGGTTTCTGTAAGGAGCCGGCTGAGGTTTTACAACATCACTGTCATTTGTATACCTGCTGTACCATTCCATTCCCGCGTTTCCCGCAACATCATACGGAACTGCCCTGTATCTGTAAACAACTCCAGGCATAACATTACTGTCTTCATACACTCTCGGGCCTCCTGCATCAACATTCGTTAAGAAATTCCATGCTTGAGTTTCGTTGTCCCATCTTGAAATCTCATAATAGTCCATTCCACTTCCGCCATCAATAGAGTTTGGCCAGCTGAACTCTATGTAGCACGGATAAACTGTCACAAGCGGGTCTATTGTAAGCATTCCGCTCGGTCTCTCATCGTCAAAGTTTATTCTATCGCTCGCTATCTCGCTCTCTCCGAATGCATTCTTGCATTGATAATATACCGGAACATCATACTCGTACCCGTACACATTCGGGTCCAGGGCAGGATATCCCTGCATTAAAAAGATTCTGCTTGTCGCATAAGGTTCCCACTGCACGCTCCAAACAACCCTTTGCTGTTCGCTATCCCAGTACCCATACCTGCACTCTTCAGCTAAGTCAGCGCTTAGCGTCAGTTGCACTGTTTCATAGTTTGTCCATTCAGTGTCTCCGGTATCAAGGTCGCTTATTAAAATTTGCAGATTTGTCGGTGTTTCTTCCTCCACATCCACAAAGTTTGTGAATGCTATGTTTGAGTTTAGAACATTATCATACGCTGTAATTCTGTATCTGTATGTCTTATCGAAAGAGATGTTTGTATCTGTGAAATTATAGTCTGTTGTTGTGCCCACATACTCGTATAAAAACAAGTCTTCAGTTCTATAAATTAGGAAATAAAATATTCCGCTTTCACTATCGTATGCGTCCCATTCCAAATCTATTGCCATCTTGCTGATGTTGAAGAACGCTGTTGCGTTCTCTATGGTTGGGTTTATTCCATCAAAGTTTATGGTATCGTTTGTGATGTTGCTTTCTCCAGCATCGTTCCTGCACTGGTAGAAAACAAGAACATCCATCTGATAGTTTCCGGCGCTTACATTCTCGCCCATCAATGGAACTTGGCGGTTTGTTGAATACCCAACCCATCCTGGCGCGTACCATGAAATCTCCCCTAAATTCCAGTTCCAATAGCCGTACCTGCACTCCTGAGCCAGGTCAGCATAAAGCGTTAGGTTCGCAACCTGGTTCTGCGCATTTCCCGCCCACTGAGTATTTCCAGTATTTCTGTCGCTTATCAAAATGGTTAGATTTTCAGGGCTTATATTATACGTAATGTTTTCCACAACTACAATGTTCGTCCATTCGTTCTCTTCATTGAATGCGTTGTCCCAAGCAGTTATATAATACCTGTAAGTTGTGTTTTTAGTAATATTTGCGTCAGTCAAATTTGTATCGTATGTGTAGAAAACCTCTGCCGCTGATCCGTTCGTATATTTTCTTATTTCGTACTCATGCATGCCTATTCCGCTCTCTAAGTCATACGCATCCCAAACCACATTTATTACATTGAAGCTCTGGTTCGCTGTTGCGTTTTCAATTACCGGATCAATTCCATCAAAGTTTATCGTATCATTCACAACCTCTGACTCTCCATATGGATTCCTGCACTGATAGAATACATAAACATCCATCTGGTACTTTCCAGCGCTTACATTCTCCCCTCTTAATCTCGTTTGGTCCGCGGTTGTGTAATCCATCCATGCTCCCCATCCTATCTGCCCTGCTGTCCAGTTCCAATACCCATACCTGCACTCCTGAGCCAGGTCAGCATAAAGCGTTAGGTTCGCAACCTGGTTCTGCGCATTCCCTGCCCAGAGAGTATTTCCAGTATTTCTGTCGCTTATCAAAATGGTTAGGTTTTCAGGCGGAATAGTGTTCGTTACATTCTCCACATAAATAGTAGGACTTATGCTATAGTTCAAATTCGAGGCATAATCTGATACATTTATTAGATATGTATAATTTGTATTATTAGTGAGATTCCAATCAATATAACTTGTACCAAACGTCTCGTTTACAAGAGGATCAAATTTCCCTGTATTATTAACATCCCTGTATATTGCGTACAGCATAACACCGGAGCCGACATCCCCGCCTGTCCAATTTACGAATATCACCGGGTCGTTGTACACCGCCACATCCACTAAAACCCACGGAGGAATTCCATCGTAGTTTATAACATCATTTACAATACCGCTCGTTCCGTACTGATTCCTGCACTGATAATACACAGCAACATTGTAGTCATACCCCTGCCCATTGCTTATGTTCTGCGAAACAAGGGTAAATGCCCTTGTTGTTCTGTAGCTTTCCCATCCTGTCCACTGCACCTGCAAACTCGTCCAGTTCCAATACCCATACCTGCATTCGCTCGCGTCTCTTGCAGAAAGTATAAGGGTTACGTTTGTTGAATTCGTCCAGAGGTTATCATTATTTATTCTGATAAGCAGGTTGCTCGGAGGATTCCCGCCTCCTCCTCCAC
>CAYXNY010000041.1:0-34567 GCA_964467175.1 Microcaldota archaeon | reverse complement strand
GGCGCGGGAATAAGTTTTTCTGTTGCGTGGCAGTTGAAGGAGGCGGGAGTGGAATGGGTGGATGTTTCGGGAAAGGGAGGAACGAGCTGGAGCAGGATGGAGTATGCAAGGGGCGGAAAGCCCGAGGGCTTTGAGGAGTGGGGAATTCCAACCGCACTCAGTATTCTCATGTGCAAAGGGGTTGTTAAGGTGATTGCGAGCGGAGGGATAAGAAACGGCGTGGACGGCGCGAAAGCAATAGCACTTGGAGGAGAGATGTTTGGAGGCGCATATCCTTTTTTGAAAGCTTTATATGAAAAAAAACTGGATGAGGAAATAGAAAAATGGAAAATGCAGTTCAAAAATGCCATGTTCCTTACGGGAAGCGAAAGCATTTCTGCGTTCAAAAGAAGGAGGTATTTTATAAAGGGAGAGCTGAAAGAGCTTGCGGGGCAGATATGATGTTCCATATAGCGGATATCTTGGATAATGCGAAAGAAGGAAAAGGCGTGAGCGTAAGGGGATGGGTGTACAGGCACAGAAAGCTCGGCGAAGACAAGATATTCATAGTTGTGAGGGATGGAACGGGAATAATACAGGGAGTTGTAAAAAAAGATAGCGTCAGCGGGAAGGTTTGGAGAGATGCAGAAAATTTATACATTGAAAGCTCCCTCACAATCAAAGGCGAATTGAAGAAAGACGAAAGGGCGCCAGGGGGATATGAGATAAAAATATCTGATGTTGAAGTTGTGTGCCAAGGGCTTCCGTTTCCTATACAGAAAGATTTGAGCGAAGAATTTTTGCTGGATGTTAGGCACTTATGGTTGAGGAGCAGAAAGATGACCGCGATAATGAAGGGAAGGCATTTTCTTACAGAATATCTTAGGGAGTGGCTGAACAGCAACGGGTTCTATGAGGTTGCTCCTCCGATAATAACCAAGAGCGGCGCAGAGGGGGGAGCGGATATGTTCGAACTGGATTATTTTGGAAGCAAGGCCTACATGACCCAAAGCTCTCAACTCTATGCTGAGGCGATGATGTTCGGGCTGGAGAGAATTTATGTTCTCGCGCCGTCCTTCAGAGCAGAAAAGAGCAGGACAAGAAGACATCTTGCAGAGTACTGGCATCTCGAACCCGAGATGGCATGGGTTGAGCAAAAGGAGAACATGGAGATGCAGGAGCAGATGGTTTCTTTTGCAGTGCAGAAGTTTGTAAAAGAGAATGAGGATATTCTGGAGAGCATGGAAAGGGATAAAAGTGAATTGAAAAAAGTGAAACCGCCATTCCCAAGGCTGGAGTATGAAAAAGCGGTCGGGAAGGTAAATGAGCTTGGCGGAAGGATGAAATATGGAGAGGATTTTGGAGCGGATGAGGAGGAGATACTTACAAAAGAATACGATGTGCCAATTTTTGTGCACAATTTTCCAAAAGAAACTAAATCATTCTACATGCGTGAAGACCCGAAAAAACCCGGGACCGTGCTGGCTGATGACATGCTCGCGCCAAAAGGACATGGGGAGATAATAGGCGGAAGCGAAAGGATATGGAAGCTTGAGGAGCTTGAGGCGAGGATGAAGGAGGTTAAACTCGACCCGAAGGATTACGAATGGTATGTTGATTTGAGAAGGTATGGAAGCGTTCCCCACTCTGGTTTTGGGCTCGGGATAGAAAGGTTCGTAAAGTGGGTTCTTAACCTAGAAAATATAAGGGACGCGATTCCGTTCCCGAGAACGATTACAAGAGTATACCCATGAACGTTGTTGAAATTTTTTATGAAAAAATGAAAAACTGCGACCTCTGCCCAAGAAGGTGCAGGGTAAACAGGATGGAAGGGCAGAAAGGATACTGTGGGGTGGACGGAAAACCTATGGTCTCATCTTATTTTGCGCACCACGGAGAGGAGAGCGTCAAACGACCACGGCCTAAATGCCGTGGCTTGTGGATGCTTATCTAAGGCCTTTAGGGTAAGCCCGCCGTAGATTAATTTCCACGTATATTTCTCGCCACGGTGCTTTCCTACAGCTAAAGTAGTAGGCTTACGCACCGTGGTCGTTTGTCAAAAATTCCGAGGCAGCATTAAATGGGTATTTTGAGGCGCGTCTGCTCTGCCCAATGGGGCTTTGCCCTCTCCTGCTCTTTCTTTTCCATCTCCTCAAGCTCTTCTTCTGAAACGAACACATAATCTGCTTTTGCGAATTTTGTGTAAAGCTTTCTCTGTTCTGCTATTTTCTCTGGAATTTGTATTAAAAGGTCCAAGCCGTTCCACATGCTGAACCACCCTGCGGGCAGAAGAAGAATCCCCAGCGCTCTCGGGAGGGTCTCTGCAAAGCCAGGTTCGGCCAGCTGGTATTCGACTGCAAGGAGGAAAAAACCTATTACAAGGTAGACCATTCCGGTGATTCTTCTTTTTTTTATTGCACTGTCTGTTTCCTTCACTTGAAGGTTGAAGTATTCTCTTATCCTCTTTTTTATTATGCCTTCAAGCTTTGGATCCCTGAGTTTTTCCGGGAGGGAAAGCTTCACCTCAATGTCGCCCTTCTTGCTTTCCATGTACCTCTTTTGTATTTCTTTCAAAAAGTCGTCTGAAAGAAGCCTGTGCTGGTAGGGGCTCATGTCAAAATCCGAAAAAATATCGTTATAATCATCGAGCGCGATTACGATGGAGCTGATCTTGCGGGGGTTTAGCAGAACCGGCGGCTGAACCGCCTCCTTCGCGGGTTTTTCCTGCTTTTGCGCATCTGTCTTCAAGGGGGGCTTCTCCTCCGCCATGATGGAGAAATAGAGGAAAGAGTTTTTATTTGTTTTTATGATAGGTTTTTATACATTTTTGTGCTCAATGAAGACCATGTATAAAAACAATTTAAGTAATTTAAGCGGACAAACAGAGGCGCCTGAAAAAACTAATGTATTCGCCCAAAAAACTCCGTTATCCGAAAAGCTTATGAGATGCGGGGATTATTTTCTCTTGGGGCTTACAACCCTTCAGTTTCAGTTCATCGCCCTTTTCATGATCCCGGAACACACCGCCAAAAACATTTTTGGAACGCTTGTGGACATACCGATGAAGACGAGGCCTGAGTTTTGGAACCTTAGCTGGTACCGGACCGTGCACAACATTGCATGGGACAAACCGCTGGAGCATATTGCCTTCCTGATTGCTGGCGAAGCCGCCGCGTTTTTTACAATCGCGATGGCCCTTTACGCATCCTCAAAAATCGCTGGGAAAAGAGAGAAGTTATAAAACTATCTTTCTAATTTTTCTACATGCCGGCAAAGGAGCTTTATATTCTTCAGCTGAAACACAACGGAATTCCGGAGAGGATATACAAAACGCTGGATATAAAGGAGAAGATGATGCTGGAGAGAAAAGGCGTAAAGTATTTTTTGAAGGAGGACGAGAGAAAAAAAATAAGGGTTGTTTTGACGGGCGGGGTTTTTGACATCCTGCACGCCGGGCATGTTTTTACTCTTTATGAAGCAAAAAAATTAGGGGATGTTCTCATTGTGGTCGTGGCTACCGACAGGACGGTTAAAAAACTGAAAAGAAGAAAACCTGTGAACAACGAGGAGTACAGGGCGTTTATAGCGGACTGTGTTAAGCCCGTTGACTTGGCGATTGTTGGAAAAAAGAAATTTGAGGATACGATAAAACTGGTGAGGCCGGATGTTGTTGTTTTCGGCTATGACCAAAAGGAATTTCCGGTCAAGGGCGCGAAAATTGTTAAATTAAAAAAATCTATTGAAGAGAAAAAATTCAAAACAAGCAGGATAATAAAGGAGCTTGAATTATAGAAAAGGGTGGGAGAATGGTTGGGATAAAGAGCGTTGAGATAGAAATCCCGGAAGGGTGCAATGCAATTCTGGGGCAGAGCCATTTCATAAAGACCGTTGAGGATTTATATGAAACGATCGCAGAGGCGGGAGGTGGGATAAAATTCGGGATCGCATTCTGCGAATCGAGCGGAAAAAAACTTATACGAAGCGACGGAAACGACGAGGAGCTTGTGAGGCATGCGGAGAAAGAAGCGATGAGGATAGGCGCGGGCCACTCCTTCATAATATTTATAAAGAATGGATTTCCGGTAAATGTTTTGAATAGAATAAAAAATGCGAGCGAGGTTTGCAACATCTATGCAGCAACAGCGAATCCGTTGCAGGTGATAGTTGCGGAAACAGAGAAAGGAAGGGGAATTTTAGGAGTAATAGATGGAGAAAAACCGGCTGGAATTGAAAAAGAAGAGGACAAAAAGGAGAGGAAAGAGTTTTTAAGAAAATTAGGATACAAAAGATAGCAATCCTTTTTAAATTTAGGCGCGCCTAAATATCTCATGGCATTAGAGAACAAGGAGATGGAAGAATACTTAGAGGTAATGTACAGGAGAAAACAGAAAGGGGAGAAGATAACGACAACCGGCATGGCAAAAGAACTCTCGGTTTCTCCGGCAAGCGTGAGCGAGATGTTCAAAAAACTTGAAAAAAAAGGATTTGTTAAACTAACTCCCTACAAAGGGGTCGTGCTGACTAAAAAAGGTGAGGGGGCTGGCAAGGTGGTATTGAGAAAGCATCGCTTGATTGAAGATTTTCTCATGATGTTCGGCCTAAGAAAGAGAAACGCGCATAGGAACGCGTGCGCGCTTGAGCATGCACTTTCCAAAGAGTCAGAAAGGGCTTTTGAAAAAGCCACCGAGCTCGCAAAGGAAAAAAATACAATGCCACTGGCAGAATTAAAAGCAGGGCAAAAAGGAAGAATTGTTTACATCCAAGGAGGAATAAGTGTATGCAGAAGAATAATGGAGCTCGGCCTTACGAAGGGAACGGTCGTTAAGGTTGTGAGGGCATCAAGGTATGGCTGCCCAATAGAACTGCTCGTAAGGGGTTCGGAAATTGCGGTCGGAAGTGGGATAGCACAAAAAATATATGTTGAGGTTAGCGAATGAGTGAAATGACGATTGCACTCGCAGGAAATCCAAACGTAGGCAAATCCGTGATATTCAATCAGCTGACGGGTGAAAAACAACACGTAGGAAACTGGCCCGGAAAAACCGTGGAAAAATTCGAAGGAAGACTTGATTTTTTGGGAAGGAGAATTAAAATCACAGACCTTCCGGGTATCTATTCACTTTCGGCATTTTCACAGGAGGAGGAGATAGCGAGGGATTTTATAAAAAAGCAGAAGCCGGATGTTGTCATAGATGTCGCGGATGCTGCTTCGCTTGAGCAGAGCCTTTTTCTTACACTTCAGCTCATTGAACTCGGCGCGAATGTTGTCATTGCACTGAACATGGTTGATGTTGCAAGGGAAAAGGGCCGGGAAATCGATGCAAAAAAACTTTCCAAGCTTATCGGCGTGCCTGTTGTCCCGACAATCGCCACGCATGGCAAGGGGATGCAGCAGCTGATGATAGAAAGCATAAACGCGGCGAGCTGTAAGAGGAAAACAAAAAAGACGTTTCCCAAAAGCGTATCTAAGCGGTATGAGTATATCCATGCCATAGTAAAAAAATGCCAGAGGGAAAGGGCAGTCGGCCGAACGCTGACGGAGAGGCTGGATGATGCTCTACTCCATGGATATTCCGGTTATGCATTTCTGGCAGCTATCCTTCTGCTCATGTTTTTCCTTATATTTGGATTAGGGGGTATAACTTCTGATTATACCACGCAACTAGTTGAACATTTCAGGCAGAACATCCCTCAGGAAATCTCTTCACATGCGCTTTTCATTTTTTTCTGGAAAGCGGTTGTCGAGGGCATTATCGCCGGAATCACGATTGCAATTCCCTACATCGTTCCATTCTATATTTTTCTTGCCATTCTTGAAGCATCCGGTTATCTGCCCAGGATTGCATTCCTCACCGATGGGCTGATGCACAAAATCAGCCTGCATGGAAAGGCATTCATACCGATGTTTCTCGGTTATGGCTGCTCGGTTCCTGCATGCATAGGATGCAGGATAATGGAATCAGAAGACCAGCGGTTCCTTACAGCTTTTCTTGCCACCATGGTGCCATGTGCCGCAAGAAGCGTTATCATACTGGGTGTTGTTGGCGCATTTTTGGGGTTTGAATGGGCTATGGGAATCTACGCGTTCAACCTTCTTATTATTTTTATGCTGGGGCTTCTCGTTTCCAAGTTCGTAATAACAAAACCTGTCGGGCTTATTATGAACATGCCATCATACAAAATGCCTGATATTGGGGCAATAATCAGACACGCATTTCTACAGATAAAACACTATGTTGCTGTGGCATTCCCGATAATAATACTATCAACATTTGTAATCAACACCCTGGATTTTTTCGGCCTGCTTGGGTATCTTTCGGGTTTTCTTTCCCCCGTAACCGTCGGCCTGCTCGGACTGCCGTCTATTGTTGGAATAACGCTGATAGTTGGTTTTCTCAGAAAAGAGCTTGCACTCGTACTGCTCGCTGCAGTGCTCGGTACAGAGAATTTCGGCGAAGTTCTTAGCCCCCTGCAGATGGTTGTCTTTACGCTCGTCTCGATATTCTACATTCCATGCGCTGCGACGATTGCAACCCTTGCGAAGGAGTTCGGATGGAAGAAGGCTCTTATCGTGACTGTGTTTCAAATATTTTTCGCAATAGCGCTCGGAGCGGTCGCTCTGAGGGTTCTGCCACTGCTCGGTCTTCTATACTAACCATTTAAATTCTTTTTGTATAACAAATAAAACTATGAGGAGATATAGCAAAGAATATATTCTCCAGATTGCACGCGGGCTTCCTTTTGAAGAGTACAGACAAGAGATGTTTAGGATAATTGAATTCGGCCGAAATCCCTTAATCGTTGCGGAAACTCTAGTAAAACCAGAAATAATTGGAAAGAGCTATAACCTTAATGTGCTGAAAGAAATTTTTTCAAAGCTTGCTGAGAAGGACATCCATACAATAAACAGGGTTGGAAAGGCGCTTGTTTTTTATGAAGGGGATACGCAGCTAGATGCAGCAATGAGAGAAAACGCAAAAGCCATTCTTATACATCTGGCAAGAGGCAATCTCAAATCTTTAAAGACGATTGAAGTCGTGTGCGGAAGAATGTTCAGAAACACCGGTGAGGAGCCGTTTGAGATTGTTGAGGAGGTAGTGAGCAAAAATATCCAAATTTTCTATAAGCTCGCGTATTATCTTAGGAAGAGGTTGAGGGAAGAAAAAAATGAGGAAGAAGCGCGCATATTGAGAGAAAGGATGGTGAGAACGATTTTCAATATTTTCAAAAAAAATAAAGAAAACGATGAGAGCGTAAGAGAGATGGTGGGGCTGTTAATATTTAATGTAACAAAAGATAAATTATTGGAGGACGCGCTTGTTGAAATCGGAAAAGAATCCAGCGCCGCGAGAAGGATGGTGAACACGTGGAAAGATAGGGATGGAGTAGATAGAACAAAAGCTCTTTATAGAGTTGAGCAGAGAATAAAAGGAGAAAATCCAGACAAAGAACTTATGCTGAAAAAACAACCGACCGCGCCGGTGCATGGCTTCCGCGGGCGCAAACACAGGAGTAGGTACTAAATTGTGTAAAAAGCATTTAAAAACACTTTCTTCTCATCTTCATTCATGCTGAAGGACCATTCTGTCGCAGAGGCAAAAGAAAAAAAAGGCGAGGTTGGTTTATGCGGATGGGTGCATGAGGTAAGGAACCTAGGCAGGCTAAAATTCATTCTGCTCAGGGACTGGACTGGAATTATTCAGATTACTGCAAAACAGGGAAAGGTCAGCGAGGAGGTCTTGAATGCGATGGATGTAAATAAAGAAGATGTAGTTTATGTAAAAGGCGAAGTGGTGGAAAACAAGATAGCGCCTGATGGAGTAGAGGTCATTCCGAAAGAGTTTAAACTCCTTGGGAAGGTGACGAAAAAGCTCCCAGTGGACCCTACCGGAGTGGTTGACAGCGAGATGGATACAAGATTAGATTACAGGTTTATAGATTTGAGAAAAAAACAGGTACTGGGCATATTCAAGATAAAATCCCAAATAGTAAATGCGTTTAGGAATGCGCTTCTGGAGAAAGGGTTTATTGAAATTCACCCATCCGTAATAATAGGGGCGGCGAGCGAAGGAGGGGCGGATGTTTTTCCTATTCAGTATTTTGAACAGAAAGCATACCTTGCGCAGAGCCCGCAGATTTATAAACAGCTTGCGGTTCTTGGAGGGCTGGAAAAAGTTTTTATCACAACACCTGTTTTCAGGGCTGAGAAGCACAACACAACAACCCATCTGAACGAGATAATACAGATGGATATAGAGGCGGCTTTCTACACGGACAAGGAAGCTATAGAAATGCTTATATATGTGTTCAAGGAGATGCTGAGGAGGATAAATAAAGAGGATGTTTTGAGTTTAAATAAAGATTTCAGAGATATAAAAAACGTAAAGGTTTATACATACACAGAACTTGTCGAGCTGTTGAACGAGAACAGGTACAAAATGGAATGGGGAAGCGATTTCTCAAAGGAAGCTGAAAAGAAACTCTATGAAATACTTAATGAAGATGCGTTTGTAATAAAGGACTGGCCTACGAAAGTAAGGGCGTTCTATTCTATGCCGTACGAAGAGAACGAAGAGATATGCAAAGCATACGACCTTATGTACATGGGAATGGAGATAGCAAGCGGGGCGCAGAGGATTCACATCCCGGAACTGCTTGAAGAACAGATAAGGAAAAGGGGGCTGGACCCGCTAGATTTTGAATTCTACATAGATGCATTCAGGTACGGTGCTCCTCCGCATGCCGGCTGGAGCTTCGGGCTTGAGAGGCTCACGATGACCGCCATAGGAGTAAAAAATATAAGGGAGGCAATGCTTTTCCCAAGGGACAGGATGAGGATCCATCCGTAGTGATAGAATGATATTAGTTACGAATGATGATGGGTATACCGAATCAGCAAAGCTTTTGATGGAGATAGCGAAGGAAATAGACAAAAAAGTGGTTGGAATTTTTCCAGAAAGGCAGAGCAGCGCTGTAAGCAAATCCATGACTTTTCACAAGCCGGCAAGGGTGAATAGAATAAGAAAAAATGTGTATACGATAAATGGAACGCCTGCGGACTGCGTTTATTTTGCGATCGGAAGGTACAAACTGGATTTGGTTATTTCAGGCGTAAACCTTGGAGACAACACGAGCCTTCATTCTATCTTCTCATCAGGAACGGTTGGCGGAGCGATTGAAGGGGCGCTTTTTGGCATTCCGGCGATCGCTTTTTCTAGGGCAAAATTAGGGCACTGGAAAGAAGCGGATTGGAAATGGGGGGACAAGGAGAAAATGGGGCATTGGATAAGAAAGATAATCGGCGGGTATAAAGACAAATTGAAAAAAGGCCAGGCCTTGAATGTAAATCTTCCTGAGAAACTTACAAAGAAAACAAAAATTGTTTTTGCAAAGCCGCAGCAGCACAGGCTAACCCCGAAGATCGTAAAAAGAATAGACCCAGACGGCACCCCGTATTACTGGCTAACTGGCGATTATGCAAAGCCAGAAAAAGGAAGCGATGTGTATTATATCAGCAAAGGGGACATAACCCTTACTTTTTTTGAGCCTAGAAGGATTATTTCAACTTGCGAAATTCGCAGGTCATAAATCCAAGCGTTTCTTTTTCTCCGATTGAAACAAGGATGCAGGAGGAACTCCATTTTTCATCTTTAAAAGCAAGCCATTCATAGCCCCCATCTTCGCCAACCCCAAAAAGGGGCTGGGAAAGCAGGCATCCATTTTCCTTCTCCAAATCCCCGAGCTCATAAAGACCCCTTTCTCCGCTTACAACTACATATAATCTATTTTTGTCTGCCATAGCTGCGCGGTTGTCATCGATCACAAAGCAAAAAGCATATTTCTCTATGTCTATATTAGAAGAAAAACTTTCCCCTCTTGAATTTATGAATATGTATTTTTTGTTTTTTGTGTCCACAACAATCACGGCCTTGTTTTTTGCGTGAGCTGAAAAACTTTTTGAAAGTTTGAAGCCGAGGGAGTAGTCCGCAACATCCATCGCAATTCCTCCTTCCCTAGGAAAAAAGAGGTCGACCCTTTTGCATACGCTTTCTCCTTCTGGAAAAAAGAAAACCGATGCGCGCTCCTCCTCCTGCGATGAGAGAAGCAATTTCCCCCTTGCACCCAATTTTTCAGTAAGATTTTCTGTGGTTTTTTCCTTTTCATTTATGAGAACCGCCTCTCCGTTGCTCTCAATCCTGAAATGAGAGAATTTTATTTCGCTTGAAATCTTCTCAGGCTTCGCAAACCAGCTGAGAACTTTCGCCTCATCTATGGAAATCATCTGCACAACCTTTCGGCCCTCATCTGAACCTGCTTTCTCGCCTCATTCTCGTCGAATAATGCGAGCCTTCCGTTCCTCAGAACGATTTTTCCATCAGCAATTACGTACGCAACATTTGAAGGGTTGCCGGCGTAAACGATGTTATCAACTATGCTATGGACCGGAATGAGGTTTGAATCAAGTTTTAGGAGAACAATATCTGCAAGCTTTCCTTCCTCTATGCTCCCAGCGTTTATTCCAAGCGCCTTTGCTCCGTTTATGGTTGCAAAATCAAGCGCATCCTGGGCGTTTATCGCGGTTGCGTCCCAATGGGAATGCTTCTGAAGAAGGGATGCCATCTTCATTGTTTCGAACATGTTCAGGGAATTGTTGCTTGAGGCGCCGTCCGTTGCAAGTGTAACATTTGCACCCGCTTCCTTATACTCCAGAAGAGGGCAGATGCCGCCGGTTGCGAGCTTTAGGTTTGAAATGGTGTTTGAGCTTATGTGAGCTCCTTTTTTCGCAACTATGCCGATCTCCCTTTTCGTCACCCAAGAGCCATGGGCGAGTATGGTTTTCTTATCCAGAACATTCAGGGAATCGAGGTATTCTATGACGCGCATTTTCTTGGTTTTCAGCAGGTCAAAAACCTCTTTTCTCGTTTCTGCCGCGTGGATGTGGAAGACCAAGCCGTGGGTGGTTGCATATTCCTTCGCTTCCATTATCAGCTCATCGCTGCACGTGTAGGGCGCATGGCATGCAACAGCAACATTCACGCGTTCGCTCCTTTCCCATCTCTTCCTTATCTCTTCTGTTTTTTTCAGCTGCTCGCCTACGCTTCCGCTTATTCCTCCAACATCCATCATTCCAAGGGAGATAAAGCCCCTTATCCCGGAATGCTCTATCGCTTTTCCAATATAATTGATGTCTTTAACATACATGTCAAGGAATGTTGTGATTCCGGAATGCAGGCTTTCCGCGATTCCCAGCATCGAGCCCCAGTACAAATCATCGTTCGTAAGCTTTCTTTCGGCAGGCCATATTTTCTTTTCCAGCCATTCCTGCAAGGGAAGGCCCTCGCCATACCCCCTGAAAAGCGTCATCGGAATGTGCGTGCTTGTGTTTATGAACCCGGGAATCGCAACCATATTCTGCCCTTCTATTACCTCCCTCGCTTCTTCAAGTTTTTTTGTGCTTCCAACCACCTTTATTTTGTTTCCTTCTATGAGAATGTTGCCGCGAAGAATTTCCCTTTTTGCATTCTGGGTCGCGATGAGAACGTTTTTTATGAGGAGCATAATGGAATTTCAGGATAATTCTTTTTAATCCTAACTCCATACATATTTTTAAACCTTTTTACACACTAATACACTTATGGAAACCATTCCCATATTCAGCTACATTCCGCCTGCAAAGTACTACGAGGAGCTGAAGATAGAACCGACTATAGTTATTGATAAATTTATAGGGATTATAGAACGGCTTTATGGAAGCCTTTCGCCAATAGGAGGGCTTCACAACAACTGGATAGGATTTTACCTCTGGCTCTGCGAGGTCTTGAAGAACAAAGAGATAAAGGCTGCGTATATATACGGAAGCAGTGTTTACAGAATGGACAATCCTCACGATATTACAGATATAGATATATTTATTTTGAGCAAAAGCGAGGTGAATGTTCCCGAAGAATTAAAAGAAGAAGTTCTGCATGTTCAGATGCTTTCAAATGTTTTGCTTACGCACGAAATATGCGGGTTGTCGCAGCAGCTTCTCATCTTAAAAACTAACGAGGAGGGAGAAAGGTTAATAGAAAATGCAAGAAAAATTTTCAACGAGGATTATCTTTTTATGCTTATTTTAAGGGATGTGTATAAAGTGTGCGCAACAAAAAAAATTTCTGACATCAAGGATGACGCGCTAAAAGAAAAAATATGGAAAATGAAACTAAACCCGAAAGCCGATGAGCAAGAAAGCCCGTACTTCGTTAGAAGCATGCTGAAAGAATACGGGCGGTATAGAATTGAAGAGGACGAGCTACTTACCCTCCTTGATTTTTCTTTTAAAAGAAGGAGAGTAAAGCCAGAGTACGCAGAGAAGATAAAAGAGAGAGCAAAAGTTTTTTGGAAAACAGGAAGGTTTTAAGCGTTCACGCAAGCAGATTTTTAAGCTATTGGGGTTAGTTATATATAAGGTGTTTATATGTCAGAAGAGAGGATTAAGGGGAAGGAGCGGCTTAAACCGCTCGGAATACATACGGCAGTCGGCCATCTCCACGAACTGGAAAAATGGAAGGATATTCCTTACCTAAAGGACAATGAGGGAATGCTTCCTCCGTTTATGATAGCGGTTGGAAGCCGGGTCAGGGTAAAAAAGGCAGTATATGTATTGGGGATGAAGAACCCGATTTTTTTAGATGAAGAAGCACTCGCAAGGTTTGGGTTGGAAGCCTATGGAAGAATTTCCATGCTCATTGGAGTGGTGGAGCATGATGGATTTCCTGTTCCGCTATCGGTTGTTGAAACTCAGATGGGTTGCCCAGCGACTCAGATAAACTTGAAAGAAGCGCTTTATTTCACAAGAGAAGATGGGTATAACCTAAATGGCAGATGGATAAAGAGCAATGGAATTTATGTTGTCCGCGCAGGAACATGCGGAGGGGTTAACAGCTTCTCTCCTTCAAAAGCAAAAGTTTCCATAGGAGACATAGTCATAGCAAACGAAAGCTATGGTTTAGTAGGCGCTATTATGCAATCCGCCCTTTCAAAATTGAGTTTCGCAGGAATAGACCTGATGGAAGCCGTGGCTGAAAACCAAGGTTTGAGCATAAGCAACGACCGACGATATCTGAAAACAGAATGTTCGAAAGAGCTTATCGAGTATCTCAAAAAAGCAGCGAAAAGCCTTGGGCTGGATAACATTGTAGTAGGGCCAAACTTCACAAAGGATTCTCTTTATGCTGAAATGGGGGAAGAGGAATTCGCCAAGCTAAGGGATGATTACGGAATAGTAAGCACCGAAATGGAAGAGATGATGATAGATGTTATTGCATCAGAATTCCGAAGGGAGGGAATAACGGTCCACAGCGGCCTTGTTATAGCGGCGGTTGGCGCGATACCTGGAAAATCATTCGCAGAAACAGAAGAGGAAAAGAAAGCCGCAAGCGAAGCTGAAAACAATACCCTTAGGATAGCGGCAAGGACATTTGGAGAGATCGCAAAATTGCTGAATAGAAAATAGAAATTAAAACCTTCTTTTGAAAATCTTCATCTCTGCCCTTGCTTCAGAAATCATCCTGTTTATCTCTTTTTTCGCTTTTTCATCCGCCATTGGATTTTTTAGTATTTCTTCTCCAAATTCAAGGAATTCCATATAATGCTTTTTTGGGTTCTTGCACCTCGTACCCCAATCGAATACTGCGCATTTCATCTCCCTTCCGAGAAATTCTCCGTATTTTTTTAGGGTATACTCCCTCGTCTCATCCGGCATCAGGCTGTCTTCTCTGAGAAAACGCAGGTCGGTTCCATCGGGCATTAAATGGAAGAATTGCTCGGCAACAATGAGGAAAACATCAAGGTCCTCGTTTGTTTTTTTCATTCTCTCCTCAATTTTTCTTATTCTTCTCGCGCCCTCTGTTGAGCATGCAAGCGAGCATATCACCAGCCTACTCAGCTTCTCGTTGCTTTCCTCCAACGCTTTTTCAAGATGTTCGATGGCGGTGACGAGCGTGGACCCGGTAGCTATAGTATCTCCAATTATGGCAGCTGGATTTTTTGGGAGGGATTCAAAATTTTCATATGTAGAAACAGCTTGAAACTCGCCTTCTGTTCCTTCGACCTTATGGCGTTTTATTCCCAAGAAGCATTGGGGAAGCGCGTACCCGTATGCTTTTCTAAACCCTCTTGCTATATTATAGTATAAGCCGCCGGTAAGCAGGACCAGCTCTACAACATTTTCAAAATTGAGCCCTTTCAAAGCCTTTTTTGCAGCTATATCTACAAAAATATCGCTCAGCCCTTCCATTCTTTCTTGAAGCGTTTTTCCGGCTGTATGCGGGTTGTAAAGAATCTTGCGGGAAGCGTTGGAACAGAAGATGTAGGTGTTCGTTGGCAGGTCAGCTTTTCTTATCCTATAAAGCCTGTATTTCCTTTCCCTAGCTTCAAGAATCATACTACCCCCCCCCACAAAAGACCGTTTATCAGTCAATAAACTTCACAAACTCTTTTAATATAAGCTTTACCTCTTCTCTTTTCTTTATCATCATATCAACAACCTCTTGGTGTGTAAGCCTGTGGCCGGAAAGACCTGCGGCAAGATTAGTTCCTACTGCTATGCTGACCAAAGGAATCTCTGCCTCGGTAAAAAGCGGAACCTCATGCCCGGCCGTCATGCAGACGAGGTTTGCGCCCATTTTTTTCAAAGCCTTTACTTCGGCGGGAGTTTCAAACCTCGGCCCTATTGTTGTTGCGATAACGCCGCCTTTCTTAAGTCCGATAGCATGAATGGCCGCAGCCTCTTCTGCGTATTCCATCAGCTCCTTGCTGAACGGCTCGCTGACATCTGTATGGTGCGGGCCGTCTTCAAAACTATCAAAGAACGTTTCATGGGCGAAAAAGCTTATGAAATCCTCGAGAAGAATAAGGTCGCCGGGCTTATATTTTGATATTATTCCGGATGCGTATGTTGTGAAAGCGGCGGTCGCCCCCAGCTGCTCCAAAGCCCAAACGTTCGCCCTATAATTCACCTTGTGCGGAGGAATGGAATGGTTATCACCGTGCCTAGGGATGAACGCAACCTCTTTTCCGTCTATCTCCGCTACTGAAACAAAAACGCTTCCGTAAGGAGTCGGGACTTTCTGACGCTTAACATCCTTGGCCAGCTCATAAAAACCAGACCCTCCGATCACACCAATCATTTTTTATCCCTCCGGTTCTATATCCTCTTTTGCCTCTTTTAATATTTTTTCATAAGCCCTCTCCGGATCCTCGGAAAGAAGCTCGAACATTTCTGAAGGGGAAAAACGTATTTTTCCATCCAGCTGTTTCGATATCTCGCTCAAAATCCTCTCCCTTACGCTCATTTTCTCCTGCCTGACCTCCTGTATGCCCTTTATCCTCTCCGCGAGAGTCTTTTCCTCCATGTCGTTCTGCACAAA
Source organism: Microcaldota archaeon (assembly GCA_964467175.1). GTDB lineage: Archaea > Micrarchaeota > Micrarchaeia > Anstonellales > J096 > JAWAFD01. Next base: position 19,178 of record CAYXNY010000041.1, on the reverse strand, counting down.
AAGGTCATTGATGGAATCAAACGAAAAATCGCTGGGCCTAAGCCCTTCCCTTAAGCTTCCGGTCAGCTTTATTTTAACTATCGCGTTGTGGTTCTGCTTTTTTATTTTTTCAAACGCCTCAAGTATTTTTTTCCTCGCCTCTTCTACCCCCTCCCCTCTGAATTCTATCTTTTCAATGAAGAAGGGCCTGGCGGATATTTCTACGAACTCGGCTTTTCTGGCTTCAGTATCGTATATATAGAACCCCTTTTTATCTGATTCATCTTCTCTCAGCTGGGTAACTACGGTGCTCCCTGGGATGATGAGTTTTCCGTTCATAAAAACTCCTGCCTTGTGCATGTGGCCGTTTACTATCAGGTCAAAGGGAAGCTTTTCAACAAAATCCAGGTCCAGCTCATATCCTCCGTAGCCCACGCCTGCTATCATCTGGTGGATTGCAAGTATTCTGAACCCATTCATTTTTTCTATGTTGATGGAAACCGATTTCTGTATCCCATCCACAGCCATATCCTCCGGAATGCTTCCTACCCCAAGGATGGAAACATTTCCAAATGAAGCTACTTCATTGTGAAGGTATTTAAGCAGGCCCGCGGAATCCAAAATTTTCAGAACATTGGTCTGGCCCCTTGTTCTTCTCTCATGGTTTCCGTGGATTGCAAAAATTGGTTTTTTTATTTTTTTAAGTATATCCAGAACGCGTCGTATAACCTCAAACTTCGGAACCACCGCATCGAACATGTCTCCTGTGTGCACTATCATATCGGCCATTTCTGCGGCTTTCAGGAGCGCCTGCTCTCCCTGTCTGTAGCCGTCCTCTTCAAACCTGTAATACCCAAAATGCGTATCCCCGACTATCGCAACTTTCATCAAAAGATTAATAAAAACAAGTGTTTAAAAATTATTCATGCCAGAGGAAATTATTTTCTATATCGGGCTTGTCGGAGTCGTGCTCATTCTCGCCTATATCATGGTAAGGTAAAGGATGGATAAAATTTTCAATGGGCCTGCTGGGATTTGAACCCAGGACCTTTCGATCTCCGTTTTCCGATGAAACGCTTTTTGCGCGAGCAAAAAGGGTTCTATCAGTCGAACGCTCTGACCGGGCTGAGCTACAGGCCCTCAGCTCTATTATCTATCATAGAATATTTTAAAAAATCTCCCCTGCGGGTTTTGAAATATCATCCTGCTCATACTATTTTTGCAGCCGTATTATCGCTTCCGCAATGTCCCCATTTGTTTCTTTGAGGGCTTTCGCAGCTTCCGCCGGGGTGCAGTTCGCCTGCTCGGCGACCATCCGAACATCCTCTTCTGAAAAAAGTTTTTCTTCCTCTTTTACCGTCCCGGAGATCTGGTAGCTTTTTTGGCCCTGCATGGAAATTTCAACGACCTGCGGGTTCTCTATTACTATTTTTTTATCCTCTGTTTCGATCACGACTTCCTTTGCCCTTATCTCATTCGTGTTTATCCCCATCTGCTTCATCAGTTTAGCCATCTGCTTAGGGTCCATGTTCGGCATCATGCTATCCTACCGTCCGAAATGTTTCCTCAAGCTCGGTTTTCCTGACTTCCACCCTTCTCATGGCGTTTATGGCGTTTGCGACAGAGAATAGCTTGTTTGCAAAATTTCCGTACACTATTTCCTTCATCAGCTCATCGTATCCCATGGGCTTTCCGTTTTCGAGCACTGCCTTCACGAGAGCATTCCGAAGGTTCTTCTTTGTGTTCGCGCTGACCTTGCTGAAAGTGACCCCAACAATCTTTACCTTAACCTTCCTCCCGTCTTTCGTCTCCATCGGCACAACGTAGTGGATGATGCTCCTGCCCTTTCTTGCAAGGGTTTTAATGTAGCCGGGAGCGAGCTCATGGCCTATTATTTTCGTGTAAGCATTGTTCCCCTTCACCTCGGTTATTCTGAATTTCACTGTCGTATATATATTCTGCTGGGACATCTTGCCGGTTATGTCCATGAGGTTGACAGGAACGATCCTGTTGAGAAGATGGTCCGGCTCAGAAGCGACTATCTCGGCGACCACCCTTCCCTCAAAAACTTCCGGAGCAACAACATTGTACCATTGTTTTGTCTTCCATTTGTCAACAACTTTTTTCCCTGATTTCATCGGGGGTTTCTTCTCAGCCATTCAATCACCTCAATCACCTGATCAAAAGCGCCGCCTGCTCCGGGTCGTACCTCCAGTCCGCTGGCACCCTGCCGATTTTTTTATAATATCTGAGCAACCGCATGATTTTCGATTCAGTATGCGAAAGTTTTGTTCTGTTGTGGATATCTTTTTTGTTTGCTTTCAGATGCTCCCTCATCCGGACGGCCTTCCTAAAAAGCTGGAGAAGGTCTTCTGGGAATTTTTTGTAAAGCCCTTCATCCCTCAAATAGGCAGTAAGTTTTTTGCCGGCCGCCGCTCTAAACGAAGGAACGCCGTACTGATCCCTCAGGATAAGGCCTATTTTTGCGGGGGGAACGCCCTGCTTTGCAAGCCTCTGCGCTGTTTTCTTGGCTTCCGCGCTGTCAACCCATTCGGCATTTTCCTTCCTCTTCGGCCTTTTTGTTCCGCTCTTTCCTTTTTTCTTGGAATGCATTCTCGCCATATTTCCCAACCTTCATGCTCTTATCTTTTTTCAAATTTTCAAATATTCTAATAGTTTTTTAAGAGATTTATATCTATGGGAGAGTACTGTTTTTAAATCTTCTCTCTCAGCAAACGTGAATTTTTCTCCTTTAGGGACAAAGATGGGGTCGTATCCAAAACCGCCCGTCCCTCTTACTTTCCGGGCTATCGCACCGGTGCATACGCCATCAAAAAGTTTTATTCCATTCTTGTCTGCATATGCGACAACCGATTTGAAATGTGCGCGCCTGTTTTTCTCACCACCCATGAGTTTCAGTATGCCTCTGTTTCCTATTTTTTTAAAAGCCCACGCGGAAAATTCCCCCGGGAACCCGTTCAGCGCATGTATAAAAAGCCCTGAGTCCTCAACGAAAAGAGGGGTTTTCAGCTTCGCGTATGCCTGCTCCGCGGCGTCCTCGGCAATCTCTTCAAGCGTCCCTCTTTTCTCTTCAATCGGAAGGTTTTTGTTGGCTATTTCTATTCCTCCGGTTGATAAAATTTCTCTCGCCTCCCTGAACTTGCCCTTGTTCCCGGTAACGAAGATGAGCGCAGGCATGAGCAGATTTTTAATGTTTTGTGTTTTTAAAAGTTAGAGATTGAAAAGAGGAGATTGCATGAGGGATAGGAAGGAGGGCGAAATAAAAAACGAACCGGGCAGTGCAACTCAGCCGGTCCAGCCGGCGCCAGACCCAAAAATGATGGAAAAAATAAAAGAGATAGATAGACTTATTATAACAATTTACAACTATCCTGTATTCACGGACTACGAAAAAAAAGAGGACGCTAAATATGCACTTGTGAAGATGTACAAAAAGGAGGACCAGGTTATAAAAAACACAATATTGTTCATACTGCACGAGAAACTCTGCTCGGCCAAGGAGTACAGGGATTTCCACAATTTTGAGGGAATGAAGGCGAGGTATAAAGAGGAGGATGCAAATAAGGTAAGGCAGGGAATATTCAGGAGGGTTTTTGACTACTCTGGAAGCCTGGATGGAATATTTGAAACATTCGACCTGCTGGGGAAATTTGACGATGTGTTCTCCATAAAGCTCGTGAGCTACCATCTCTCCAGGTACATGCTCGTAAACAGCTTTGAAACGCAGATGCTCTCGGAAAAAGCGGTCAGCATCCTGGGGGAAAGCAACAATACATATGCGCTGAGGGTATTGCTTTCATTCGCGCCGTTTTTTTACGGGAAGGAGAAAATAATGCCGATAATGGCAGACGCCCTCTCGCTTTGGGCGGAAAAAATAGGCAGAATAAAGATAAGCGAAAAAGAGAGGAGTGAATTGAAGAAAGAAATAAAAAAATATATAGAGATTGAAGAAAAAGGGGTCGGACATTACGGGTGATATATTCTTGCGCCTCAGTAGCTCAGCCTGGTAGAGCGGCCGACTTGTAATCGGCAGGTCAAGGGTTCAAATCCCTTCTGGGGCTATTTTTTCTTTTTTATTTCCGCGCTTTCCTCTTCAGAAAATTTTTTGTTTGTCTCCCTTTGCTTCACAAAAACAGCAATAGTCGCTATTAAATTGGTGAGGAATATCACCGTAAATGCTATTATTTCGAAGCCCGGGATGATTATGCCTGAGCTGGCTACTATTCCAACCATAACCGCCGCCGCTAACCCGCGCGGGAACATAAAAACAATTATGTTTTCGAATTTTTTGTTTTTAATGAGCATATACTTAAATACAATATATCTCGCGGCCAGGTATAACGCCACAAGCAGTATGCTCACAATAAAGTAGACGAAGTCAAACTTGAAAAGCGGGTAGAGCAGGCCTATGTACGTGAAGAAGAATGTCCTTACAAAGAATGTGATTTCATACTGCATTGTTCGTATCTTCTTTTCCTCCATCGGCTTTCTTTCAGAAGAAAAATACTCCGGGGCCTGCTTGAAATTGGCGAAAGCAAGCGAAAAAACAAAAACAGAAAGCCCGCCGCTGGAATTTATAGCCTCGTTTGCGGCATAAACAATGAACAAGACTGCAAGCGTAAGCATGTAATCGAAACCGAAAGTGGGGAGCCGGCTCATGAGTTTATACCACGCATATGCCGCAAAAGCCCCGAATATAATGGCGATTGCAAAGGATGCTACAATGTCATTAAGGACGGCGTTGAATGAAATGACGGATGCCTGCGAAATCTGTATAAGAACAAAAACACTGATTATTACAAGAACATCGGTGATGACTGATTCCAGGATTACGAGCGAGGAGGTTTCATCCGGAACTTTTAATGGTTCGAGCATGGAAACAACTATCGCAGAGGATGTCCCGCCGAGAGTGGCGCCGATTATCATGGCGTGTAAGATGTCCAGATTTAGTATTGGCATAAGAATAAGCGTAAAAAGCACGGATAAAATAAAAACCAGGCAGGCGAATATGGTTGTTTTGTTTAGGGTCTGGAAAATATTGTGAAGTTTAAAGGAAATGCCTGCATCAAAAAGGAGGATAATCAAGGCAAGAACAGACATAAACGGATAGATGGCGCGTATTATCGCCTGCTCGGAGATGTCAACCACATTAAACACCGGCCCGAGTAAAAAACCGAAAAGCATGAGGAGAAGAACCTGGGAAATGTAGTATTTTTTAAGAACATAGACAGAAATCCAGCCGAGAATTATTGTTAGGCCGAGCAGAAAAAAGGCATCATACATGAAACAGAATTGCGGGCATATTTTTTAAACCTAACTGGTGAAATCAACGCATGAAGAAACTGCTGTTTGTTTTTCTTCTGCTTTCCTTTGCATTCGCAAAAACAGTTGCGATGGAGGAATTTGAACTGGAAAACAAGAGCGAGATATACTCATTTACAGGAAACATTTATGTGGCATGCGAAAACAAAACGGTTGATGTTTTTCTGTATGATTGGAAGCCGATAGACAACGCAACGGTTTTTTTGATGTACGAATATGGAGTTCTCAACAATGGCGTAACGGATAAGGAAGGAAAAGCCCGTCTTTGGTTTACTGGAAACTATAAATTCATGACGAAGCTATTCCAGATAAGAATAGACAAACCCACCTACAGAAAGATGCTGATAAATTTCAATGTGGATGAATGCAAAGAAGGGGAGGAGGGGTTTTACATCATGCGCAATGTGGAAACAGTCATCCCGCCGGCACCTGAGGAGAATGAAAGCGAAGGAATGCCGGAAGAGAATGCGAGCGGCGAAGCTGAACAACCGGAAAGCAAACCTTCTCCGATAAAAGTTGAGAGGCAGGAGGAGCAGAAATCCGAAGAAAAACCATGCGCCGCGACAATTCTTTTTGCACTAGTTTGTGCCACTTTATTGGGGATGAGAAAATGGATGTAAAAAAGGATTGGGCTGGCGCGGAGGAAAAAGAGGGACAACTGGTATTCATGTATTTTCCGCTATTTTCGCTGCTTTTTGTTGTGCTCCTTGCATTGCTTGATGTAAAAGGAGGGTATAGGCTTGACGAAGCGAGCGCAGACATTATATTTTGGAGCTTCTTTTTCTTTTTTCTGCTTCTTCCACTCGCGCTTCAGGTGGCGTGGATCAAAAAACACTACAACATAGCGCAGGTCCTTCCGATTTTCAACGCATTAGGGGGTTATAGCCTTTACTATGTTCTTGGGGATTGGCTGCAGTTTTTATTTTTTATAGCGGCGACAATTCTTGGGGTGTGGATGAATATCCTAGTGAAGAAAGAAATGGAAAAGAGGGGATAGGATGGTTAGGGTGATCGTTGTCGGTGCCGGCCCTGCGGGCATGTTTGCTGCCTATGAACTCGCAAAGCACGGCGCAGAGGTTATTGCTGTTGACATGGGCCTTGATATTGAAGAAAGAAAACAGATGATGAAAGACCCGGAAAAAGCAGGATACCACTATATACGCGGAATGGGTGGGAGCGGAACATTTTCTGATGGAAAAATTAACCTGCACCCTGAAATCGGCGGGAACATGCTCGAATTTCTCCCGCAGAGCGCAGCGGAAGAATACATGGAGTATGTTGACAGCATCTTTACGGAAGCAGGGGTGGATGGAAGGGCGAAGATCCACCCAAAATCCGAAGAGCTTTACAAAAAAGCGCTGAGGGCGGGAGTGAAATACATCCCTATAAAGCAGAAGCATGTTGGAAGCGACCAGCTTCCAGAGGTTGTGAAAAGGATAAAGAAAAAAATAGAAAAATTCGGAGGGAAATTTTTTACTGAAACTGAAGCGACGGATGTAATAATAAAAAATGGGAAGGTTGCTGGGGTGGCGGTAAAAAAGAAGGGCGGGAAGAAAACGAGAATGGAGGCAGACTGTGCGGTTCTCGCGCCCGGAAGGGCCGGCTCGGCATGGCTGCTTGAGCTCGCAAAAAAATTGGGGATTCCCTTCAGGTACGGCCCGCTTGATATCGGAGTGAGGGTCGAGGTCTTGAATGAGGTAATGGAGGATGTTACAAAAGTAAACTGGGACCCGAAATTCCACATAAGAACTAAAAAGTACGACGATTTTGTCAGAACTTTCTGCACAAACCCATACGGCTACGTGATAACAGAAAATTATGGAAAGTTTGTTTCTGTAAACGGCCACAGCATGAAGAATAAGAAGAGCAACAACACGAATTTTGCATTCCTGGTGAGGGTTTATTTGACGCACCCGGTAGAAAACACAACTTTGTATGGAGAAAGCATATGCAAACTTGCGACAACGATAGGAGGGGGAAAGGCGATAGTGCAGAGGCTGGGCGATTTGAAAAGAGGAAGACGGAGCACATGGGAGAGGATTGAGAAGAGCTATGTTGAGCCGACAGAGAAGGACGTCACCCCGGGGGATATAAGCATGGCGATGCCCGCGAGAATTGTTGAGGACATTGTGGAGGGGCTGGACAAGCTTGCCGGAGTGATCCCGGGGGTGAATGAAGATGGAACATTGCTGTATGCGCCGGAAGTCAAATTTAAATCAGTTAGATTGGAAATAACAAAACAGCTAGAGACAACTAAAATAAAAAACCTTTTCACTGTTGGGGATGGGGCTGGGGTTAGCGGAGGGATAAACGGCGCAGCGGTCACGGGCATTATCGCTGCGAGAGAAATTTTGAGAAGAACTGGGGCAAAAGTTCAACAGGGCTAATGCCTGAAATGCCTTGTGCCGGTGAAAACCATAGTCATTCCATGTTCATCCGCAGCCGCGATGACTTCTTTATCGTTTATCGAACCTCCGGGCTGTATTACTGCCTTTACGCCGAGAGATGCTGCGTAGTCTATTCCGTCCCTGAACGGAAAGAACGCGTCGCTTGCCATCGCGCATCCGCTGAGCTTCTCCCCAAAATCTTTTGCTATCATGGCGCCGAGTTTTGCCGCATCTATCCTTTTCATCTGCCCTGCGCCTATTCCGACTGCCTTGTTTGAACGTGCGTAAACTATCGCATTTGATTTCACATGCTTCACTACCTTCCAGGCATAGAGCATAGCCATTTTTTCTTCCTCGCTAGGTTTTCTTTTCGTAACTACATCAAACCTTTGGAAAAGAATATCGTCGGAATCCTGCGCAAGAATCCCGCCGTCAACAGACCGGTAGGTGCGATGCGGCATGCCTTTGTTTATCTTAATTTTCAAGATACGGAGGTTTTTCTTTTCTGAGAATATTTCAATCGCTTCTTTTGTATATTCCGGAGCGACCACGATCTCGGCAAACTTTGAGGTTATCTCTTTTGCAAGGCTTTCATCAACAGTTCTGTTGACGCCTATTACCCCTCCGAATGCCGCCTCGGGGTCAACGGACCTCGCAACCTTAAAAGCTTCAACAACATTTTCAGAGCTTGCAACCCCGCACGGATTGTTGTGCTTTATTATTACGGCTGTCGGTTCATCAAACTCCCGCAGGAGTTTCAACGCAGAATCCGCATCTAGAATGTTGTTGTAGGAAAGCTGTTTTCCCTGCAGCTGCTCTGCGGAAGGGATGGATGAATTTTCGTAATGCGGGTCTGCATATAATTCGGCATTTTGGTGCGGATTTTCGCCGTATCTCAGGTCTAGTTTTTTTTCAAATGCGAGGTTGAGATAGCGCGGGTGATTTTTTCTCCCAGCCATTTCTGAAAAATATCTCTCTATCAAAATATCATAATGGCTTACAGCATTCCACGCTTCAACTGCGAGCGAAAGCCGGTATTCCTCATCCGCTCTGCCCGCTTTCAGTTTTTTTAAAAACTCATCATACTGGGAGGGGGAAGAGAGAACAAGGACATTTTTGTAGTTTTTTGCCGCGGCCCTGAGGAGCGCGGGCCCGCCTATATCTATCAGCTCTACCATCTCCTCTTTGTTCAGCTTCTTGTTCAATCCATCCTCAAAAGGATAGAGATTAACAGCAACAATCTCTATGTTTTTTATTCCATGCTTTTCCGCGTCAATCCTGTCCCGCTCAACCTCCCGCCTGTACAGAATCCCTCCATGTATTTTGGGGTGGAGCGTTTTCACCCTCCCATCAAAAAGCTCGGGAAAATCCGTAAGGCTCGTTATATCAGTTACAGGAATGTTCCTGCTTTTCAGCTCCTTGGCCGTTCCTCCGGTAGAGAGTATAGTATACCCCAGAGCAGCGAGCGAGGAGGCGAGCTCTGTTATTCCTCTTTTTTCATAGACGCTTAAAAGCGCGAATCTTTCCTCGGAGTTTTTATTTTTCATAGAATCCGTTTAAAATACTACAATGGAAAGTTATTTAAGTATTTTTGTGCGAAGCAAAAAAATCGTGGTTTTATGATTCCGGACTGCATAGAAACTTGGGGGGCATACAAAGGATGGAAGTTCGGCTACACATTTGAGCTAGAAGGAAAAAACGATGGAAATGTTGCGTACGCGCTCGCAAAAACAGCCGATGAAATAGAAGATAAGGCGTACATGCACTGCGGGATGAATACAGAAGTTGTTGATGGGGCGATACGGGGCGCGGGCGGGAAAGGAATAAAAGAGATGGTTGTTTTTTTGGAAAAATTTAAACCAAGCGAAATGCTCGAAAAGGCGTGCGGAGAAAAAAAGGAATTGAGGCCGGCTGCTGAGAGCTATTTTTTCAGCAAAATACTGAGGATTTTCGGCGTTCCGTACAGGTTAACGGCAAAGATGCTTTCTGATTTTGAGATTGAACAAAAAGAAAAAGAGCCGGATGATCAGATCGTTTTCATAGGAAAATACAAAGAATGGGTTGCGATAAAAAAACTAACCGTCCCGGGTTCTGAGGAGTATGAAATAGGCGGAATATTGAGCAGCATATGCACAACGGTAGTTCCAAAAACTTTCCAGTTCGCAAAAATAAACGCAAACATAAAAACCAGCAAAGGAAAGAGCATAAAAAATCTTGTTGAAATGCTAAAGAATGCAGAAAGCGACGACGAAAAGCAAACGGCTGCAAACGTCCATGCTGTTTTTGATGCATACGGCATTACGCCCTATCCTACTATACAGATGCTTGAGAAGGCTTATCCTGACTTAAAAGCAAAAAAACCAAAAGGAAGAATGCCAAAAGGATAGATGCTAGAACTTAACCTTTGGTGCCTCTTTTTCCTTTTCCGGAATTTCGAAATACTCTTTTTCTTTATGCCCAAGCATGCCTGCAATTATTTTGCTCGGGAAATAGAGGACGAGCCGGTTGTACATCGTAATTGTATCGTTGTATGACTGCCTTGCGTACGCAATCTTCTGCTCGATTTCTCCTAATTTTTCCTGAAGCTGAAGGAAATTCTTGTTTGCCCTGAGCTTTGGGTAGTTCTCCGCAACCGCAAATAGGGATTTCAAAGCACCCGTGAGCATGTTGTCTGCCTCAGCCATCTCTCCGGGTGTTTTGGCCTTCATTATCGCCGCCCTTGCCTTTGTAACATTTTCAAAAACAGTTCTCTCATGCTTAGCGTATCCCTTTACTGTTTCAACAAGGTTTGGAATAAGGTCCGTCCTCATCTTAAGCTGGACGCTGATCTGAGCAAATGCATTCTTTATATTCTGGTCGAGTGTGATAAGTTTGTTATAAACATATATAACATATGCAAGTACCACCAATAAAACAACGAGCAAAACTACAACAAATCCTCCTGCCAAAAGCCATTCCAGCATACGCCCACCGGATTAAATAAAAAAAGAAAATTAAAAAACCTTCGCTTTGGTTTTACCTTTTAGCTGGTTTATTCTGTTTTGGATTTCTCTCTTTACTTCGTTGTCGCGAGCGTTTTCTATTGCTCTTCTCATCATCCATATCTTTTCTTTCTCATCATTTGGCATTTCCTGAAGCCAATCGCCAAATTCTCTGTTTGTTTTGCTACCGCGATTGAACAGATCAAAGAATGCGTTTTTTACCTCATCCGCTATTTCACGATCTTTATATTCAACACATCTAAACTCGATCCGTTCTATCTTAGTAGATTTTCCAGATGGGGAAAAAATCTCGTCGTATTCTTTCATTTTTTCAAAGTTCTTTGGAATAGAAATTGTAGTAACCGGCATTACCTCTGCCGCTGTTCCCGTAAGAAAAACTGAATCAGCTGAGAGCAACTCATCAATGCTTATATTTTTCTCAACAACTTCTTTCTCTAAAAATCTAAGAAGTTTTATTACAGAATCGCGCGTTATTCCCGGCAGAATGCCTGCAGTTAATGGAGGGGTGCATACAACGCCATCTTTAACGATGAACAGGTTCATGGCAGAACCCTCAGCAACATCTCCATCCGCATCCAGCATTATGCCCTCTGCAAAACCAAAAACACGCGAAAGGTTTGCAGAAAGAAGAGAGTTAGTATAATTTCCTGCCATCTTGGCGTATGTTTTGAACTGCTCCGGGCTTATTCTTCTCCACGGACCGATTACCATATGGATATCTCCCTTTCCAAGATATGGGCCCCATGGAAGCGGGAAAAGTCCCAGCACAACTTCCTTTCCAAGTGTTTGGAGTTTTAGTGGGGAGTTTGAGATTGTCGCAAACGGCCTGTAGTAAAAACTTTCTGCATCCAGCATATCAAGATCGTTTATGGCAAAAAGCTCTTTTGTAAGATCCATAAGGTCCTGGATATCATAAGACCTTCCATCTGCATACATGACAAGCGGAACATCGACTATTTTATCCTCCAACAAGACATCCGGAATGTTTTTTATTAATCCATCCCTAATTTTTTCTGCATTTTCTCTTTTACCCGCGTCGATTTTTACAAAAATAGGTATGGTTCCTCTTTTGTAAGAAGCTCCTGCTTGCTCATAGAGTTGATCTACGGAAAGGTTTTCAACTTTGAGGGAGATGTTTTCAGAATTTATAATCGGCACGATCTCCTTTAACGAATCATAACCCTTTATGGCCCAATAGCTCGCTATCAGCCTTGCAAAGTGTTCAGGAAATCTAAAAGAAACCCATGTCCCATCATCCATCCTATAAAATCTCTGGCCCTCGAAAAAAGCATGCGAATAGTGCAGGCCTTGGTTTAAGGTATGAAGAAGGGCATCATCGAATAATATAAACTTTCCTTCCCAAAAAACAAACCTAACATGGTTTTTTCCTTCACCGCCAAACCATTCTATTCTCCCGCCGGGTGTACCTACCATCTCCTCTTCCATTTTAAAAGAATTTTCCACACCCCCCATAATTTCACCATGTTATTTATGCGCGAAAGGTATTAAAAAGTTTGTTTTTTAACGCGGCGGTATGTGCATATTTTACTTAGCCCACACTCTGTGCATTTCGGGTTTCTTGGAAGACAGACTGTTTGGCCATATGCGACGAAGATAGTGTTGAATTTTTTCCAGAGTTTTTTCGGGATTGTTTTTTCCAGCTCCTTTTCCGTTTGCTCCGGAGTTTTTGTTTTCGCAATCCCCAAGCGATTGCTTATTCTATGCACATGAACATCAACGGGGATCGCACTTTTGCCGAATGCATGGACGAGGACAACGTTTGCGACTTTTTGGCCAACAGCCGGGAGTTTTAGGAGTTCTTTTCTTATTTTAGGGACCTTACCGCCATATTTTTCAATAAGAATCTTCGCGCATTTTACGAGAAGTTTTGATTTGTTTTTGTAGAACCCCACCCCGTATATTTCTTTTTGAAGGCCCTTCTCCCCCAAACGGACAACATCCTGCGGGGTTTTGATTTTTTTGAAAAGTTTTTCGCAAACTCTTATTGTTGTTTCATCCCTAGTTCTCGTAGAAAGAATTGCAGAAACTAAGATCTGAAAGTTGTTTCTTCCAAGTTTTGAGAATCTATATACTGGCGCATTTCTCCTTCTCGCTTCTTTTTCCATCGTTGCAAGGAGGTTTGAAAAATTCATGATGTGCTTTGACCTAAAAACATTTAAAAACAAAGTATGAAATGCAAGTATGGCAAAAGGAAAGGGATTTGGAAAGACAATTCTGTTCGGCGAGCATTTCGTTGTGTACGGAAAGACAGGAATAGTTGCTGGCTTGGATAAAGGAATATGGGCGGAAGTTGAGAAATCTACTGAGGATGAGGTTGCAACTAATGAATATAAGAAAGAAAGGATGGAATCTTTGCAGGCAATAAAAAAAGCGCTTGGCGTTAATGTGGGCGTAAGGTTGAAGAATGTAAGCTCAGAGCTCCCTGCGGGCGCTGGGGTTGGAAGCTCAGCAGCGCTGGCGGTTGCGATTGCAAGGGCAATAAATAATGAATTTGAACTGGGTAAAAATGAGAAAGAGATATGCAACGCAGCGTACGAGAGCGAAAGAATATTCCACGGAACCCCTTCGGGAATAGACAACACCGCGGCAACCTACGGGGGGGTTATTGTTTTTAGAAAGAGGGAAAGGGGAAACCTGATAAAGCGGCTGAAAGTAAAAAAGACTTTTTACATTGCAATTGGAATAAGCGGGAAGCAGGGGATTACAAAGGAGCTTGTTGCGATGGTTAGAACGAAAAGGGAGGAGAACGAGAGATGGTTCGCAAATGTTTTGAAGAAATACGCGAAGCTATCGAAAGAGGCGCTGGGCGCACTGCAAAAGGGAAACCTGGTTAAGGTTGGGAAGCTAATGGATGAAAATCAGGTGCTTTTAAGAGAGATAGGTGTCTCTACGAAGGAATTAGAAGAGATAATAGATATTGCAAAGAAAAGCGGGGCGCTTGGAGCAAAGCTAACTGGTGCGGGCGGAGGGGGATGTGCGATTGCGCTCGCGGAAAATGAAGAAAAGGCGAAGAAAATATCTGAAGCAGTGAAAAAAGCAGGGTATGGAAGCTTTTACTCAAAAATAGTTTGATTTATAAAGTTTTTTAAAGATAGAAATGCTGGTGAAAGCATGAAAAAAATATTTCTAGCATTTGCCTTGGCGATGCTGCTTCTTCTTGCTGGATGCATCCAAACACCTAACAGCGGAAAGGGAACAGGAGTAGAAACGCAGGAGCAGGTAATAGGCGGAGCACAGGGACAGCAAGAACAGGGCGCAGGACAGCAGCAGGAGGCGGGAGAGGAGTATGCAACAGGAGGCGGACAGCAGAACTATAATGATATGACTATGGGTGCGTTGATGAACTTGGGTGTTCCGATAAAATGCGTGATAACATACCGCTATCAAAAAGAAGGAATGAGCGGGACTGCATTAGAATACATAATAGGCAAAAAAGCTAGGATAGAATCAGAAACAACAACAAAGGATGGGTCTACATCAAGTATAATGGTAGTGAAGAACGAAGGAGCGTATATAAAAATAATGCCTGAAATGAAAGCCGATGGAGGAATGTATGCGAACTGCGATTGGCTGTTCTATCCTGCCGGTGAAAACAAAGAGTATGAAATAAACGAAGAAGAAAAAGTTGGAGCGGATTATGAAAAATTAGGATACGAGTACACAGTTCATTGCGAACCTGCGATGTTTGGAGAAGAAAAATTCGCAACACCCGGGAATGTGTGCAACATAAAAGAAATGATGAGGAATGTTTGCGCAGACATAGAAGACCCGGATCTGAGGGCGCAGTGCGAACAGGCGATCCAAGGCCAATAAGTCTATTTTTCTTTTTTTATTTTTTAATTGCATTACGCAGGTTTTTAAACGGTTTTTTGCCTAAAAAATGCATGTGGTGGTACGGAAAAGGAAGCAGGGCAGAAAGAGAGCTGTTGAATAAATTCAAGCAGCACGGGTTTATTGTTGTGAGGGCAGCAGGCTCTGGTTTTGAGGGTCCGGATATTATTGCCATAAAAGGCGGAAAGGAGTATGCGATCGAATGCAAGGCGCAGAACGGAAATGTGCTGAGCATTGAGAAAGATCAGTTTGAAAATCTATTAAAGTGGCGGGAAAATTCGTTAATGCAGGTGTACGTTGCGTGGAAAAAATCTCGCATGGGATGGTTTTTTATTCCTCTCTCTGCTTTTGAGAAGAAAAAAATAAACTATGGCATAAGCTTTGAAAAAGCTGCTAGTGTTGCGTACAAAATTGAGGATTTACTTTTTGGCTAGCTCATCCAGAATTTTTAAAAGCTCGTTGAACATTTCCATATTCAAAACAGGTTTTTCAAACTCTTTGTAATCGTCGGCAATTCTCGGGCAGGCCGAGGAGATGTAGCAATCAAAAACAATAAAATTATTCAGCGCATACGGCTCAAACTCGTTTGAAACAATTATATGGGCTTTTTTTCCTCTTTTCTCAAGCTCTTTTTTCATCCACTTTGCAACCTCTGGGTTGAACTGCCCGGGTTTTGTGGAAAGTAGGATTCCAAAATTCTTGCAATCAACGGCCTTTATCAGCGCGCCCTTCCGCCTCTTCCGCAGCTTTTCTATCTCGTCATTTATTTGCCTAAGCGTTTTTGCTTTTGGATGGAAAAGGAAAACAGGTTTTTGCGAATCTACCGCGAGCGCATGGAACAAACCGTCGCCAATAAGCAGGATTGCATCGCTTTCAACATCAACTGCAATCGCATCGCAACCCAAAATCTGGCCGGGATAGTGGGCTTTGACCCCTTTTTTATAATCCGCTTTTATTCCATGGTTTTCAAAGAATTTTTTTGCTTCTTCAAGCTTGTGAACATACTGAACAGTTGTCCCTAACGCAATTTTTTTTATTTTTCTTTTTTTGAATTCTTCAACCGCAACCTCAAGAGAAGAAATATCAAAATCCATTCTCCATTCATCAAATTCAACCGGGATTTCAATTTTCATGTTTAAAGGAAAGTGGGCATGGCCAAAGTGGATTATTTTATCTGCGCAAATCGCCCGGGCCTCATCTATTGCAATGTCGCAGGCGCCGTAGCTGTTTGAGGACGAGATGAAGACCTCGTGTCCCTGTTTTTCAAGCTCCTCTGCCTTCTGCACAGCATACTGCTTCAAACCCTCAGGAAACTGCAATAGAATGCGCATGCCTTTCTTTTTATTCATACATTTTTTATTGGTTTGCAAAATGTTTAAAAAATGTTTTATATTGTATAATAACGTGGAAAAAATGACTGAGACGAGAAACGCTGATTATTATCGGTCTCTTGCAAACGATTACTTAAACGGGAACAAGACGCTGGACGACCTTATCGAAAATTGCTCATTGGGATATTCCGCCCGTATGGTTGCAAGAGTGCTTACAAAATGCCTGCTCACGGACCATGGTCAAACGACGAGGGAAAAAGCAGAAATGGCGCTTAGGGAGTTTGCAAAGAATCACATGGCTCCCGTTGCAGAAGAAATAGTAAGACGGATAGTATACACGGTCAGCAAAGCTGAAGAAAATGGACGAGAATGGAATAAAGAGAACTTGGATTTTCTTTTTCAACTCCTGGATTTAGAAGAGCTCAATGTAATAAGCTGGTACACCATGAAATACGCAAAGAAATTTAACTGGAAATCCAACCCGCAAAATGAAGATAATTATGAGATGTTGGATAGAAAACTCAGGATGCCCGGTGCTTCAGCGATGTGCAGATATATAGTGACGAGAGCGAAGCGCAAGGAAGAGATAGAACATCTTGAAGAGATCGCAGGAGGGAGTGAGTACTACCATAAAGATGACCCGAGTACGAGAAACAACATGAGTATGCCTACGAATGTGCTTTACGCATATCTTAACATGCTCGCAAATACGGCACTAAGGGAACGAGATACTGAACTGGTTCGCGCCTATGCCCATTTCCGCGAGTTTGTGTATTTTGCGCTGACAAATGCTGGAACGAGCGTATGTAAAGGAAGAATGGAAAGGGAGTATTTCTTTGAAGTTGCTGAAGCACTTTTTGAGAACACCGTAAAAGGAAGGGTGCTCGACGTGCTGTTTAAGGGAATAAAGAAGGGGGGAAAAGAAAAGAGAGAACTCCACGCAGAAGCGCTGAAAAAACTTATCCAAAAAGGAGAAAACGCATTTATTCGTTATTACGAAACTATAAGCGAAGTTGTAAGAAAGGAAATGGTAGAAGAGTTTATACGAAAAAATGCTGCACAGAGAATTGTGGACGTGCTTGAATTTCGCAGGAGGCAATTAGAAACATTTAAAAATACTGATAGACTAAAAAGAAAAACCTAAATGAGCCTATGAGCTTAAGCGAGGTGAAAGCATGAGTTATGTAAAATTTGAAACACCAGAAGAAGTAAGGAAGATGGCCGTAGAACTGATAAGCGTCGCAAAGGATACAGGAAAAGTGAGGAAGGGGATAAACGAAGCGACAAAAAGCATCGAGCGAAAAGCTGCGAAGCTTGTTGTAATCGCTGAGGATATAAGCCCGCCGGAGATAGCAATGCACATTCCGGGCCTATGCGAAGAGATGGGAATACAGTACCTGTATGTAAAAACAAAAAAGGAGCTTGGGGAGGCCGCGGGCCTGAAGGTCGGCACGAGCAGCATTGCGGTGGAAAATGCCGGAAGCGGTGCTGAGCTTCTGCAGGATATCGTAAAAAGACTGCCAAAGCAGGAAGGAAAGAAAAAAGGTGAAAAGTAATGGCCGAAGAAGAGAAGGGATTTGCCGCCGAGATAGTTGAGGTAAGGCCGAGAAAAACAGGTGTGTATGGGGAGATATACCAGTGCCTGGTAAAAATACTTGAAGGGAAAGACGCGGGAAGAGTAATACTCAGGAACTTAAAAGGCCCTGTAAGGCCCGGCATGGTAATAATGCTTATGGAAACGGAAAGGGAAGCAAAGGAAATCAAGCCGAAAAGGTGAGCAAATGGAATGCTACTTCTGCGGAAGAGAGATCCCAAAAGGAAGAGGACTGATGTACGTAAAGGCTGATGGAATAACCTTTTATTTCTGCTCAGACAAGTGCAAAAAAAACTCATTGAAGCTTAAAAGAGAGGGAAGGAGAGCCAAATGGACAAAAAAGTTCAGAAGGTTTAAGGAGGAAACAAAGAAAAGCGCGGGAAAGGAAGAAAAAAAGAAAAAATAAGGCGGGAAAATGGCGAGCGAAAGGACTTTTTTTATGATAAAGCCAGATGTTGCAAACGACAGGAAGGCGGTGGAGGAGATAAAGAGGATGGTGGTCGATGCAGGGTTTAAAATTATTGCAGAAAAAGCCACAACCATGAAAAAAGAGGTTGCTGAGAAACATTACGCAGTTCATAAAGGAAAGCCATTCTACGATGACTTGATAGAGTACATAACCTCGGGCCCGGTGGTGATGTTTGTGCTTGAAAAGGAGAACGGGATTGCAGACCTTAGAAAATTGGTCGGTGCAACAGACCCAAGAAAAGCAGAACCGAATACCATAAGGAATATATTCGGCAGTGATGTTGGGCATAATGCCGTCCATGCAAGCGACGGGCCGGAAACCGCTGAGTTTGAGATAAAACTGCATTTCCCAAAAATAAGCCCAAAGGTAGAATAGATGATCCTTCCAAAGGAGCACCTCCTAAAATCTAGCCTAATTTCTGATTTTTTGAGCGAAGAGCAATTCCAGCCCGCAGGCATGGACTTGACGCTTAAGAAGGTTTTTGCTTTAAAAGGAATGGGGAGGATTGATTTTGACAATTCTGAAAGGAAAATAAGCGAAGCTGAGGAGTTGAGGTTTGATGAAACCGGCTGGATAAAATTACGAATGGGAGCATACAAAGTAAGTTTTAATGAGTATATAAAAATTCCACAGGACATGGCGGCCCTTGTCTTTCCGCGCTCCTCTCTTCTTAGATGCGGGGCGGCGCTCCACACTGCTGTATGGGACCCGGGCTATGAGGGAAGAGGGGAGATGCTCTTGGTTGCGCACAACAGGAAAGGAATTATGCTAAAAAAGAATGCAAAGATAGGACAGATGATTTTTATAAAATTGGTGGAAAAAACCGGACATAAATACGAGGGAGTGTATAAAGGAGAGCATAGATAGAAAAATTTTAGATAGAAGTAGAAGAGGGCTTTGGGACATTTCAATTTGGCTTAACTCTTACACCGCTATAGAAAATAAAGCCATTTCCTGGCGGTCTTCTCTTCTTTGTCTCCTTTCGGTAATGGAGCAAAGGTAGATTGTCCTAAAGAGTTCATTGGACGGAGTGTTTATCTAATTATTTGCAGAGAGTAGAAATTATTTTTGTCCTAAAGCCCTCGCAAAAAAAAAATAAATAAAAAACTCGCAATTTCGCAACTCACTTTTCTTTCCTTCAATTTGCAACTCCCTAGAACTAATTAGGAAGTATCTTTTCCTGCAAACAAATAGTTTTTAAACATATCTATACATTTATAA
>CAYXNY010000040.1:0-2191 GCA_964467175.1 Microcaldota archaeon | reverse complement strand
CGGCATTGTTTTTTTTATTTTTTGCTGCAACGGCGGCGAAAGGATCAGTGGAAGGGAGAAGAGGATCGTTAAGAGAAGGCCCAGAATTCCGATTTCAAAAAGCATATTCTTGCTTGCGCTGATAGTATTTTAAAAACTTAGCAGCCAATCCTCTGCGATGGAGATTAATATTAAGGTCGTCCTTGAGTTGGCAGTTCTCTACCTTGCCCTGTTTGTTACAGTATTCTTTATGCTCGTGCTGCTGCAGAACAGGCGCAGGGTATTTGAAAGGCCCAAGCCGGACAAAAAATGGAGGCCGAAGATAAGCGTTATAGTTCCTGCGTACAACGAAGAGAGAAATCTGGAAAGATGCGTTCTTTCTGTGATAAATGCGGACTACCCGAAAAACAAAATTGAAATAATAATAGTGGATGACGGGAGCACGGACAGAACATACGAGATTGCAAAAAAGCTTGAAAGGAAGTATCCAAAAATAATAAAGGTTTACAAAAAGAAAAACTCGGGGAAAGCGGACAGTGTAAACAAAGGAATAGAGAAAGCAGCCGGAGAGATAATAGCAACGCTTGATGCTGATTCATACATCACGCCCAAGGCGATAGAAAAAATGTTGCCCTATTTTAAGGAGGAGAGGGTAATGGCGGTTACTGCTGCAGTCAAGGCGGGCAACAGAGAAGGGATCCTGGAAAAACTGCAGGCAGTTGAGTACATCTATACGTTGTTTTCCAGAAAGGTAATGGAGATTATAGAAGCTATATATGTCACGCCCGGGCCGTTCAGCATGTTCAGGGCAGAGCTGTTCAGAGAAATAGGCGGGTTTGACAGGAACAATATTCTAGAAGACCAGGAGATGGCGATGCGAATACAAAGCTATAACTATAAAATAAGGTCAAGTTTGGATGCCGATGTGTATACAGAAGTGCCGAAAACATTCGGCTCCCTGCTGAAGCAGAGGATAAGATGGCACAGGGGAGGGCTGAGGAATTCGTACAAATATCTCCACCTCATAAGCCCGAAATACGGGGACATGGGGCTGATCGTTCTGCCAATCGGTTTTCTCTCGGTGCTTGCGATATTTGCGGTTTTTTTTATACTTATATACATGCGGCTTTACTCAATGCCGGCCCCGATTACCGAGCACTTTCTGCTCCTTGCGCTCACGCCCGGGGTGATAATTGGCTTTATGCTGCTTGTGCTGAACCTTGTATGGATCTACTTCGGGCTGAAGGTTTTCAGGAACGAGAGGATAGACCTTCCGATGGTACTGGTTTATATTTTTAGCTATGCCTATCTCATATCAATATTTTGGATAAGCGCCATAGCAAAAGAGCTTAAGTTTGAAAAATTGAGGTGGTGAAATGAGTGGGTTTAGGAAAATAAGTTTTCCGCTTTATGTTGCTGCATTTTTGATAACAACTTTTATATTCGGGGCGGGGGTGTACATCGGAATAGTGATAGAGCAGGAGGCTGCAAAAAGCATTTACTCCTCGATAGAGAAGTCAACGCAAAGGATCGCAAATACTCAGCTTATGTTCCTCCTTGAAGATTCTCCATCATTCTGCTCGGTTTACGAAGAGGAGCTGGAAAAGGTGTTCGATGAAGCAGACATGCTTGGAAAAGAATTGGAGTATTTGGAAAAACAAAAGCAGGTTTATGACCCTGAACTAAAAAACAAATACTTTGCGCTCGAGCTGAGAAACTATCTAATGGCAAAAAAGGTTAAGGATGTTTGCAGCGGGAATTTTTCGCTTGTGCTCTATTTTTACTCGGACAACTGCACTGAATGCAAAGAGCAGGGGGGAGAGCTCACGAAGGCGAGGGAGAGGAGCAACGGAAAACTGAAGGTGTTTTCATTCGACGGCTCAAGTAAAAGCAGCATAGTGGATGCGCTCAAAAAAGAGCACAATATTTCAACCTACCCGACGATGTTAATCAACGAAGAGTACAAGCTCACCGGATTCAGAAATGCAGAACAGATACTTGAAAAGGCGGGAGGATGAACAAAAAGGAAATTCTTGGCCTTGTTTTCGCGTTTGCATTGGCGACGGTTGCGTTCTACCTCTCCTCAAAACTTGATTTTCTTGAAGGATACGGATATGCGGGCGCTTTTTTAGTTGCGCTTATTTCTTCAGCAACGGTCATCCTTCCTGCTCCGGGCTGGGTAGTGATAGGAGGGATGGCTTCATTCCTAAAC
>CAYXNY010000039.1:0-1533 GCA_964467175.1 Microcaldota archaeon | reverse complement strand
GGACAGAGCACCACTGCCTTTTTTATGTTTCCTTTCAGCATTTCCTCCGCAATCCCTATCGCGAAAACCGCTGTCTTTCCGCTCCCTGTCTCGCTTTTCACGATTACGTTTTTTCCCTCAAGAACAAGCGGTATCGCCTTCTCCTGAACCTCTGTCATTTCAACATACCCCATGTCCGAAAGCGCTTTTTTAACGCTCTCGCTGAGGTTCGTATCTTCATATCTCATATTCTTATTCACCTTTTTTTCTTATTCCAACTCTTCACGCAGAATCAGAATAACTGAATTATTTATGCCCTCACCATTTTATAAATCTATTCTCCAATTCCCGCTTATGCCCGGGTTTTTTAGTCTGTGCAATTTTTGCGACGGAAGGTGCTGCGAAAGTTTTGTAATTACGGTGAATGCTTTTGATGTTGCAAGGATTGAAAAAGAAACCGGCAGAAAGGCCGAAGAGTTTGCTGAATTGCGCAGGCTTGACATACTCTCCTATGAAGATGAGGCTGTTGTGGAGGCACTTAATGGAAAATATACCGAATATTATCTGCTTTCCTTGAAATCCCATCCGTGCTATTTTTTCGCTGATGGCAAATGCAAAATTCATTCTTCCCGTCCTATTGCGTGCAGGATCTATCCTTTTGCAGAGGATGGAAAAATGAGCAAAAGGGCATTATGCCCCTTTGTTTCCAAAATTGGTTTCTCTTTCTCTCCTCCGTCTAGAAGCATTCTTGAACAATATGCAAAAGAGAAAAAAGCTTATGCGGAAATAGTCAAAAAGTGCAACGAAAAAAAGCTCGAAAAAGAGGAGGCGTTTGATTTTATCATACAAAAAGCAAAAACAATGCTTTAAAATAATTTGCGGAATAAAAAGCACCCATCAGCCGGGGTGGCGTAACGGTAGCGTGGAGGCCTGTGGTAAACTTTCTTTGGGTTGCCAAGAAAGTTTAATCAAAGAAGGTTTGCCGAAAGCCTTAGGTCCGGGTTCAAGTCCCGGCCCCGGCCTATGTCAAAAAAATTCATAGTAAATGCGATTGTCTCACTCATCCTAATAGCAGTAGTGGTGTATTTCTCAGGAGGAATTGAGGTTTTAAGAGAGATAAAAAATTTAGATTTATTCTATTTATTTTTGGCAATTGTTTCGCTCTTCGTAATGTACCTGGCCATGGCTTACAGGATGTTCCATCTTCTCAAGGCTCTGAAAGTAAATATAAAATATTTCGATGTTCTTAAGGCCCATTTTGCGGGAATGCTGGCCGCGGATTTCACGCCTGCGAGGATGGGGTATTTTGCCTCCTCCGTGGACCTGCACTACAATTACAAAGTACCGTCGGAGAAAGCGTTCCTGGTTGCCCTAGGCCCTCAGGTTTTTGATTTTATCACGAAGGTCTTTGGAGGAAGCCTGGGAATCCTTCTTATAGCATCAAAGATTGCGGAGATACAGGACCCGGTCTATCTGTATTTCGGGGTGCTCGTGCTTGTCGCGATGATAGCGATAATGACCCTGCTCATGTTCTCTTCAAGGTTTGTGAAGTTT
>CAYXNY010000038.1:0-55129 GCA_964467175.1 Microcaldota archaeon | reverse complement strand
AGGGGTTGCTGTGTACCTGCTTTGGAAAAGAAAGAGAAGAAGAAAACGGTTTCACAAAGAAGATAAACCGCTGTACAGGAGGATCGGGCTGGAAGTATAAGGTTTATAAAATAGTTTGGGCATAATAAAAAATGGTGGGAATATGGCACAAATGGGTTTACTTTTAGGAGAAAAGGGGGGGGCATACACCATCACAATTGGGAGTATAATATATACAATTAAGGGGTGGGATCAGCCAGGTACTGCGCCACTGGATGTAAGAAATAACTTAGAGAAAGAGCAAACGCTCTTGGGTTGGAAAAAAACAAGTGAAAACCCAGGGGCACTTGAACGATCATATGAGATAGTGGTAGTTGACAAAAACGGTGCAGTTAAATGGCGAAGCTTAGATATAAAACTTGGTGAAAAAGAAAAAGAACTAAAGCCAAAGATTACATGGACTGAACTGGGTGAGATGAAGGTAGGGATACCGGGAGTAACTGCTGGTCCTAACCAACCAGTTAATGTTACTTACACACAAAAAGAAGGGACGGTTAATTTAAATGCACAACTTCTTGATGATAAAAAATTTAGAATTACCATCGGAGAAGGACAATTTAGCGCTTTGTTTGATTTGTCTACTGTGCAGCCGCCAATCCCAACTCCAACGACAACTCAGAAGGAAAAAAAGGGGGAGAATTAAAATAGGTAGATCTATTATTCCATTTTTGCAAAATAAAGATTTTGATATATTTTTAAACATTTGCTAACACAATATATTCCATGCGCATTAGAAAATGCGGGTTTGTGATAACTGCGGTTTCCTCTCTTTTTTTAGCGACAAAACTTTTCGCCGGAACAAAAGTAGAACAGTATCTATTTCCTTACGCGAACGACTCTCAGCCTAATTTGATAACGATTTATAAAGACCCGCAGATCGATTCCCTTGCAAATAGCTTAGGGTATGAGGGTAAGATTGAGGACTTTTATGAAATTGGGAAAGAATTAAAGGCAAGATTAGGATCTTTTAAAGAAGGAGTAAAAACATATTATATAAAGAACGCAGAAAAAATTGGTGTGGACATCGATATAATGGATTTCATAGAAGGAAGGGCAAAAAAGAGTGTATGTATTGAATGGGCTGCGTATATGGCAAATCTTGCGGTTCAAAAAGGATATAAAGCAGAGATATATGTAGCGATGCTAGTGGATAAAAAGAACATACCTAAAGAAGAGGCCCATGCTTTTGTAAGGATAATCGGCGAAAACGAGGAGCTGATTTTGGGGATAAACGGGTATAGGGCAAAATCGCTAGAAGAATTTGTTTATAATATTAAAGCGCTTGAAGAAGAATCCGGATTAAAAACCGGCTTAGATGAAAAAATATTTATTCTAAAACTACCGAGAGCAGAGGATTTTGACGGAGAAGAAAAAAGCGTTTGGATGGAGAATGCAGATGGAGGAAAGATCGATGGCATGAGAATGCTTGACGCGATAAAGTGGTTTGAGGATAAAGTTAGAAAGGTGATGGACAGGGACCCGTATAAATCAATCGTTGAAGAGGGAGCAGCCATAACAGATTTTGGAACATCTATAAGATACAAACTCAGGATTGAAGGGTTTTAGTTTGCAAATTTTCAACAAATTTGTCAATTATAGTTTGCAAATTTGTCTATTTCATCCAAACTAACCTTTCCAACCTCTTTAAGGTTCAATTTTGCGTTCGGGAGGACAACAACTATTTTTTCTTTTAGGCCAATAGGATTTTTTATAAGCCATTTAACATCTGAATTGTCTACGGATTTTCTCATCTTTACCTCTATTCCTTTTTTATCAACTATAAAATCTATCTCCTTTCCTCTTTCATTCCAGAAAAACTCTGCGTTTGTTTTCCACGCCACTTCTGTTTCTGCGATTTTTCCAAATTCGGTAGGAGGAGCATAGGAAAGCAAAGAAGTATAATACGGATAGTATTTCTTTGCCCGGGTCTCTGTTTTTCTTGGATTGTTAGAGTAATTGTAGAGTTTTCTGATAAGATAACTTTTCTCGAGCGCAAAAAGATAATTTGAAGCACTAACCCTGCTTATGCCAAAATCTTTTGCAATGTCAACAACAGAAATAATCTGGCCGGGATCCTTGCAAATAACCTTAAATATTCCATCTATAACTTCTGTCTCCTCAACGTTAAAATACTTCTTCACATCTTCGTAAATCACCTTTTTTACTATGCTTGTGATGTAATCTTTGCTATCTAGAGTCGGGTAGATGGCAAGCTCAGGAAGTTGCCGCATCATATAAAACTGGTATTCTTCCCATCTCTTCTCTTCCAGTTCGTTCTTTGGTTTACCGGAAAACAGTAAGTATTCATTGTAAAAGAGGGGTGGGATGTAGAACTCAAGCATCCTTCCGGCTAGGCTTTCAGAACCTTTTCTCATCTGCATGGAAGCAGAACCGCTCACAAATATTTTTATCCCGAGGTTATCGTAGAGGAGTTTTAGTTTTTTTGCCCATTCATTGACGTTTTGTATCTCGTCGAAGAACAGAAAATAGTTTTTTCCACTTATTTTTTTACCCAGGATCTTTTCCCATTCTTTTACTATTTCTAGCGGCTCGCCAAAGAAATCGTCTGCGCTAAAAAACAGGATGTTTCTCCTGGGATAACCATCCTCTATTAGTTGGTTTATGAGTTGTTTCATAAGGACGGTCTTTCCGACCCTTCTCGGGCCGGTTAAAGAAAGCATAAGCGGCTGGGAAAGGCCAGACTTTAATTTAGAAAAGGCGTACCTTTTTATTGGGAATGGATAAAAAAAGCCATCCTCCCAATGGGGGTTCATCAGAAACAACTGCTCTCTTAGGTTCATGCTCATTTTTTGGACCATAAGGCTTAAATTTGTTTGCAAATTTTCAACAAATTTGTCAATTATAGTTTGCAAATTTGTAAAAAGCAACGTTTTTAAATTCTCAAAGAGTGATTAAAACATGTTCATTCCGGATAAGAATTCCCACAAAGGGGAGAACGGAAAACTGCTTATAGTTGCCGGTTCAAAGCAATACCATGGCTCTGCCCTGCTCGCGATAAACGCGGCAAAAAGGTTTGTGGATTTGGTGTATTTTTATCCGGGCGAAAACGACTGCTATTTGATAAATGCTGTGAAGAATATCCCGGAAGTTATCGTTGTTTATGACCTTTCTGTTTTGGAAAAATGCGACGCTGTTCTTTTTGGGCCTGGGCTGGGAAATTCCAAATTAGATGCAAAAAGAATTGTTAAGAATGTGAAAAAAATAATTATAGATGGAGATGGGTTCAAAAAAATAAATAAAAAAATGTTAAACGAAAAATTCCTCATCACGCCACACGAAGGGGAGTTTGAGTATTTTTTTGGAAAGGAAGGAACAAAGCAGAATGTTAAGGAAATGGCAAAAAAATATGGATGTGTTATTCTGAAAAAAGGGCCTGTTGATTTTGTGAGCGACGGAAAAAAAGTTTATGAAATAAAAGGAGGGAATGCCGGCCTGACGAAGGGAGGAACCGGAGATGTGCTTGCGGGCTTTGTTTCTGCCCTTGCAACAAAAAATTCTTTGTTAGAATCTGCTCTGGCTGGAGCAAATGTTTTGAAAATGGCCGGGGAGATGGCATTCAAAAAAAATGGGTATTGGTATTCTGCAGGGGATTTGGTGGAGTATTTGCCTGTGGGTTTAAAAACATTTACTAACATAAAATGAAACATGAAAAAGCTTGCCTTGGCTCTGGCCGCAACTTTTGCGATTCTTTCTGCCCAGCCAAAAACCCAGCCAAAAAAAGATTTTGAGAGGTATTTTCTACCTACAAGCGGGGATACTATAACGATCAATGAAATAGACAGCATGAGGAAGTTTTTGAAGAGCAATGAATGGGATGGAAAAACTTTTGAGAGTTGGCTGGAAACAGTAAATAGAATTTCAAAATGGTTTTCGTATGATTATGACATGAGCGACACACACATCACCTGGAAGGACGCGCTGGAGTATGGCGGGCTATGCGTGAATTTTTCTGTTTTTAATGCAACAGCTGCAAAGGCTGCTGGTTTGGAGTATGCGATGGCAGTAATCAGGGGGGCTTCTGTTTGGATGGATAAAAAAGGCAAAGTTACTGGATTAGGGAGTGCTTTGGTGTCCGAAACACAAAGCCACATGGTTTGTTTTGTTATTGGAGAGAAGGGGAAGGTCTATGCAGGCTCAAGAGGAGTGGAAGAAGTGAGGGGGGATACTGTTGATGGTTGGCCGGTGTGGGATCATTCAGGTGGGACAAAAAACATAGTTTTGTACCCTCTTCTAGACTACTGGCCGGAAGGAGCAGGGCGGGAGAACATAGTTGACGAGTATTTTAAGTATAAATTGAAAAATGATTTGGTTGTTAAGATAAACACGGATGGTTTTGGTCCTTCCGAGTGGGAAGCGCTCTGGCCATTTGTAGTGAAATATTTAAAAAATGGGTATGTAGTAATATTTACAAGAGGTGAACCGAAATGGTAGAGAATATAATTGCGGCTAAAACCGAAGGAAATACAATTTCAATAAAACTTAATGGAGGCGACATTGGTTCGATAACAATTTCCGGGGTTGAATTTGTAGGGACGTCGTTTATTTCTCCAAGCACCGAGGGGTTACAGAAAAATTTCAATAGATTACTTGAAAAAATGTGGGAATATCCGGAGGAAGGAAAAAACACTGCTGAAAAGATGGGGCTTGGTAGCAGAGAAAATATTGTTGGTGCATTGAGGGGCGAGTACAGAGAAGAGGGAAAATTTGCAAAAGAAAAGGAAGTATGGTTGTTGTTGTTTAAAAATAATGAAGGAAAAATTATGATTGGGTTGGTGGAGAGCAGTGGAAAAAATTATCTGGCTACAGAAATAGAGGCTGCATCTAAAGAATCACCTAACCCTACTGCTACAGACATAGCAAACAATAAAGGATTCCCAAACGCAACATACCGCGCCCCGCCATATCTATCCGCGGATCTCAAAAAGGAGAAGGGAATAAATATAGATACAAAGAATTTAGAACTGCCACGAATACCTAGTTGAAGATTGGTATAATTTTTTAACCTTCCTATCCATTATTCTCCGTGGTTCCTATGCTTAGCGATAACGATATTTCAGATTTTAGGAAGGCAGGGAAGATAACCGCAAAGGTGCTGAAGGAAGTAGAAAAGCTTGTGATAGCCGGCGAAAGCCTGTTTGATATAGCCGAAACTGCTGAAAAGATGATTGTTGATGAAGGCGGGAAGATCGCATTTCCGGTTAACATAGGCATAAACAGCACTGCCGCCCATTACACACCCGGCGTAGACGAGAAAGAAACTGTCCCTGATGATGCCGTAGTCAAAATAGATATTGGGGTAAGGGTGAATGATTGCATAGGAGATTCTGCAACGACAGTGGATTTGTCCGGAAAGCAGGAAAAACTTCTTGAAGCGAGCAGAGCAGCTCTCGAAAAAGCAATCCAAGCAATAAAACCGGGCGTGAAAGTCGGGGAAATCGGTGGGGTTATAGAAAGCACAATAAAGGAGTATGGGTTTAAGCCGATTGCAAATCTAACTGGCCACAAAATAGAGAAAGGGCTTCTTCACGCCGGCGTGGAGATTCCAAATGTAAAAACCCCGGACCCATATGAACTTAAAGAAGGGGATGTTTTTGCAATAGAGCCTTTTGCAACAAACGGAAAGGGGTATGTAAATGATACGGATGAGGTGAGGATATTTAGTTTGCATGCTCCTGGGAATGTAAGGATGAGGCAAGGAAGGAAAGTGCTCATCCATATTTTGGATAACTATGGGCTGCTCCCTTTTGCAGAGAGATGGCTCCACAAAGAATTCAAATCAAAATTAATTGTTAATGCAACTATAAGGGAGATGGTTGAGAAAGGAATGCTGAAAACCTATCCTGTGCTCAAAGAGGCAGGGGATGGAATAGTTGCTCAGTTTGAGCACACTGTTCTTGTGAATAAGGATGGGTGCGAGGTTTTAACCAAATAACCCGCCTTTCTTTTTATATTCCTTAAACAGCTCTTCTTCACTTCTTCTGTTTATTTTTCCCTGCTTATGGCTCAAAAGCCCTCCGCCGAAGCTTTTTGGGATGTGCAAAATTTCGTGAATAATTGTTTTTACCTTTTCTTTTTCGCTCAAAGAATCGAAATTCTCGCTCAAAAATTCTATTACATAAAATGGGGCTGAGAGGTCTAGGGCAACCTGCCATATTTTCGGGAACGCCCATATCCTCGCATACGCTCTGGACTTCGACCCCCTGCTCCGGATGCATATTATTCTCGGGGCTATGAGATGCCTCCATTCCATTGCATCTAGAAGATCATCAAGCATCTCTTGAATATCCTTTGCGGGCTCGTATTTTACTGCCATTGAATGGGATTGAGGAAAAGTATTTAAATAAAGTTTAGTAAGTCATTTGCCGAACTAAGCAACGACAGATTTATAAATCTTCTTTCAAAATCCCTCACAAAAATAAACAAATAGAGGTGGGTATATGGGAAAAGACGAAGTTGGGAAGTTTGCAGTGATACATAACCATTGGAACGGAAGTGTAAGGGATCTTGAAAGAATAGAAAGGTTGGTGAATAGGTTCGGAGTAAAGCGTGTAGAAAAAGCGCTTCAGAATAGAGAGAATAAGTTTAAAAACAACGGGCACGACCCGCTTTATGATAAATGGGAAAAAAACAGGCAGTTTGCATAGTTTATTTTTTATTTTTCAAATTTTCTTGATTTTTCTAATGCGCCCGTTGCAAATTATCTCTGAAAAACCCGCTGCCGCAAAAACAACAAAAAAATAAAAATAAAAAACTCGCATCTCGCTTTTCTTTCTCTTCTATTCTCTTCATCTTCTCCGAGAAGCGAAGCAAAAAATTTTTTTGTTTATTTTTTTATTTAAGCGAATAGCGGTTAAAATGTTTAATTTGCAACGCCCTATTTCTAATACCAAAAGAAACCTTTTTATTCTCTTTCCTTTAATGTTCTAAATATGAAAAATATATTTCAAAAATGGAACAGAGTGCTTCCGTATCTTCTAGAGCATCCGTATAAAGCGATTCACTTAAGAGAACTTGCAAGAAAAACTGGGACAAGCTCTTCAACATGCTATAGAATGATTAAGCATCTTTCTGAATATGGGCTTGTTGAGAGGAAGAAATCGTACGGAAGGGTTTTTGTAAAGCCAATCATGTCCCTAACGGTTAAAAAACTAAAAATTGCCTACTCAACCTACCTAATAGAAAAGAGTGGCGTAATTGAGT
Organism: Microcaldota archaeon; assembly: GCA_964467175.1. Lineage (GTDB taxonomy): Archaea > Micrarchaeota > Micrarchaeia > Anstonellales > J096 > JAWAFD01. The sequence continues at coordinate 47,869 of CAYXNY010000038.1, read as the reverse complement.
ACATAGCAAAAAACAGCTTTGGACTGCAAAGCCTGCTTGTTTATGGGAGTACTGCAAGAGGAGAGGATGATGAAAACAGCGATTATGATATTCTTGTCATCGCATCAGGATGCAACGCGGACAAGTTAGTGATTTCGGAAATGCTAAAGCGCGAGATAAACCTGAAATGCCTTACTCTTGAAGAATGGAAAAAAGTTGCGGAAAAAAACAAAGCATTCTACATAGAGGTCATCACAAACTCCATAGTTTTAAAAGGAAATCTACCGATAGTTGAACATGCTTGAAGAGGTTGAAAGATGTTTTGAAGAGAGAAAGCTAAGGAAGACAAGGCCTGATTTTATAAAATCAAAAAAATCTCTCGAATCTGCTGAGGCTTGCTTGAAAGAAGCGGAAATAAACTTAAAAAACCGGGCTTTGATATCCGGACTTGTGATGGCATACGCATCGATGTTTCATGCTGCGAGGGCTGTACTTTACAGAGATGGTGTGCAGGAGAAATCGCATCATTGTTTGATAAAATATATGAACGAAAAATACGCAAGAAAGGGGAAGTTTCCTTTACACTTGATAAATGCGATGGAAGCGTATAAAGAGGAAAGACACGACGCCCTTTATGGCTTCGAGAGCGAAGAAATAGGAGAAGAGGAAATTAAAGAAGCAGTAGAAGTGGCCAGGGAGATTATTGAGGCATGCAAAAAACTGTTGGCATAATTTTTCTAATACCAAAAGAAACCTTTTTATTTTATTTGCCCAATAAACTGCTATGCCAAGAAAGTTCATCGTAATTACAGGCTCCATAATGTCCGGCCTCGGAAAGGGAATGGTTACTTCTAGCCTAGCAAAACTTCTCCAGAGCAGGGGGTATTCTGTAATTCCGATAAAATTCGACGGCTATTTGAATGTTGACTGCGGAACGATGAACCCCTTTAGGCACGGCGAGGTTTTTGTTCTTGACGATGGAACTGAAGTGGATTTGGACTTCGGAACATATGAGCGTTTTCTAAACATTTCTCTGCAAGGAAAGTGCAGCATCACTGGCGGAAAGCTTTTCAGGCTTATCATAGAGAAGGAGAGGAGAGGCGACTATTTGGGGAGGGATGTGCAGTTCGTTCCGCATTTGACAGATGAGATAAAGAAATGGGTGAAGGAGGTTTATGACGAAAGCAAGGCAGATGTTGTTGCGATAGAGGTAGGCGGAACCGTGGGGGATTTGGAGAACGGTTATTTTCTTGAGGCGATAAGGCAGCTTAGCTTAGAAGAGCAGGTTTTCTTCATCCAGCTTACTTATGTGCCGAGCGTTTCTCCAGGCGAGCAGAAAACAAAACCCACTCAGCATGCAACCCGTCTTCTGCAGAGCCTTGGGATACAACCGCATATGATAATCGCAAGGGAAGAGGAGAAGCTGAAGAAGGAGGCAAAGGAAAAGATAAGCCTGTACTGCAACGTTCCAATAGAAAATGTGATAGATGACCCTTATGTAGAAACCCTGTACGAACTTCCGCTCGTTTTTGAAAAACAGGGGGTGTATGAGATAATTGCAAAGTATTTTGGGCTTAGAAAAGAAGGGGATTTGGAAGGGTGGAAGAAACTTGTGGAAAATATAAAGAGCGCAACAAAAACATCAAAGATTGCCATAGTTGGGAAGTATACCGACGTAAAGGATGCCTATTTGAGCGTTAAAGAAGCACTTGTGCATGCAGGCGCGTGGCTGAGGATAAGGCCTGAAATAAAGTGGGTAGAATCAACAAACATAGAGGAGGAGGGCGCAAAGAAATACCTTTACGATGTGGATGGAGTAATCGTTCCGGGTGGGTTTGGAAGAAGAGGGATAGAAGGAAAAATCTCTGCGATAAACTATGCGAGAACAAACAAAATTCCTTATTTGGGGCTGTGCTTGGGGATGCAACTGATGGTCGTTGAGTGGGCTAGGAACGTGGTTGGATGGAAAGACGCAAACTCAGCAGAATTTGATAAGGAAACAAAGCATCCTGTTATAGACATTTTGCCGGAGCAGAAGCAAATTGCAAAGATGGGCGGGACGATGAGGTTGGGGGCGTATGAAATGAGAATAGAGAAAGGAACAAAGGCATGGGAGGCGTATGGGCAGGAAGTTGTGTATGAAAGGCACAGGCATAGGTATGAAGTAAATCCGGAGTTTGTGGAGGAGCTTAGAAAAAGCGGTCTTGTTGTTTCTGGGTGGCACAAGGATATTGTGGAAATGGTTGAGTGGTCAGAAAGTTTTGGGATCGCGACCCAAAGCCATCCTGAGTTCAAGAGCAGGCTGGAGGCCCCGGCTCCGCTTTTTAAATTATTTTTAAAAGAAGCAGGAAAAAAATAACATTTTAAAAAGACTGCTGATAAAAAACATCTGCTTTTGCGCCGCAGTAGCTCAACCCGGGAGAGCACTCGGCTGAAGACCGAGGTGTTGCTGGTTCAAAGAGCCCTTTTTGGGCTGCTAAAAGGGTTTCAGCGGAAAAGGGTTTGAAAATCCGGCCTGCGGCACTAAATACCAAAAATGCTTTTGATACCTGTTGCGAGCATCCCGATCGCAACAGCAAGAAGGAATAGGCCCAAAATTCTTGAAAGTATTCCAACTACGCGAAGATTTATTCTAGGTATAAGCGAAGAAAGGAAGTAGAAAACAATACCCACAAGTACAAACGCAGCAAGAGTATTGGCGATAACAACCGCATCCCCAAGTTCGTATGTTTTAATCGTGATAAATGATATTACCGCCGGCCCCGTAAGAAGAGGGGTTGCGATCAGAGAGGTAAGCGCCTCTGCGGTGTCTGCTTGCACAGATACACCTCCGCTGTTCCTCGCAGTGCTTATACCTAAGAGGAGAAGGATTATTCCGCCTGCAACCCTGAATGCATCCATGCTTACGTTGAAAATATCGAAAAGAAAAGGGCCGACAAAAATTATGGCTATTGCAACGACAGATGCGATGAAGGTCGATTGAATGGCGATGTCCTTAACGTTCATTTTCTTGGCGTAGGCCGCCATGAGCACCGGGAATGAGGAGAACGGATTTATTAGCGCGAATATCTGTAGCACTAAAGAGATATTAATCATGAGTGGTGTTTTTTCCATTAAATTTTTAAACATCGCACCTCCCATCTTTTCTGGTGGTACTATGCCATATGGAGGATATTCCTATTTGGAGCCCAACTACACGCCGGAAGAAGACGATTTTGTTGTTCTGCTTTGGGCAAGCGGAAAAATGAATATAGAGAAAATAGCCGAAGCGATAGCGGCTGAAAGTTCTGTTGGGACATGGACCGCGCTCTCAACAGTGAAACAGCACATGTTTGAAAAACTGAAGGCGAGGGTTTTTGAGATAAAAAAAGTAGGTGAGCATGCGGGGTACATAAAGATTGCATACCCATTCAGACACTTTGACTGGAAAAACCCGCTTCAATTCCAGGCGTCTGTGCTCGGCAATATATTCGGGTTGAAGGAGCTTGAAGAGTTGTACATATTGGATATTTCCTTTCCGGTTAAATGGCAGAAAATTTTTAACGGGCCAAAATTTGGAATAGAGGGAATAAGGGAGATGGTTGGGACTGAAAAAAGCAGAAGGCCACATATAGGGACGATAGTGAAGCCGAAGGTGGGCCTCAGCCCGAAGGAGTTCGCGCATGTAGCCTATCAGGCATATTCCGGCGGGCTTGACCTGGTGAAGGATGATGAGAACCTCATCGACCAGAATTTCTGCAGATGGAGGGAAAGGTTTGACGAGATGATGAAGGTTGTTGATAAGGTTGAGAAGGAGACCGGAAGAAAGGTTTTGTATTCAACAAACATAACGGATAAAGTTTCAAGGATGGTTGAGCGGGTGGATTATCTGAAGGAGCATGGATGGAAAATTGCAATGCTAGATGTGTATATACTCGGGCTTTCTGCGCTTATGGAAATAAAGGAGGAATTGGACCGGGCTGGGATTGCGATCCATGGGCATAGGGCTGGGTATGCGGCGCATGAAAGAGGAAATTTTGGGGTAAGCTTCTATATATACGCAAAATTCTACAGGCTTATTGGCGTGGACCAGCTCCATGTAGGAACCGGCGTTGGGAAAATGGAGGGGGGAATACTGCATGTAAAAAGGATACAGGAGATTGTTGCTGAAAGAAAAGGCGAGGCAAAGGAGTATTTGGGTTCGCTTGAGTTCGAGTGGGCAAGGCATATTAAACCGGTTCTGCCCATTGCAAGCGGCGGGATAGACCCTACAAGAATACCTGCGCTAATCGAGCTTTTTGGGAGGGATGTAAACATACAAGCAGGCGGTGGGGTGCACGGCCATCCGAGGGGGACATACTACGGAGCAATGGCCATGAGGCAGGCGGTTGAAGCTGTTATGAACAGAACATCTCTTGAAGAATATGCAAAAAATCACAATGAGCTGAGAGAGGCGCTGAAAACTTGGGGGGAGTACAAAAGCAATGTCAAGGAAGTTTTGAATTACGATAGAAGATTGTTTGAAAATGTCTCTTCAAAAGGATTGAGCTATATGAAAAAATTGTGGGAGCTCTAGAGCCCTAGCTCTTTCAAAACCTTTTCCTTTATCTTCTCGTTTATCAAAACGCAATCTAGAATTCCGTATCCGTAGTTTGCACATCCGAAAGAGGAGAAATAGTCCTTTTTTTTGTAGTAGTGCCCGGCATCGGCATAGTAGTTTTTAGCCCATTCAAAAGCATCCGGATATTTTTTGTCCAGCCCAGAATTCATAAAATACTCTAAAAGCTTCGAAAGCATTATTATGTCTTTTTCTGCCCTTTCTTTCTGCGACTGCATGCGAGCCCGAGGGGAGTTTCAAACCTTCTTTGGATGAAACCTTTCTTGGCAACCCGAAGAAAGGTTCTTTGAACCCCCAACCGCTCGGTCGCTCCTGCTTTTAGGAGAGTGCATCCGAAGCCGAGCGCTCTGTCCAAGTTGAGCTACGGGCCCTGAGAAAATTAAAGAGTAGAGGAGTTTAAAACATTACCGCGTTGAGAAAATGATCGGGTCTTCCTCCCTCGAAAGCATTTTGCCCTCATAAAATTTGCGCATCGTGTTAGAAATACTTAAGGGGGTGACACCTGTGGGCAAATTGGTGGAAAAAACTGCGAGAGAGTAGTATTTATCAATGGCCGTGTAAATTTCGAAAATGTTTTCCCAAATGCGTTCTTTTTCTTCTGGTATTTTGAGAAACATTAAATTTTCGCCTTCTAAAAGACCGCGGACAACAAGACTGCTCCCTCCGCCCTTTTCATCTTCGTAAGAAGTGCAGACAAAGTAATAGTTCTTTTTACTATTGACTATATCATCTATAGTAACAACCATTCCAGGACTTTTCACCTTATATCCATGGAATGATGCAGCATTGGCAAAATAAAAATCACCGTAATCATAAAGCGGAAGTTCGGACATATGCGAAGCCGAGATCTTGAAACTAATATTTTTCTTTTCAACATTTATTCCTTTCGCCACAAAGTCCTTGCAAAAATCATCCTCCTTCAAATCTTTGTACCGGGGCGTTATAATAATGTCGATTCTTGAACTTTTCAAATTTTCAATCTCCTGAGTGGCTGTGTCATCTGAAATTTTTTGCGCACGAAAAAACGGCTCGCCGTTTAGATTAACTTTAATATATCTGTAATACCCCGGCTCGTATTCTAGTTTCTCCCTATCGCCAGTGATGAGAAGATAGCCGGCCTCAACATCGAAAGCACCATTCACCCGGCCCTTGCACGGGTAGAATGTCGCTTCACCGCCTTTTATCTTTTCTTTGTACGACCCTTTTTCTTCATATGGCCTTAACACATATGTTGCTTCCATAACTGTCTTTTTGCGCAATAGTTTTTAAATATTTATCTACATAATCTAACATATGAAAAAACTTATGCTCGCAACCATGGCCTCTCTTTCGTTTCTTTTACCAAACAAACTAGATTCTTCTTCTGACACAATAAAAAAAGGACCAGAAGTCAAAGTACTTGTTAACGTGCTTACTGGAGAAACAATAAGGGTTAGGGAACTCGACCCTTCGTATTGGAGCTGGATAGACCCTAAACTCTCTGAACGGCTTGACTCTCTCGCAGGGGAGGCTGAAAAAACAAAAAACTCTGCAGATACTTTTTACATAACAGAATTGAGAAGAGAACTGCCTTCACAAGGAGTTGAAATCCTCCGCTCACCGCTTATAGATAGTATTTTAGTAGAGCTTGGGTACAAGGGGAGTGGAAACTGGGGGGATGTTGGGAAGAAGCTGATAACTGCTTGGAAGCAGAGTGATGATTATAGCACAAAACAAATTATAACATTTAGCGATGCCATAGGTGGTTCCTCAATATGTTTTCCATACGCTGTTGTGATGTATACTTTGATGAAGAATAAGGGCTTAGATCCGCTGTATTTCGGGATACTCCCCGGATATTTTAAGGAAAGCGGAGAGGTAGACAGCATCATTCTAGTGGGTGGAATGCGTTATGGTTGGCATGCGGCGGTCTATTTGGATGGTAAGGTGTATGACAACAACGCGGCATATCCTGCTGGAGAAGGGGAGGAAGAAGGCTATGTACCGGCACAGGAATATCTTAAGTATTTTAGAATTCCGCCCCGCCCATTCGAGCAAGATTGGGCGAGCGCAATTTTTCTTTTAGGTTTTAGAAAGAGTCCGTGGGATATTGTTATAGCCGAGATTTCAGATACAAGCCACATTTTTTATGGTTGGGACGCAACCTTAGTAAGTGGGCTGGAGCAAAAAGATATGGGGTCGTATAGAATTGTTTATTCGCCCGAATTAAAAGAGATGATTAAGGAAATGTCATCCTCCCAAAAGTAATGTATTTTATTTCCTTTCCAGCTACAATTGCATAAACAAGCTGCTTCCTCATCTTCACAGAAATTTGAAGGTCATCGAAAAGCTCCTTTTCGCTCAGAGAAAACGGCGATTTTATAACTTTAAGGATATAGGTTGTCCTTTCCTCATTTTTTCTGAAGCCCTTTCTGTTTATCCTGAAAAATTCGCTTCCTTCGCTCAGCCTCACAACATATCCCTTGCTCCGCAGATCCTCGTAAACCGCGTACCCATCCTCATTGCCGGCTATAAGCTTTTCAAAACTTTTCTTTGTTTTTATTATTCCTTTTTTTACGAGATACGCCGCTTCTATGCTGTGGAGCCCAAGCCCTTTTTCTGTTTCTCTTCCGATCCCGAGCTGGAAAATCTCCTCAGTCCTTTCTGGTTTTGTAAAAATCATACTCTCCCTTCATCTTCTCAGACAAGAGATCGCGAACTTTAAGCAGGTCATTTATATCCAAGTTTTTTATAAAAATTTCGCGCTCTATTTTTCCAGGCGTATCTATTTCCAAAGTGCCCAGACCAAGAACCATATCAAAAATGCTCCTTATTTTCTTTACATTGTCTATTCTGTTGTAGCGTATCGTCGTGGTGCTCCGGGTGAGGATGCCCCTTGCGAATAGAATTTCGTTCTCTTTAAGCGCGAGTGTTATTGTTTTTGCGTATACCACTGCAAATGCGCTTGCAACCAACGCCAGTACCAGCACAAGAAGATAAAGCCATAGGGGGGCATCAAAAATCCTCGAAAGCGCAAGGAAGAATATAAGCAAGGCTGCGGTAACCAGCCAGATTATGGCAAGGTGTTTTTTCGGAGAGCTGCTTACGGTGAATAGTTCCATGAGGTTTTTTGAAAACAAAAGTTTTAAACGCTATCTGGCGGATATGTTATAGTTTTTGGATAAAAACGATATGTTTAAAAATACTTCTTCGCCCTATATTATCATGAAAGAACAAAAATATACACTATTGGATGACTACTACTTCGATGTGCTTAGGGTAGTTATTGAAGCTTTTGAAAGGTTTGGATATACTCCGATTTTAGTTGGCGGAGTCGCGGTTCAGGTGCATAGTATCGCCCTTGTTGGGGTTGAGGGGAGCGGTAGGTTTTTGAGAAAAACAGACGACTACGATTTAGTTGTTCTTGGCGCAGAAAACATAAAAATAGGAGAGAGTATAAACGAGCTCAGTGGCGCTTCTTTTATAACCAACAATGCGGTTTTCTCGATTACTGTTGCAAGGAACGGCGCGAAAAGGCCTGTTCTAAAGGTGGATTACTTAAACGGTAGAAACGAGGTCAAAAGTGCTGAAATCCATCTGAATATATTCACAAAACTGGGCGATTTGGAGCACATCTCTCCGGAAAGAGCAGGTGTGATGTACGAGAGTGCTGTCGAGGTAACTATAAAACATTCGCGCGCTCTCTCTGAATTGAGGGCAAGGGTTTTGAGAATGGAGGATTTGATCGCAATAAAGCTCGCGAAAGGTAGGGAAAAGGATTATGTAGATGTGAAAAATCTTGTTGGGATAGCAAAGGAGAAGGATGCGGGAATTGATTGGGATAGAGTAGAAAAAAACCTTAGAACCATAAAGAATGTAAATGTCAGGAATAAGGCGATAAATGCCATGAAAAGCTTTTATGAAAAGCCCATTTCAGTAAGAGGATAACAGCCATTAATAAAAACTTTTGTTTTCATTTTATTTTATGAAAGTAACTCCTTGGGAGGTAAGCGGGGAGATAGATTACAATAAACTGATAAAGGAATTCGGAACCTATCCGCTGACTCCTGAACTGAAGGCTGAAATAGTGAGAATTGCCGGGGATAATGTAATGCTCAGGAGGGGTTATTTTTATTCACACAGGGACATGGATGTAGTTTTGAAGCATTATAAAGAAGGAAAGGGGTTCTTTCTTTATACCGGAAGAGGCCCATCAGGGCCGATGCATCTTGGCCATCTCATCCCTATGATTTTTACAAAGTGGCTTCAGGAGAAGTTCAAAGTGAACGTGTACATAGAAGTTACTGATGATGAAAAATTTCTGTATAAAAAAGATGCTGAATGGAATGAGATCGAGAAATACACGATAGACAATATTCTGGATATCGCGGCGGTCGGTTTTGACCCGGACAGAACTTTTATTTTCAGGGATACGGAGTACGTAGCGAACGCCTACCCGCTCATAATAAAAATAGCGAAGAAAATTACTTTCAGCACTGCAAAGGCAGTTTTTGGCTTCACGAACGAAACAAACATAGGGATGATCTTCTACCCTGCTTACCAGGTATTCCCGACGATGTTTGAGAAGAGAATCTGCCTCATACCTGCGGCGATAGACCAGGACCCGTACTGGAGAATACAAAGGGATATTGCGGAGGGTTTGGGGTATTACAAAACCGCAGCCATCCACTCGAAATTCTTCCCTCCTTTGCATGGAATTGCCGGTAAGATGAGCTCAAGCCAGGCAGAGAGCGCGATATGGCTTAGCGACGACGAGAAAAAGGTTAAGAATAAAATAATGAAATACGCATTCAGCGGAGGCCAGGCGACCGTGGAGGAGCATAGAAAAAAAGGCGGCAATCCTGATGTTGATGTTTCCTTCCAATGGCTGAAAATATTCTTCGAGCCGGATGATGGAAAGCTGAAAAAAATAGAGGAGGAGTACAGGAGCGGAAAGATGCTTACGGGAGAGCTTAAGCAGATATTGATAGACAAGGTCTGCGAATTTTTGGAAAGGCACAGGGAGAGCAAGGAGAAGGCCCGGGAAAAGCTTGGGGAATTTATGTATGAAGGAAAACTCGCAGGCGAGATGTGGAGCAAAAGGTATGAGTAGATGTTTGTAGTAAAATATTCTGAGCTAGGCATAAAGAGCAGACCTGTAAGGGCGAGAATGGAGAATGTTCTCATCTCAAACATAAAGAATGCTTATGAAAGAAAAGCAAGGGTTGGCAGGGAGGATGGGAGGATAGTTGTTTATTCTGAAAATGGAGAGGTCCTGCGAAGAATTTTTGGGGTTTCAAGTTACTGCAAAGCTATTATGTGCGAAAAAAATTTGGAAACGATCGCGGCTAGGATTTTTGATGCGCTCGAAAAAAACAAGGTGTATAAAATAGAAGTGAATAGGGCGGACAAAACCTTTCCTGGAACTTCAATAGAAACGGCAAAGGCAATAGCGCGCGAGCTTGAGGGGGAAGGAATGAAGCTCGGCGTGAAATCCTACGATGAAGAGATTGTTGTGGAGGTTCGAAGAGGCGGAGCGTACATTCTGTTTGATGAGAAAAGGGGGCCGGGCGGGATGCCGTACGGAAGCGAGGGGAAAGCCCTCGCGCTTTTTTCAGGAGGGATAGATTCGCCCGTTTCTGCATGGATGGTTGCGAAGAGAGGGGTGAAGGTCGATTTTCTTTTCTATTCCTTCAATGAAAGCATAAAAGAAAATGTTATAAGAGTTTTCAGAAAACTTAATGGAGAATGGTTCCTCAACGCGAAGCTTTTTATTGTCGATGGGAAAGAGATAAACAAACAGATAGTAGAATGCAAAGAGAAGTACAGGCAGGTTGTTTTTAAGAGAGTGCTTTACAGAATTGCAAATTCGTTCAAGGGGTATGATGGAATAGTAACCGGGGAGAGCATAGGGCAGGTTTCCTCGCAGACGCTGAAAAACCTTGCTGTTATAGACGCTGCGAGCGAAAAAATCATTCTCAGGCCTTTGCTCGGCTTTGACAAGCAGGAGATAGTGGAAATAGCAAAAAATATAGGGACCTACGAGCTTTCCTCCAGCATCCCGGAGTTCTGCGCGTTCACAAAAAAGAAGCCGGCAACAGCGGCAAAACTTTCAGATGTGAAAAATGAGGAGAAGAAAATAGATTGGAAAGTTGTTGAGGTGGCGGTCAAAAACACTGAAGTTGTTTGCTAAATTTTTTCAAGCATAACAACGCTTTCCCTTGTTTTTATTTTTGCTGGCTTCACATCGGCCCATCTCTCTAGCCCGACGAGTATTTCTGCCTCAAAACCGATTTTTTCAGCAATCCGGCAGAGAATCTCATCAACAGGAATGTGCGTTTCGTGGATTACGGCATTGCCTACAACATAGGCGACCTTCCCTCCATTCTCAAGCACCCGGTAAAGGTTTTCAAAAACTCTTTTGCTGTCCTCAAAATACGCCGGAACTATGGGCAGGGATGCGTATTCCTCAACCTCTGGCGGGGTCTCTTTTGCTTTTGTTTCCTTTGTTATGAACGAGCGGAAGCTTTTCGCCCTGGCAATAGAGGTTATGTTTTTGTCCATCGTGAGCAGGGAAAGCTCAAGCCCATAAACCTTCGTGTAATCTATGTTGTTGAGGTACGGCGGGGAGGTTATTATTCCATCGAATTGGGCATCCCCAAACTCTATGGCCCTCGCGTCCCCTTCTTCAACAAAAACATCTCCTGGCTTTGTTTCCTTTGCTTCCTTAAGCATTCTCTTAACCTTTCTCCTGAATGCCTCCTTCGCAGGCATCGCCCTTTTCTCCTTTGAGAATTTCAGAACCCCGCCGTCCTTTATGAAAAGCCCGCACTGGGGAAGAATGGAGAGGAGAGCAAGAAGGAAGAGGCCCCGGAGCTTTTCGTTTTCCAATTTTTCTATTTTCTCGCGGATGAAAACAACATCGTTGTAGTTGCGCGGGGGGAAGAATTTTTTTGGGGAGAAAAGCTCGAACTCCCATTCATAGGAGGGGGAAAAACGAGCCTCAAAAAATTCGCGCAAAATTCTTTCCCCCTCTTCCGCATCCTTTTCAGTATAATGCTCTGTTTTTACTTTACTAACAAAAACCGCGAGCGGGGAAGCGTCAATTCCCCGAGCCGGAATGTTTTTTTCCTTAGAAGCAAGAAGGGTTGTTCCTATTCCGCAGAACGGGTCTAGGATTTTTTTTGGCTTCCATTTTTCAATAAAATAAAAAACAAGCTCTGGGCTGAAAGCCTCTTTGTAATAGAACCAGTTGTAGATGGGTTTGGATTTGCTGGGTTCGAATGTAAAATACCTGCCGAGCTGAGGGTTGTAGGAGAGGTTCATGCTTTCACAACGCTTGTCTTTCCGCTGGGGAGAACAGAGAGGAGCTCATCGGGATGGACGTTTAAAATTTTCGCAAGTTTTTTTGCAATCTGCCCCTTCTCCTCTTTTCCAGGAATTATTGTTATTTCATTGTTTAGTTTTGCCTTAGAGAAAGCCGGAACAACCGCAACCCTTCCTTTCTCATCCAAACCAACCCTAAGCTTTAGGGGGGTTCTTTTATACCATTCCTTCTCCCCCCTGACTACTATGGCGCCTTTCGCAACATATTCCCCGGGAGAAGATTTAGCAAGCTGCTCTGGTTTTGCTGAGTAGACATCAACATAGGAAAAGCCAGAGGACCATGCCTTTGAAAAGCACGCGGCAAACTGTGCCGCCTCTAGTTTTTCCTGATCGCTGGCTTCTTTTCCGTTTTTCAAAACAACAACGCTCCCTCCCTGTATGTCTGCATGGAAGAAGAGGTCGTTTTGTTCTATATGCCTGGAGTAGAGAATATCGTTTTGCTGCGCATCCCTCCCCCCAAGCGCAAGCTTTCCTTCTGAAGTGAAAAACCAATGGAATTTCTCGTACCACTCTTTTTCGCGCAGGAGTTTAACCGCTGGTTTTTCCTTTTCTTTTTTCTTTTTTGCCTCTTCAAGTTTTTTCTCAAGCTCTCTCAAAGCCTCTTTTGCCGCATGGGCTTTTTTTCTGTATTTCTTTGCCAGCTCAAAGTAATAGCCTGCGTTCTCATGGACGCTTTTATTGTACCAGAGCGTAAGTTTCACGAACTTAATAGCAGTGGTATATTTATAAATTTTTAGAGTGAAAAAATCGCGTGGTGGCATGGCAGTAGTTGAAAAGGTTCTCTCAACCCTAAAAAATGGGTTTGGGATGACTTTGAAAAAATGGAGGGAGTTGCTGTTCGGGTTTGGAAAGATTTATGCTGTGAGCATTGCACTTCTGCTCACCTTGTTTATCATAATCGGAGGAGTTGCACTAGTAGCCGGAAGTTCCTCGCTATTAGATCTGATCGTTATCATTCCTATTATTCTGTTGGCCTTAATTTTGATACTTTTGAGCGGCGGTATCGCAATGAGCTCAAACACAGTTGTGGATAATGCCGCAAATGGCAAAAAATTTGAGTTTATAAAAACGATAAAAGAGGATTTGGTAAGAAACTCAATATACGTTGCTGTGATGGCGGTGCTGGGCATTGCAGCGAACATGCCAAGAATCATAGGGCAGTTTGTTGAGGGCGTTGCCGGATTGTTCCTTTTTGCAATCGGCTTAGTAATAGAGCTTGTGTGGATTTTTATCATACAGTTCTCGTATTGGGAGTATGTTGTTGGCAGGAAGGGGGTTATAGATAGCATAAAGAATTCCTATTCAGCAGTAATGAAAAACTTGGGTTTTGTTCTTGCGATGGATATAATTGTCTCGGCTATTACGGTAATCTTGGCGATACTCTTTTATATACTGCTCAGTATGGTGTTTTTTGGCTTAATGATCGTGTTTTTGGGCGGCGGGATTGCACTTACACAAATAGAAGGCGGCGCAACAGCATTTCCTCTTTATGGTTTTGGGGTGCTGGCAGTAGGCATTCTTCTGAGCGGCTTGATTGCGCTGATCGGAATCATAGTTGCAGATGTATTATTCAAGCCGGTGGCATACTATACATGGAAGGAAGCAACGAAGAAAAAATAGCCGGAATCAAAGCTTTCCTTCCACATATTTTTTTGCGTTCTCAAAAATGCTCAGTCCATTCGGCTTAAGCAATCCTTCCAACCTTGTCCAGCGCGGATGGTTTGTGAAATGGGTGTAAGCTTCCGGGTGGGGCATGAGGCCAAAAACCTGCCCGCTCTCATCGCACAAGCCTGCAATATTCATCAGCGAGCCGTTTGGGTTGTAGGGATAGCCGGCAAGGTTTCCGCTCCTATCAACGTACTGGATTGCGTAAAGGTTTTTTTCTGCAATGTATCCGAGCGTTTTCTCATCTGTTATGAATTTTCCTTCCCCGTGCCTAACAGGGAGATAAAGAGAGTCAATTCTTTTTGTAAAAATGCATGGGGAAAGCGGGTTGGTTTTCAGGTAAACCCATCTGTCCTCAAACCTTCCGCTGTCGTTATAGGAAAGGGTTGTTTTTTGATGGCCGGACAGGTCTGGGAGAAGCCCCATCTTCACCAAAACCTGAAATCCGTTGCACACCCCAAGAATGAGCTTTTTCTGGCTTATGAAAGTCATCAGTTCATTCCACATCTCATTTGCAAAAATATCCGCCAGCACCTTTCCGCTCCCGAGTTCATCTCCGAAACTGAACCCGCCGGGGAATATGAGAAGGTTGTAGTCATGAAGGAGCTTTTTATTGCTGAGGAGCGCGTTTACATGGAGGATGTTTGCAATCCCTCCAACTGTTTTTACTGCATGCGCCATCTCGTATTCGGTGTTTATCCCCTCTCCGCAAAGAACCAATGCTTTAAGTATCATGGAAAAACCCTCCAGGCCCTCGCAAGCTCGGCTACATCTTCGTTCAAAATCTGTCTGCCCCATGCCCGTACTACAAACCTGCTGTCCCCCCTCACCCTTCCAATGAGCGCGTAGGGGACGCCCCCCAAAATTTTTTCAACTTCTTCTTTATCCTCTGGATGTATGGAGAAAACAATCCTTCCGGAACTTTCGCTGAAAAGAAGCGATTCCAATTTGTCTGTTTCGCTCTCAACCCTGCTCACATCAACATCTATGCCTACGCTGCCACCTATGGCTGATTCTGCAAGGGCAACGGCCAGACCGCCGTCGCTTACATCATGCATGCTCCTCACAAACTCCCGAACAGCTAAGTTGTGGAGGGCAGAATAAACTTTTTTGTTCAATGAAAAATTCACCTTTGGGTTTTTGTTTCCGATTGTTCCGAAGAGTTTGTAGAGTTCGCTTCCTCCGAGTTCATCTTTCGTTATTCCGGCAACATATACCAAATCCCCGGATTCTTTGAAATCCGAGCTGACTGCTTTTGAAGCATCGCTCATTATCCCTATCGCTGTGATGAGGAGCGTTGGGTTGATGGAGTGCTTCACTCCTTTTTTATCCACAAAATCATTCTTCATGCTGTCCTTTCCGGAAATGAACGGGATGGAAAATGCAACCGCACCATCATAGAGCGCCTTATTGGCCCTTACAAGCGCGCCAAGTTTTTCCTCATTCTCAAGCGGGTTTGGCCAGCAGAAGTTATCAAGCGCTGCGATGGGGTATGAGCCGACGCAAACAACGTTCCTTACCGCCTCGTCAAAAGCCATCGCAGCCATATCGTAGGCGTCATGGATGTATTTCGGGCATATCCCATGGCCGATGACAACTGCGTCTTTTTTGTGCAGGAGGGGCCTGAAAACCGCTGCATCCGCCGGGCCATCAAAACCTGCAAGAGGTTTTATCACGCTTCCTCCCTGCACCTCATGGTCGTACTGCCTTATAACATATTCCTTACTCGCTATGTTCGGCATTTTGAGAAGGTCTAGGAGAACGCACGAATAGTCGTCTATGTACACTTGCTTTTCTTCAAAATTTCTCCTTCTTCCTTTTGCTTTTAGAACCATCCTTGGGGGGTTGTGGAGAAAGCTTGTAGAGAGGTACGCGACAATCTTCTCCCGGTATTTAACAACGAATTTTCCGGTGTTCGTGAACCTGCCGACAACGGCAATTTCAACATCATGCTTTTTCGCAAGCTCTTTGAGCTCGGGAACTGCCTCCTCTCTTACAGCGAGCGTCATCCTCTCCTGGCTTTCTGAAACAAGGGTCTCCCATGGCTGAAGGCCAGGATATTTTAGCGGAACTTTATCCAGCCATATCTCGCATCCTTCTGCCCCGAGCTCTCCTATGCTCGAGCTCAGCCCGCCAGCGCCGTTGTCTGTGATCGCTTCGTACAGCCTTCTGTCCCTTGCCTCCAGAACAAAATCGATTGCTTTTTTCTGCATGAAAGGGTCTCCAAGCTGGACCATCCCCATCGGGGTTTTTTTGCTTATGGCCATGCTGGAGGCGGTTGCTCCATGCACTCCGTCCTTTCCAACCCTTCCTCCAACCATAACCGCCAGATAGCCCGGCTTTATTTCCTTTTTCTCGCTTTTTCTTTCAACAATTCTTGAGGGCATGATTCCGAATGTTCCTGCGTACACAAGAGGCCTGCCGTTGAAGCATGGCTCGAAAACTACGGATCCGTTGATGGTTGGGACTCCTGTTTTGTTTCCTCCATCCTTTATCCCGGCAACAACCCCTTCAAAAAGATCCTCTGAACTTTTTGCACCAGGATGAGGCCTTTCGTTGAAGGGGGCAAAGCAAAGAACATCCAGACCTGCGAACGGCTTTGCGCCAAGGCCGGTTCCAAGAACATCCCTCTGCACACCTAAAATTCCTGTAAGCGCGCCTCCGTACGGGTCTAGGGCTGAGGGCGCGTTGTGCGTCTCAACCTTTGCGACTATATAGTGGGAATCGTCGAACCATACTACCCCTCCATTGTCCTTGAAAACAGAAACAACGGATGGAGATGAAACCGAGTTTGTCGCACCCACGATGTAGGTTTTGAAAAGGGAATTTATCGTCTCTTTTCTTCCGCTCTCGTCTTCGTACTCTATTATTGCATTGAAAATTTTGTGCTTGCAGTGCTCGCTCCATGTTTGGGCGATTGCCTCAAGCTCCACATCCGTTATTCCTTTCAGGCCTTTTTCCTTTCTCTCGGCGGTTATCTCCGGCTTGCTGAAAAATTCAACTATCGCGGATATCTCCTTGTCGCTCAGCGCAAGCGCGCCCTTCTCGCTCATCTTTTTTATGAGCTTAAAATCCGGTTTGATAAATCTTAGTTTTGGCTTTTCCTTCAGCTCCACTCTCGCAAGGAAAGGAGAGAAACTTTCTTCAAGCGGAAGGGAGGGCCTGCACCTTTCAACAAGCGGGTTGTGGAGAATTTTTGCAATCTCCTTAATCTCCCTCTCCCCTATATTTCCGATCAGAGAGTATACACGGGAGGAATAGACCTCTATCTCTTTTCCTATCGCCCTGCGGGCAGCCCCCTTTGCAATCCTCGCTGGGTTGTCGGTTACACCAGGGAGATAGCCTACCTCTACCCTCCATCCGTAAATTGCAAACGGGGATTTGTACGAGAATTCCTCGACAACTGAATCTGAAAATGCATGCCCGAGTTTTTTCAACTCTTCTTCTGTCAACTCGCCGCCTATGTTGAAAACCCGCATGAAAATTACCTTTTGAATGTTGAACCCTTTTGAGTTGAGTTTTTTCCTTATGCCTTCAGCATGAGCATCAAAAATTCCGTCTTTAAATTTTATCTCTATGCGGGGCATGGTTTTTATTCGCAGGCAAAATTTTAAAATCAATAAGCCCCGGGGGGTAATACCCCCCTGGCGCTTATTCCGCCTCGCCCCCCTTCGCTTATTCTCAACTCATTTGGGGGTAATACCCCCAAAGCCCCCTTTCGGTTATTAGTAATATTTATTGCCCCGGAGGAAGTATCCCCCTGGCGCTTATTCCGCCTCGCCCCCCTTCGCATATTCTTATGTTTATGTGGGATGGGTGTAGTCTCTCATTCTGCGGTCTGCCTTCATTCCAGAACATATTTAAACCTTTTTTATTAATAGAAAAATTATGGGTGAGCATGAAGAGGAGCATATTATAGCAAGCGACATATTTGAAAAAAAACCAGGAGTCCGTCTAGATAAGAAAAAGGAAAAGGAAGAACAGGTAGAGAAGAAGGAAGAGAAGCGACCAGAAAAGAAAGAAGAAAAGAAAAAAAGCGAAGAGGGAGGAGCGCCGGTTGTAAAATTAACGATAAACATCGTTCTCCTCAGCTTTGCGGTTTTTGGGATGCTTGCGGCCGTCGCCCTTTATTTCATAATTGACGGAGCCATTGACAATGGAAAGAGTATGGTGATGGGCAGATTGGAAACAATAACCAAAAGCGTCGGCGACATGAAACAAGGAGTAGAAAGGATGGCTGAAGCAGTTGGGGATGTTGAAAGCGGAAGCGCTTCTCTTAGCAACAGTATCGAAGAAACGGGTGTTGGGATAAAGCAGAGCGGGGATGAAATAAAAAGTTTTGGAGAAAAAATAAAGAAGCTTGATTTTGGCGGGGTCATATCATTCAAGAAAGAAGGGGAAGGATTGGAGGAAAGCGGAGACGAGCTTATAAAAGCCGCAAACGACCTGCAAGCAACGAAAACGAGTTTGGATGCTGCTGTGAATAACATGAAAAAAGTAAAGGAAAATTTTAATAATGTAAAGAAAAACCTGGAAGAGATGGAAGCGAGCATCCAGAGCATGACCAATGAAATGGAAAACATATTCTCAACTTTGAAAACAGCGAACTGCCTAACCTCGGGAATTTTCTTCCTGATGTTTGCTGTTCTGCTACTTTCTTCAAGCAAGGATTTTATACATTTTTGAGTTGAGGGGGAGTTTGTATGGAGTTTAAGGAGATTGGAAAGGCGACATGGGAATTTAAAGAGGAGGGAATGAAAGTTCCCGGCATAATTTTTGCAACTGAAAAAATGCTGGGGCAGATGAAGAAGGACAGGACGATATGGCAACTGAAGAATGTCGCCGGGCTACCAAGCATTGTGAAGAATGCCCTGCTGATGCCGGACGGGCACGAGGGGTACGGGTTTCCGATCGGAGGGGTGGCTGCGTTTCCTGCCGAAGATGGAATAGTGTCTCCCGGTGGTGTTGGTTATGACATAAACTGCTTGCTACCGGAGAGCAGAATACTGTCTCCTTTGGGGTATTGGAAGAGAATAAATGAGTTCAAAGAATACTTCCATGAGATATATCAAAAAAATGGTGTTGTTCTTCTTGAAGGAAATGCTGATGTTTTAACGGGGTACGAAGAAGGGAGGGCGACCTATTTTATGCACAAAAAATACGACGGCGCGGTGTATGAGATTATAACACTGGCCGGAACGGTTAAGCTCACCCAAGACCATCCCCTCATAACCATAAGAGGAAGGATGATGCCTCATGAAGTTAAAGAAGATGAAAAACTTCTGGTTTATCCTTTTGAAGGAGCGGAATATGAGTATTTTGCTGAGAATGAGGAGGAGCTTGCGATCTATGCAAAACTTATAGGATACCTCACCGGGAATGGGACGCTAACCCATTGCGGCAAAAAACTGAGGGGGATATTTTTCGGCAAAAGAACGGATTTAGAAAAAATGAAAAAGGATGTTGAAAAACTTGGATACCATGCGCATCTTGTGGAAAGAACAAGAAAGCACAGAATAAAGAACAGGGAGTTTGTTTCGAGAACAGCAGAGCTTCATGTGTATTCAAAAGAGTTTGTCGAGAAGCTGATTTATTTGGGAGCACCGGTTGGGAACAAAACGGAAACAGAGTTCAGAGTGCCAGAGTGGATAAAGAAAGCACCTCTATGGATAAAGAGGCTGTACTTGGCAGGGTTTTTTGGGGCAGAGCTTTCCTCCCCAAGCACCTCGTCAAAAACAGGCTTTTACATTCCAAAGATAAACATGAACAAAATAAAAAGGATGGAGAAAAACGCAAGGGCCTTCCTTCTTGATATCGCAGAACTGCTCGATGAATTTGGTGTGGATGTTGGAGAAATAAAGGTAGCAGAAAGGAAAGGCAAAAAAATAAGGCTGAGGATGGGCATAGGCGGAAGGGAGGAGAACATAGAGAAGCTTTACAGAAAAATAGGATTTGAGTATAATGAAAAGAGAATGGTGGCTGCAATGGCCGCTGTTCTTTACATAGGTCTGAAAAGACTTTATAGAGAAGAGCGGGAGAAGATCAGAATAAAAATAAGAAAGTACAAGAAAAAGGGCTTTTCCTTGGCAGAGCTGCAGGAGATGTTTTCTTCAAAATGGGCGAACAAAAGATTTATAGAAAGGGCTTACTATGAAAACAAAAAACCAAGGGCGCCGCTTTCCATTCCAAGCTTTAGAGAATTCCTTAAGGAACAGGTGGGGTACTATAGTATATTCGGTGCGCTTGTTTCACCGATAATCGAAATACGCAAAGGACATTATAAAGGAGAGGTGTACGATTTCACAGTTGAGGATTCGCATAGATTCGTTGCAAATGGTGTGGTTGTTTCAAACTGCGGCGTCAGGCTGCTTCTAACGAATATGGAGCAGAAGGAAGTTAAGCCGAAAATAAGGGAGATTGTGCAGGAGCTTTTCAAAAACGTTCCTAGCGGAGTCGGAAGCGAGGGAAAGGTGAGGCTGAGCGAAGACGAGCTCAACGAAGTGATGGTGCGCGGAGTGGACTGGGCAATTGAGAACGACTACGGATGGAAGGAGGACAAAGAAGGGATAGAGGAATACGGCTGTATTGAAGGTGCAGACCCTTCAAAAATCAGTCCAACAGCAATGAAGAGGGGAAAACCACAGCTTGGAACGCTCGGCGCAGGAAACCATTTCTTAGAAATTCAGTATGTTGAAAAAATCCATCTGCCGGAGGTTGCAAAGGCATTCGGGTTTTACGAAGGGCAGATTGTTGTAATGATCCATACCGGTTCGCGGGGGTTTGGCCATCAGGTTGCAAGCGATTACATAAATGTTGTGATGGGATGGGCGAAGAAAAACAATGTACGGTTGGCAGACCCTGAGCTCGCATACGCGCCCGTAAACAGCAAAGAAGGAGAGGCATATATAAAGGCGATGAAATGCGCGGTGAATTTCGCCTTCACAAACAGGCAGATGATAATGCACTGGGTGAGGGAGAGCTTCGGAAAGGTTTATGGCTCAAATGTAATGGACTCTATGCAAATAGTTTACGATGTTGCGCATAACATTGCAAAATTCGAAGAGCATATTGTTGATGGGAAAAATATGAATTTGATTGTGCATAGAAAAGGAGCCACAAGGGCTTTTCCTGCTGGAAGGAAAGAACTGCCAAAAAAATACATGAATATAGGGCAGCCGGTAATAATACCTGGAAGCATGGGAACCGCAAGCTATGTTCTCGTCGGAAATCCTAAGGGCCTTGAGGTTAGCTTCGGCTCCACATGCCATGGTGCCGGAAGAGTGATGAGCAGGCATGAGGCGATAAGAAAACATAGAGGAGAACAGGTGGTAAGGGAGCTTGGAGAAAGGGGGATAGTAGTGAAGCCCGCTACATGGAGCGTTGCAGCTGAAGAGGCACCGGATGCTTATAAAGATATTGATGAGGTTGTGCATGCGGTGCAGCTTGCAGGAATAAGCAATATCGTTGCGAAATTAAGGCCGATAGCAGTTGTGAAGGGATGAGTAATGAAGTTCGCTGTGGTTGGCGGGCTCTGCAAGGATATTTTTGGGGAAAGGAAGGAATTCGGAGGGATAACCTACAACGTTATTTCTGCGGTGGGAATGTGGAATGGAAATGTTTATGCAATTACAAAAGCAAAAAAAGAGGATTTGGAGAAATGGAAGGCCATAGTTGAAAACGACCGGGTCAAGGTTTTTGGCATAGAGGATAAGGCAACCACAACACTCAAAACAGAGTATTTTGGAGAAGAGAGATACCAGACCCCAATTTCTCTAAGTTCGGCAATAAATTCTTTTGGTCTCAAGGCTGATATAGTTCATTTCAACCCTCTTTTTGCCGAGCAGGTTGGAGAAAAAGCAATAATAGAGGCAAGAAAAAAAGCAGACATGGTTTCGCTCGATGTGCAGGGCTTTGTGAGGAAAGCTAAGGTCGGAAAAAGAATGGAGCATAGGCCTATGAAGAACGCAGAGAAAATTTTGAAAAATGTTGACCTTCTAAAGCTCTCTGAGATAGAAATAGAATTTGTTCTGAGCGGATTGAAGAAGAAGCGCGTGAAGATAAGAAGCATGAAGGAGGAGATCGAAGCAATAAAAGAGATAGCGAAATGCGGGCCGGAGGTTGTTGAGCTTACCCTCGGAAGAAAAGGAAGCATAATCTACTCAAAAAGAACCGGAACAGCAATATTCTTCCCTGCCTTTGCAACAGAAACCGTTGATGAAACTGGCGCCGGAGATGTTTTCGCAACTGCTTTTGCAACGATTTATTTTGAAACAGGAGATGTTGAAGCGGCCGGGGGATTTGCGACGGTTGCGAGCTCTTTCTGCGTAGAAGGAAAAGCGTACAACAGGATTGCGGACAGAGAAGAGGTTTTAAGAAGGGTGAAGGAGTATGACAGAAGGATATTTGTTGAGCGATTCGATACGCAAAACATATAAAAAATATTGGGTTGGGGGAGATGCATGAGGCCGGCCGTATTTTATGCTTTTTTTTCGATAGTTTTGTTGCTTCTTTCTGGATGCATACAGAACAAAACCGAAGAAAACGAAGCTGAAAATATAACCTATCCTGTTTATCACTATGAATGCATAAATCAAAAATGCACTGTTGTAAGCGGGCCGGGAGAAAACCAGGGAAACTGCACCATGCCCGGAAAGCCATGCGAACTTCCTCCTCCGCCGGAATACCACTACGAATGCATCAACTACATGTGCGTGCTTGTGGAGGGACCCGGGGAGAATGAAACATGCATGAAGGAGTTTGACCCATGCGGGCCAAGGCATTTTGAGTGCAGGAATTTGAAATGCGCGGTTGTTTTTGGGCCCGGAAGCAACTACACAGGATGCGAAAGCGAAGGGCAGACATGCGGGGATATTGATGAGGATGGAGTGGGTGATGAAGAGGACAATTGCGTGAATATATCAAACAGCAACCAAAGCGATATGGACAGGGACGGAATCGGGGATGCATGCGATGTTTGTCCGCTGGATAGTAAAAATGATGAGGACGGGGATGGGGTTTGCGGAGATGTAGATAATTGTCCAACCATATATAATCCAAAGCAGGAGGACGGAGACAGGGATGGAAAGGGAAATTACTGCGACCCAACTCCTGTGAATTGCGAATGGGTATGCCCGGCTTCTGAGTATGAAACGTACTTAGGAACAAACCTAAATGACACCGCGTGCATCAAGAAAGCAGAAGAAAAATGGAAGAATAAAACATGCGAATCTCCATGCATATATGTCCTGCAGAGAAGATTTGAATTTGGAAAAAATGAGCAAACCTGCTGCTGCGGACATGTGATTTATGTTGAATGCAACTGTTCTACCGGCGAAAAAATCTGCCCAAAGTGTCCGGAGTATCCTTAGTTTAAGTTTTAATAAAAAAGAAATTTTGGTTTGTTTGGTTTGGCTTCAAGGTTTATTCAGAGAAGGGCCCCTTGCATTTCCTTTTTTGGAGGTGATCTATCCGCAGGTTCCCCTACGGATACCTTGTTACGACTTAGCCCCCCTCGCGTAGCCCCGGTTCGAGCCTCCCAAAAAGGAGGGCCTCACCGAAACCACACTTGGGTGACTTGACGGGCGGTGTGTGCAAGGAGCAGGGACGCATTCACCGCGCTATAATGAAGCGCGATTACTAGGGATTCCAGCTTCACGAGGGCGAGTTGCAGCCCTCGATCTGAACTAAGGGACGGTTTTCAGGGATTAGCTCCTCCTTTCGGAGTGGCAACCCGTTGTGCCGCCCATTGTATGCCGCGTGTAGCCCAGAGGATTCGGGCCATACGGACCTACCGTCGCCCACTCCTTCCTCCCACTTAACGCGGGCAGTCCCCTTAGAGTGCGCCCCATCCGGAGATGGAGTTGGCAACTAAGGGCATGGGTCTCGCTCGTTGCCGGACTTAACCGGACAGTTCACACCACGAGCTGACGATGGCCATGCAACACCTCTCGGCTTGTCTGGCAAGGTCTTCAGCCTGGCCTTCATTCTGCCGTCGCCTCTGGTGAGGTGTTCGGCGTTGTATCCGATTGAACCGTAGCATCCACCCCTTGTGGTGCTCCCCCGCCAATTCCTTTAAGTTTCAATCTTGCGATCGTACTCCCCAGGTGGCCAACTTAACGCCTTCGCTGCGGCGCTACTGCATCTCAAAGATGCAGTAGCATCTAGTTGGCATCATTTACAGCTGGGACTACGGGGGTATCTAATCCCCTTCGCTCCCCCAGCTTTCGCCCCTCACCGTCGGACGCGTTTTGGGTAGGCGCCTTAGCGCTTTTTTGGATGAAACCTTTTTAGGCACCCCAAAAAAGGTTCGCCACTGGTGGTCCGCCCAGGCTCAACGCATTTTACCGCTACCCCGGGCGTACCCCTACCCTCCCCCGCTCCCAAGTCATGCAGTATCCACTGCACGCGTTGGAGTTAAGCTCCAACATTTCACAGTGGACTTGCACAACCGGCTACGGGCGCTTTAGACCCAGTATTCGCGGGTACCACTTGAGGCGCCGGTGTTACCGCGGCGGCTGCCACCGGTCTTGCCCACACCCTTATTCGCCAAGCTTTACACTGCCATTTGGCATTTGTACACTTGGCAAAAGATGTTAGCAAGAGCCAACATCACTCGGAATCCCCCCGTCACGCTTGCGCGCATTGCGGAGTTTTCGCGGCTGCTGCACCCCGTAGGGCTGGGACCCTTGTCTCAGTGTCCCTCTGGGGGCTCCCACTCCCATGGCCCCTAGGGATTATCGGCTTGGTGGGCCGTTACCCCGCCAACAACCTAATCCCCCGCGGTCCCATCCTGAAGCGGAAAGGCTCCAATTCGCCCTCCTTTTAAACCATCAAGCGTTCCAGCATAGATGGCCTATCCGGAATTAGCCTCAGTTTCCCGAGGTTGTTCCGGTCTTCAGGGGAGGTTGACCACGTGTTACTCAGCCGTCCGCCACGCCTACAAGTGCAGGCGTAGACTTGCATGCCTTAGTCGGATTCCGATAGCAGTACCCTCCAGCAGGATCAACTGGAATTCAGTTGTCCGCTGCACTAAACATACGGAGGAATTGACAGGAAACCTTCTCTTGAAAACCCTTGAAGCCTCTGTCATATTCGCAGAATACGAATATCCACTTTGACCCTGCCTTTAACCGGACAGAGCGGAATATATTTCTTCCGGGAAGGTTTTTTAAACCTTTGTTCCGACATAGAAAAACAGTATGAGAATTGAGGAAATTATAAAGTTCGGGTCGGTAATAATACTTTCTGTGCTCGTGCTTTACATAGTCTTCATGCCACCCACTCCGCCGAGAGTGGAGAAGGGCGATGCCGAAAACTTCGTCCTGCAGGATTTGCAGGCGAAATATTCAAATGCTGATAAAATAAGCATCGTCGAAACAAGGGATAGAGGAGGGTATTATGAGATAGTTACTAGAGTCACTTTTGACTATTATACAAAATGCCCGAGAAGAATCCATCTCTACTACCTTTATCCAAAACAGGGTTTTGAACCCCAGCCACCGGAGTACATCACAAAAAACTGCGAAGTGCACGACCTGCCCATAGCGTTTGAGGAGGAGGCGATAATAAAGAGCTGGCGGGAGAATGCAATAGTGGAGGGGTATATTAATTCTTTCAGGGCGGAGCCGGTGGTGAATAAAATTGAGGGCGGGTGGGAGGTGGTATGGATTGGCAACGCCAATTACTATTACAAAGTTGTTGTGAACGAAAGAGGGGAGACGGAAGTTTTCACCATCGGCCTGAACCAGACGGAAATCGAATAATAAAGATAATAAAGAATTATAAAGAATTTAGGAAGAATTTAGGAACGTTTTTTGCCCTTGATCATCATTCTCCTTTCTATCAAATCCAAGTAGTAGCCGGCGCTTAACATCAAATAATAGAAAACCAATCCTATGCCTGAAAATGAAAGAAAAACCGTGAAGACCTTGCTTATATCTTGCGTCGGGTGCAAGTCCCCGTAACCCACCGTTGTGATCGTAATCGCGGTGAAATAGAACGCATCAATCCAAGTAAAACCCTCGTAGAAATGATAAAAAACAGTGCCTATAAGGAGTATGAGTGCGAGAGCAAGCGTTGCTATTTTAATCCTTTTTTTGGTATTGTTCATGATAGAATATTTATGGGCAACATTTTAAAACAGTGCGTTGTTTTTAGGCCTAATTTTGCTTCATTTTATTCTGAATAAAAATAAGCATCGTTCTGTTTCTGCTCCCTATCAAGAACGCTGTCCGGCTTGTTTATCCTCGGCCTGTTGCTGTCCTTGTCCCTTCTCATCGTTATCCCCATGGTTTTCAAAAAAAGGTTCATCCCTTCTCTTTTATTCATCGGGGAGGTTGCGGAGCCGCTGACCGATGGCTCGCCGGTGAAAACAACCAGCCTGCTTGCAACGCTGTCTATGAAAACAACATCATGGTCCACAACAAACGCGGCTTTCTTCTGTTCGTCTATGACTTTTCTGAGAAGCTCAGAGAATGCGAGCCTCTGCTCCACATCCAAAAATCCGGTCGGCTCGTCGAAAAGATAGACGTCCGCCTCTGTGCTGAGCGCGAGCACCACCGCAACCCTCTGCAGCTCTCCGCCGCTCAGCCCTTTGAGGTTTTTCTCAAGAAGTTTTTCAACCCCCAATTTCCCCTTTGCCGCCTCAAAAATATCCGGAAGAAGCTTCCGGGATGAAAAAACATCCCTTACGATCGCGTCCTCGGCTTTTATGTACTGGGGCTTGTATGAAACAGTAATATTCTTTGAAGCGGAAAGCGCTTTTATGAATGTTGTTTTTCCAAGCGCATTCCTACCAACAATTCCGATTATTTCGCCCTTTTTTATTTCTCCTTTTTCGGCGCGCAGCGAGAACCCTTCAAATTTTTCTTCAATCGTTCCATAGGAAAAGAACGGGGGTGCAGAAACCTCGCTTTCGCTGTATTTTGAAATTTTTATCTCATGATCCCTGAACCGCGTGTTTTCATCCGAGAGAAAACCTGAGAGATATTCGTTTATTCCCCGGCGGACCGGCTTTACGTTTGAAACAACACCGTACGCGTTCTCCTCTCCGTAGAAGACATAGACATAATCACTCATGTAATCAAGGATGGTGAGGTCGTGCTCAACAACCATCACGCTTTTTTCTTCCGAAAAATCTTTCATGAAGATTCCTATGTTCATCCTCTCCCCTATATCAAGGTAGGTGGAGGGCTCGTCGAAAAAATAAAAGGTCGCATCCTTAACGTACGCCGCGGCGATCGCAACCTTCTGCAGCTCCCCGCCGCTGAGCTGGCTTATTTTTCTTTTCAGTATTTTTTCAAGCCCGAAAATTTTCACCGCATTTTCAAAACCATTCCGCTCGTCCATTTTTTTGAGCAGCTCCTCCGCCGTGCCGTCAAAAGCTTCCGTAACGTACAGAACATTCTGCGGTTTCACGGAGATCTTCTGCGTGCTCGAAAAGTACTCCTTGAGCTCAGGAGAAAGATTTGGAAGCACCTCATCCCATGAATATTCTTTTGAATAATCGCCGAAGTTCGGCTTGAGCTGTTTTGAAAGAATTTTTACTGCGGTTGATTTTCCTATGCCGTTCCTTCCCACTATTCCGGCCACGCCTTTTTTAGGAAGGGGAAGGCCGTAGAGCCGAAAGCTGTTTGGGCCGTACTGAAAAACCGGGTCGTCCTTCTCCCCGGAAATGTTTATTACCGTTATGGCATGCACAGGGCATTTCTTCACGCATATTCCGCATCCTATGCATGCGAACTCGTTTATCGTAGGGAAGTTCGTTTCTTCCTCTTTTGTTATGCATTCCTCGCCCATTCTGTTCACTGGGCAGACATTCATGCATATGTACCCGCATTTTTCTCTTATGCACAAGTCGCGGTCCACAACTGCTATCCTTTTCCTTTTCATAAACAGAGTTGAAGCAGGAGAAAGATTTTTAAATGGAAACGAGGAATGTATGGAACACTACAGAAAACAAAGGGGTGAAAATATGGCAGTGACAGAAAAAAGAGAAAGAGAGGAGAACACAATATATGTAGGGAAGAAGGGCCTTATGGGCTATGTCCTGGCAGTTGTTACCCAGTTTACCAACGGTGCAAATGAGGTAACAGTGAAAGCGAGAGGAAAACTGATTTCCAGGGCTGTGGATGTGGTGGAGGTAGTGAAGAACAGATTTATGCCGGACGCAAAGATAAAGGATATAAAGATAGGGACTGAGGAGCTGACAAGCGAGGATGGAAGGCCTAGCAAGGTTTCATCCATAGAGATAACCCTGGCAAAATAAATTTGAAGGAATAACCTTTGTTCTTGTTTTTCTTTTTATTTGTTCTTACTTCTTACTTGTTTTTGATTTACGGAAAAAACTGATAAGATTTGACAGAAGAGCAGTATAATAGGGCGCGCGTTCAGCCAAAAGCCATGTAAGGACGGAAGAGAAGAAAACTACTGTTATTGTTATGGTGAGTATATCAAATGGGAATACGTTCGCAAGAGAGGCGGCGATAAGCATGGAAAACTCTCCTGTGGAAACCATGAGTATTCCCATAAGAGTTGCTGTTTTAACATCCGTTTTCATGAGCACGAGCGAAGCCGAAGAAACAACGGCCTTCGCAACGATGCTTAGTATAAGAAACATAAAGGTAGCAAATGCCAATTCAGGATCGAGAAGAGACGCAAAATTTGCCTTCATCCCAAGAGAAAGAAAGAACATCATCACAAAAAGAGAAGTAAAAAATTCTATTTTTTCTTTAACACGTCCGACTTCTTTCCGGGTCGAAGAGGAGATGCCGGCAAAGAAAGCGGCGACGCTGAGCGGAACGGAGAAAAGGCTGCCGAGGAGAAGTACAAGCCCGGCAAAAGAAAGGAAAAACAAAAAATAAAGCTCATCATCTTTCGGGATAAGCTCAATGATGCCCATGACAAGAAAGTTCATCAACACGATTAATATGCCGAAAAAAATTATATTCAAAACGGGCATGAACAAAACATTCCCGGTTATTGTTGTCGATGCCGCAACTACTATAAAAAGAACCGCAAATATGTCCTCCCATATCAGCTCCGCATACATCATTTTTGCTTCGTTTTTATCGGCGACTTTAAAATCCTTACTCGCCGCAGCGAATATCGCAGTGCTGGTTATTGCGAGTGTAAGCCCTAAAAGAAGAGAATGGACTAGGGGTATTCCGAAGAAAAGCGACGCCACAGCTATAACCAAACCGACTAAAGAAAGTTTTAATACCGCAATAAAAAGCGAGAGCAGACCGAGTTTTCCAAGCCCTTCAGTGCGCATCTCAAGGCCGATTATATAAAGCAGGAGAACGGCGCCGATAGAGGAGAATACATCTATGCTTTCCTCATCAACAATCTCCATACCGTACGGACCCATGAGCGCAGCAACCACGAGAAGGAGGGGAACATAAGGAAGCCTGGCGCTTTTTGAGAGAAGGGATGCTATGAAACCTAGGGAGATTGCCGAAAGCAGACCGATTGCCGCTACCTCTTCCATAAGAATGTATTCTGCGCAAGTGCTTAAAAATTAATCCGTTTGGTTGCTTTTTTCAAAAATCCCTCTACCTCTTTCTGGATACTTCCTTCTATTTCTTTTATGCTGTACGCAATCCTTACGCATGGCTTATTGACTCTTAAATGCCTGCTCAGGTCTATTGGAGTTCCGATGACAATAACTTCTGCGTTGCTTTTGTTTATTGTTTCTTCAAGCTCCTTCATCTGCTTTTTTCCATAGCCCATCGCAGGCAGAACTTCTTTAAGGTGCGGGTATTTTTCAAAGGTTTCTTTTATGCTCCCAGCTGCAAATTTTCTCGGGTCTATTATCTCTGCGCCTGCATTTTTTGCCGCAACATAGCCGGCTCCGTAAGCCATGCCGCCGTGAGTTACTGTTGGTCCGTCCTCCACCACAAGAACTGTTTTTCCATGAATGTCACCTTCAACTGTCAGCACCATATCTGATTTTATTATTCTCGCTTTTGGGTTTATCCTCTTTGCGTTTTCTATTATCGCCTCTCCACCTTCTTTATTTTCGGAATATTTATTGACAACGATAACATCCGCCATTCTGAAATTTGTTTCGCCCGGGTGATATGCCAACTCATGCCCTGCCCGCAAAGAATCCGCAACAACAAAAAGCAAATCTGGTTTGTAGAAAGGAATGTCGTTGTTTCCACCATCCCACAGGACTATCTCAGCTTCCTCTTCTGCCTTACGCAGGATCTTTTCATAATCAACTCCCGCGTACACAACAGTTCCATTCCTTATGTGGTGCTCGTACTCCTCCATCTCTTCAATAGTGCATTTATATTTTTTCAGATCATCCAACCTTTCAAACCGCTCAACTTCCTGCTTTTCCAGCTGTCCATATGGCATTGGGTGGCGCACAACTACAAATCTCTTTCCCTTTTTGCGCAGAACCTCTGCAATTTTTCTTGTAAGAGGGCTCTTTCCGGCGCCCGTTCTCACCGCGCATACAGCTATAACCGGCTTTTTGCTTTTCAGCATCGTATCCTTTGGTCCTTGGAGGACGAAGGTTGCACCGGCCGACTGAGCCCTCGCCACAACGTGCATAACATGCTCATGGCTTACATCAGAATACGCAAAAACAACTTCATCAACACTGTGTTTTTTTATGAGCTCCTCAAGCCTCTCCTCGCTGTAAATCGGAATTCCTTTTGGATAGAGTTTGCCCGCAAGCTTCGCAGGATATTTTCTTCCCTCTATCCCTGGAATCTGCGTTGCTGTAAAGCAGACAACCTCGTAGTTTTTGTTGTTCCTGAAAAACATGTTGAAGTTATGGAAGTCCCTGCCGGCGGCGCCGACTATTATAACCCTTCTTTTCATAAGAACGCCTCAACATCTTCCTCTTTTTGTTTCTGGTTATTTTCAAACTCCAGCGCCTGCTCGTGCAGAGGCTTCCCTTTTTCTTTCTTTTTTGATTTTCTCTCGCGTATATCTATAAATATGGGCGCGTTTACGGCCGACCCTACGACTATGGCTTCCCCTGTCTGCAGGGCAGTAATGCTTCTACTCATCCTTTCATCTATACCTTCACTACTCTTTTTGATATGGTCCAGGTCGTTTGGGTTTGTTACGCGAAGGATGATGTGCGTGTTGCACTGGCTCAGCGCGGTTGTTGAAAGATTGACCGGCCTTTGGGAGATTAGGCAGAGCGAAACACCGAACTTTCTTCCTTCCCTCGCGATTTTTTCAACATCGCGCTTTGCAATTCCGGAGTATTTGTCTATCCTCTCCGGAGCAAAGTTGTGCGCCTCCTCAACAAGAAACAGCAACGGCGGGATGCGCCCTTCTTTCCTGAGTTTAAAAAGCCTTTTCGCGGTGTAGGAAACGAGAATCTGCTTCTTTTTGTAATCGTCCAGGTCGCTTAAATCAAGGATTAAAAGCTCTCCCGGCTTTATGTCCTTTGCAAATTTCGGGTTTTCGGTCCCTGAAATAATTCTGTAACTGCCAAGCTCGTGCAGTGCCCTCAGGAGTGGAATCTTGACATTTTCGGTAGCGGATTTCGATGCTTCTATTTTTGCTATCAAATCCTTGATGGAATATTCCCTGTGCTCATTTTTCATTTCTCTTTGCATTTCTTTCAGAACACCGGAAAGGGTTGAGTACTGCGCATTCGACTGGCCTATATCCGGAAAAAATTCCCTCACGATTGCCGGGGTGAGGCGCCTGAAAGAAATCTTTATGTCCTTTCCGCTCACAACCTTCGTTTTGCTCCTGTACGCCGGGTCTTCCTTGAACCCATAGTATTCTCCATGGATATCCACTACAACCACGGCTATCCTCCCGTCCTCTTTTTTTCTATCGAGGATTTCCTCTATCAGAACGCTCGCGAGATGGCTCTTTCCTGCACCGCTCATGGCAAGGATGGCTAGATGTTTCTGCAGAAGCCTCGTCATGTCCAGCCTTGCCTCAACCTCGTGGTTCTGAAGCTTTCCAAGAAGAAGCCCGTTGTCAGCGAAGCCAACAAACTGCCTGAGAAAGTCTTCGTTTGCGGAATGCACCTCTGCGCCCGGAAATGGCGGGATGGATGTTCTTTTCTGCCTGAGTTCGCTTCCGTTTATTTCTGCGCTCCCCAAGATTTTAACCTGGCCTATTATGTACTCCCAGTCCTTCACAGGAAAATGGTCGGCGATTTTTGATTCCCTCTCGTATTCTGAAACACTTTCCGCCCTCTCAAAATATCTGTTGCCCCTGTAAACATCTGCAACGTAGCCGAAAACTAGGCCGTCCTCGCTCTCTGCCTGCACATACTGCCCTTTCCTCACCTTCGCGCCTTTATCAAACACAAACGCAAACTCAGAAGTGTTCGGAATGTGTTCATCCGCAATTACAGTTCCAAGCCGCATGAACCAGATTTATGGGGAAGGGTTTAAAAACTTCTTTAGGGGTAGGTTCCGGGCGGTCAGCGACGTCTATTTTCAAGCGCAGAAAGAATAGAGTGGAAACCATCAACTATCTTGGAGGCAAGATAGTTATAAAACGTTGTCTCGTGCTTAGTGGGGCTTAGGTACAACTTAACTAATAGATTGTTTTTTTCGAGAGGGTTGCAACTGCTGAATTCATCGCGCTTTTCATAGAGAGTAGACCATATATCCCTCGCTCTACTTTTCGCAGAAATCGAAGCAAGTTCAAGTTTGTCTAAATAATCGTCTCTTTCTTCAGACGGAATAAGAACTGGGGGTATTCTGTGCTTTAGAAGAATAATATTTTGTACATGCCTTGCGGTTCTCCCGTTCCCATCCTCCAATGGATGTATCATCACGAACCAGAAATGAAAAAGAAGCGCCCGGTTCACAGAACCGCTAAAGCCCTCAAAAATCTGCGAATTCATCACCCAATTAAAATCTTCCATAATGCTACTGATAAGGTATGGTTCAGGCGGGGTGTAGAAATCTAAGTTCCCGCAGATTCTCGCGGGAATATGCCTGAATCTATTAATGCGGGAATTTCCAAAAACTTCGGGCGCCGAAAGTCTTGCCATTTCAAACAAAAAGGATCTATCTATCTTTGTTCTGTTTTCTTCATAGAGACCTTTGCTCTTATTGTATATATCCTGAAAATTGTTCATGCGTTTTCTTTTCACCTTCTCAAGCTGCTGAGAATGGCGGTATGCATCCTCTTCAAGCACATGAAACATCATTTTGCTGATGCCCGCGTAGAATTTCGTAGAACGATAGCCGTCGCATCTGTGTTTTAGGTGTTCAATCTGCGACATTGTTTTTTCGCTGGATATTGAGATATGCTCTCTTCTGAGCCTACATAATGTTGCTTTAATTTCCATGACGGGGTTTATGGATGAAAGATTTAAAAATCTCATTATGGGTAAGGTTCAAAAAGCTCGGACGGGCTCTCGAGATTTGCCCAAAAAGATTAAATATCTGCGCTCGCATAACATATCTGCATGAGGCCGCAAATTGAGCTGACCGTTAATAGTAATGGAGAATACGGAAATGTTCGGGTGGTTAGCAATAAAAAAAATTATGCGAGAAAAATAAGAAACGCTTTCAAGAACAGCGATATTTTTATAGACCATCTGGAGCTACACATGCCGCCGGGAGAAGGAAGGCGCATCAGGAGGATACTGCTCAAAGAGCCGCATCAAAAAGAATTTTTTTACGGTGCGCTAAAATTCAAAAAAAGAGCAGATAAAGAATATGAAAAAACTTATATGGTATATAAGGAAAAACCTTTAGCCGGGACGGAGCCTATCGGATATGGAGAAGCGGAAAGAGGCGGACCTTTTCTGATAACAAGGGTTGTTGAAGGAGTGCCTTTAAGCCTTTTAAGTTTTGAAAGCCTAGATAAAGAAGAATTGCGAAATCTAGTACTCGAAACAGGTCTTCTTTTTGCAAGACTGCATAATCCGCCCACAATCGTTCATGGCGATACTAAGCTTGGCAACATAATTGTATCACCAAACAATGGGACTAGGCCTCTTCTAACATTAATAGATTGGGAAAAAGCACAGAGGCTAAAACAAAAAACGCATCGCGAGAGATATGGTTTTGACCTGCTCGTGTTTATCTCGAACGCTTTCTATTTGGGAATGATAACGGACGAAAAGATGGCGTCGCTCTTCATCGATGCGTACAGAATAGGTCTTGAGAGCAGAGAAATAGCGGATAACATATCTGAAATATTAAAGGAAGCTGAGGCGGTCCATGCAAAACTCAAGATGCCTGCGCATATCTCAAGGGCAATTACGCAGCCACTAATAAGGATGATTTGAATAGTCTCTGATTTTTCCTTCGCCCCCATGAACAAAATTAACTTTCTTAGGGTTGGCTTGCTTTATGTACTCCACGATGTCGTAGAAATCCGCATGGTCGCTTAAAGGAAACGCCTTATCAACATTGAACCTGTATTTTATCGCCCAGCCGGTTGCAACCGCGCATACTGCTGATTTTTCAAACGCCTCGCTTATCTGCTTCGCAAAATACCTTTTTGCTTTTTTGGGGGTAACAATAGCGGCGAATTTGGACCTCATCAGCTCCTCTGCCTCTTCGCTTCCAATAATCTCGTAATCCAGTTTTATTCCGGCTTTCTCGTACCTCTTGTTTATCTCCCATATTTCCTTCTCAACAACAGGGGCTATTCCGGCCTCGTTCATCACCCTTATTATCTCTTGGGACTTCCCAAGCTTGTAGGCGCCGAAAATGACTATTTTTTCTTCGTTCTCTTTTAACCATTTTTGAATGTCTGCATAAACCTCAAACGGGTCCGGAAACCTGAACTCCGGGCTGTTGTAGGTTGCCTCGATGTAAAGCTCGTCGCATTCTATAATTTCAGCGCCCTTTTCGAGTATTCCATCTTTCAGGCGGATGTCGCCTGTGTAAACTATTTTGCTTCCGTTCTCAACAACCAGCTGCCTCGCACCCGGCATATGGCCTGCGTTCGCAAGTTTTATCCCGTCCAAAGAAGAAAAAAACTCTGCGTTCAAACCGGAAATGATCCTTGTCTCCTCGCTACATATAATTTTTTTTGCACCTTTAACCGGGCTGACATGGTCAAGATGGGCGTGGCTCAAAAAAGAGATATCGCCTTCTTTTGAATCAAGCCCGACCTCTATTTCTCCCAGGGGGATGGAAGGCATATGCAAGGTTGAGGGGAAGTGCTTAAAAAGTTTGTTTTAAAAACATATCTGCCTATAAATATACACATGAGCAGCTTGTATAAAATAGCGCTCAAAAGAATAGAAGAACTTAAACCCGGCAAACCAGATATACCGCCAAAGCAGGTGCTTTCAACAGTAGGCATGCAATATGATGAAATAAAAAGAAGGGACATGAAGGAGCTCGAAAGGGTTTGGCTCCCAAACGCCTTGGTTGAACTATACAAAGAAAAACTAAAGCGATGGGGCCTTCCTCTGAAGAGACATATTTTGGAAAGAGTGCATATGTTATATGAAGCTGAATTAGAGAATTACTTGGATGATGGGAGAACACTAAATGAAAGGATGAAAATTTTGTACGCCGAAACATGCCTTGAGGATATAAAAGACTGGAAAGTAATACCGAAAGTTGATGGTGAGTTTTCTCTAAATGGCAAAAGGCCTTTTGTTTATTTTATAAACGAACCCACCGAAGTATTCGCGTATCCTGGGATTTACATTATTCCGAAAAGGGAGGAAGACCTCAAGAAAATGCCGGATTATGCGGGCACCTACGATATAGGTATGGCTTTCGCATACTGGGAAATTCGCGATGGGATGCTAAGGATCAGCGTACTGCAGAGCGATGTTTATAGCCATATTCCGGCCGGAATAAGAAAGCATTACAGGCATTGGCCTGATGCAATATTCGGAATTGCAGCCATGGTGGCGAAAGACTACAAAGAAAACTACGTTGGTATTGTTCCGGCCTTTCTGCCGCTCAATCTATGGCCGAGGCTGAGTGTTTCGACCGCGCATTTTGTTTATTCATACAAACCGTCTAAATATTTTGAATTTGACCTAGAATCCGGGTTGTGGGCCGCAAAGCCGGATGAAATTTTAGAAAGGACGAAAAACCAGGAAACCGCTATTCATTCCTTTTGAATTTCTTTGAAAAAATATCAAAAATTATTTTTGCCCTTTTTTCGCCAATGCCTTCAACCTCGCAAAGCTCTTTCACCGAAGCGTTTGCAAGTTTTTTTACAGAGCCGAAATGCTTCAGCAGGGTTTCTGCTTTTTTTCTGCCGATAGTAGGGAGGGCTTCAACAAGCATTATCTGCTGTTCTCTCAGCGTGGATGCCTTTCTTTTTGCGAATAGGCGGAGGGGTTTTTTTCCGACCAGCTGCTCGTGCTTTGCGATCGCAAAAATCAATTCGGCGGTGCGGAATTTGTTCTGGGTGAAAAACACCGCCGCGTTGTAGTCCGCGATTATGGAAGCGTATGCTCCGAGCAGCGCCTCCTTTCTTATCCTTTCCTCGCCCTTTGCCCCTTCTACAACGACGGCCACATTTTTGTAATTTAGTTTCATGTTCTCCAATTGCTTGAAAAGCCTTCCGTCTATTATGGAATTCTCAAAATCCCCGCGGGTTTTTCTTTCCACCACTGTCTCGGATGAGGTCAGAAAATCTCCGACAGGAAGGGTTTGAACTTTTACATCCGCCCCCATTTCTTTTAAACTCATCGCGATATCTGGGTCTTCGCGGTAGTCAACAACTATCGTAATGTTTTTTGGGGGAGAATTTGAAATGAATGTCTGCTCGCTCATTGTTCTATCCTCATAAATTCTTCAATCTCATCAAACCTTACGCTACAGCCGGAGAACTTTGTTTTGTACAGGGCGGCTTCAAGCATCTTCTTTTTATCCGCTCCGAAATTGTCAAAATACCCCTTTTCATACGCAACAGCAACAAGCTCAGAGCTCCTTATTACTCTCATTCCGCTTACAATGTCCGAAAATTTCTGGAGGTGGCTGCTGTTAACCATTACATTCACCCTAAGCTCTTCTTCCAAGTGGTCCTTTATTTCGAAGGGCGCTTCCACAAGCATTCTGGTGGTCCTCTCATCCATGAGCAGGGTTTTGATTTTCAAACTTTTTGCAAGAGCGATCATCTCCGCCTCCCCCATATCAACCATATGGAGGGGCTTTCCCTTTGCAAAGAATATGCTGTTGGTCAGCTCGAGAATTTCCTTCGCGGGCGCGTCTGTCTCCGCCTCTACTTTCATGAGCACCTCGTCCTCTATGAGTTTTTTGAGCCTCATCGCCGAGAACTGGTATGCCTTCATCGTCATTTTCAGCGGTCTTGTGATGATCTCGTACTCAACGCTTGGGGGGATGATGAAAAGCACGTTGCTCCTGTGGAAGAACCGCAGGATTGTCTCCAAGCAAGTGTCTGTAAGAGATATGAGGGAAGAGGAGTCGCAGAGAATGTATTTTTCGTTCGCCATATTATGCACCCAGGGCCTCCCTTGCAAAATGAAGCCTTTTTTCCACGCTTATCTCGGTTTTTACCTTTTCAAACATCATCGTCTTTCCTGCATAGGAAAGAATTTCGCTTTTTGGAATGCCCGTAATCTCAGAAGCCCTTCCGAGAGAAAAGCCCTGCGCGTAGAATATCGCCGCCATCTTCAGCCTTCCTTTTGTGAATAGGTCCACCACGAAGCGCGGGTCCTCGCTTTCCAGCCTTCCGACCTCTCTTTCAAGCGTCGGAACTAATTTCAACGGGTCCTTTGCTTTCCTCGCAAGCTCAAGAGTATTCTGTATCGCGTTCATATTCTGCTTGTACTGGGATGAATAGAACCGTGGCTTTGAGAGTATTTTTCCGAGAACATAGCTTATAACCGCCAGCTCGTACATCTCCTTGGAGAATTGTATGGCCGTTTCTATCATTATCTTATCGTTAAGTTTTCTCATGTGCCTGGAGTTTTTTCTCCTGAATGCACCGGCCATTTCATCGAAAATTTCTTTTATGGACATAAGGACCAACCGAAAGGTTTATAAAATGTATCATGATATAATCATGATCATAATATGAGCATGTCATGGCATTTGCATGACAGCCGCGTGGTATAATGAAGGATGATGTTTATAAAACTTTCTCTCCTCGGTTCGAGGAAGAAGTTGAGAATGAAGCGAAAAGAATTGCGAAGAAGCTGAAGGAAGAGCCCCTGCTGATCGCAGTACTCCTAGCGAAGCTCACTGAAGAAAGGGAAAACACGAACAGGCTGATGAAGACTTTGACCGCAAGATTGGAAGCGATAGAGAAAAGGCTTGGAGTGGAAGGGCCGGAAGAAGCGATCCTTTCAGAAACAGATGAAGCAATGATGGAGTTTGTTAAGGAGATAGGAAAGGTGACGGCTGAGGATGTGCAGAAGAAGTTCAACTACAAAGGAAGGAACGCCGCTTCGCAGAGGCTGAACAGGCTTTACGAATCAGGCCTGCTTAGGAAAAAACAGGCAGGAAAAAAGGTATACTACTTTATTTAGGCAAGGCAGTGGGGAAGGGCGCTCACCCCCCAGACTACTTTTAATGCCCTTCCCCTTTCTCCCCCATAAGCCCCGGAGGGTAATACCCCCCTGGCGCTTATCCACTTGAGCTTCGCTCAAGTCTCTCGTGCTATTGCGCTCGATTCCGCCTCGCCCCCCTTCGCTTATTTTCAACTCATTTGGGGGTAAGAGGGGGACGAAGTCCCCCTAAGCTTAAGAATTACATAAGGGGGTAGGCGAGTAAGGGGGCGTTTAGGATATATTAAGAGCCCCCTAGTCGTGGGGTAATACCCCCCTGGCGAGACAAACCTCATAGGGGGCTTCGCCCCCTCTAACTTTTGAAAATACTTTTTTGTTTCAAGTTTAACTCCAAGGAAACGTGGTATCGAATCGGTTCTAGCGGTTTATTCTATTCCGCTTTGTTTTTTTTCTTCTAATCCGTAGTCCGCGATTCCGGCCCTGTAAGCGTTGGAGTATTTTTCAGAGAGTTGCTCTTCTATGCTTTTTGCGTTATCTATTGCGTTTCTCACATGCTTTTTTTCTATGAGTTTTGAACCTTCTTCAACTGCGATATCTCCTGCAAGCCTCACGATTCCGCTGAGCGTCCTTAACCTAAGCGTTAATCCAGCCGCGCCATCGACGGATTTTGCAACCTTTTTTGCGTACGCTATTATTTCCTCAACCGCTTCTCTTTTTGCATGCGGAACCCTCCCATCAAAAACTATCTCCTGGGCAACGAACTGTGCAATTTTCTGCCTGTTTTTCTCGTTATCTTCCATGAAAACATCCATCAGCACTTCGTACCCGTCCCCTTTTATCCTGTTTCTAAGTGCTGGAAGGATAGAGTCCAGGTCGGTTATGTTAAGCGCTCCAACCAGAAGAAAGTCGCAGGGGGCATCTTCAACCTTCACCACCGCACCGGCGCTTCCGGGGTTTCTTCCAACAATTGGAAATTTTTTCTCCTGAAGCGCGGTAAGGATGCTCTTCTGCAACTCTTTTGAAAGAGAGGAAAGCTCATCTATGAACAAAACTCCCTCGTGGGCTTCGTGGATCGCTCCGGGAACAACGCGGAGGTAGGGTGGAATTCCCATCTCAGGATGGCCTCCGTACGGGTCGTGCTCAA
This sequence comes from Microcaldota archaeon, assembly GCA_964467175.1. Taxonomy (GTDB): domain Archaea; phylum Micrarchaeota; class Micrarchaeia; order Anstonellales; family J096; genus JAWAFD01. Next base: position 8,716 of record CAYXNY010000038.1, on the reverse strand, counting down.
CATCTCCGAGAAGCTCGGCTTCGCTTGCACCGACTGCGCGGACGAATGTTGGGCGGTTGAGCGGAACAAGAATCTTCTTTTTTGGAAGAACTCCGGTTTCCCTTATCCTTTTCGCCTCCTCGTCTGAAAGTACCCTTATCCTTCCTTCGTCGTAGGCCTCATAAACAATCCCTTTAAAGCTAACATATTTTTTTCTTCTCGATTTTGCACCAAAAACATCGAGCAATGCTTCGGGCTGTTTTTTTGCCCCGCAGTTAGGGCAGAAATCCAGAGAAGGTGCGCTGAGCTCAAAGCATCTTCTGCACCTGTACCCCAGCTCCTCGGCAATGTCGCCGGGAACCTCGAACGGATGGACAAGCTTTCCGAACTCTTTTTCCTCTTTCTCGCCGATTTCTTCAGAAGTTTCGATTTTCAAAACCGGTCTTTCCGGCCTCTTTTCATTCGGAAAAACAGAAATCTGGAATCTTGGTTTTGGGAGAATAGACGCCATCGCCTTTGCGATCAGACTCTTTCCCGTTCCAGGAGGGCCGACCAGAAGAAGATGCCTCTTTTGTTTTGCCGCAATCTTCGCAAACCTTACTGCCTTTTCCTGCCCTATTATTCTTTCGAAAGGGTCCTCTGGTATCTTTATCTCCGCTGTTGTCTTGAAAGGCAAGGCCATGAAAAAATAGGAGGGAGGTTATTTTTAACCTTTCCCTTTCAGTTCAAGTATTCTCTTTACAACAATATCCGCGGGGTAGGCTCCCTCAAGCTCAATCCTATCGTTCACAACCGTCTTTGGAACGCCCTGAACCCCATATCTCATCGCAAGCTCCCCAAATTCAACCGCCTCGACCATGTCCGCGACAACATTCTCGTTGAGAATCGCAAAATCATGCGCGAGCTTCACAGCCGGCGGGCAGTAAGGACAGGTTGGGGTGACAAAAACCTGGATATGGACCGGAAAATCTATCCTGAGAATCTGCTGTTTTAGGTCCTCGGGAAGCTCAACCTCGCCGGTTGAGGAATCGATTATATCTTGAATGAATGCGGAAAACTCATGGCCGGAGGGAATCCCAAAATACCTCACGAGCCCTTTGTTTTTCCCTTCTATTATTATCGCCGGCGCTTTGTCGACCTTGTATTTCTCCGCGAGCTCTTCTTCGTTCTCTAATATGTATGCTTCTTTGCTTATTGCGCTGCTCGTAGAAGCAACCTCGCTCAAAAGCTCTTCAATCTGAGCGCAGAACTGGCATCCGGCAGAAGGCTTGAAAAAAATCAGCTTAACCTTTCCGCTCAGCCCTGAGAACATTTTCCTTAGCTGGTTTTTTGTTTCTTCATCCAAAAGAGCCATTTTCTCACCCTCCTCCTCTTTTCAAAGTGAAGGTTTTTAAAAATATCCGCGAAAGCGAAACATATTTAAACACTAAAAAACATAAATTATTTCATGTATGGTTTGGGCGAAGGAGAAAGCAAAGAGCCAAGGATATGCATCAACGGGGAAGAAGCAAGCGGTGCGAACGAGGGGCAGATAAGGCATTTTATCCAAGCTCTCGATATACAAATGAAGATTGATATATACGAATTTTTGAAAAATACCAATGCGCCTAAGTTCAAGTTGTGGCTTAGGTTGCTTTCAGAAGAGATACAAAGAACGGATACAGAAAGCAGGTTCCCTATCACTCGGGATGAGGCGATCAGCATAATTCTAAAAATAATGCGTGCTTACGGCCAGTTGCCAGAGAACGAAAAAAAGATTCTATGGGAGCTGCTTGAGAGTAAAGAAGTGCAGATAACTTTGAGGGACCTACACATGGACGTGATAAAAGTGATATCGCTCAATAAAGCTTTACATGATGTAGATTCTGCTGATGGGGCAGTTGAGCTACTCAAGCTTACGACAAAGCGTGAAGACGATAGAAAAGAGCTGATATTTGTAGGGATAGATTTTATTCTAAAAAATATGGTCGGCAATCCTGAGGCAGCGTTTAGATTATTAAAGTTGATTGGAGAAGATACAGAACTTACAGAAAGCGAAAAACAGAGGATTTCAAAATTCTTGAGTATGTTCGACCCTGATTTTATTTTAATAAAGATGGGTGAAGTACCGAATAAGGAAATAAAAAAACTTATTACAGAGAAGCTTTACTATGCAGTATCTAAGCTGGGATGGGTACCAAAAGACCATCGTGTTAGAGAAATTTTTGAACAGCGCGGATTGATTAGAAAAAAATAAATTTTGCAGGGGGCAGGATTCGAACCTGCGAACCCACTAAGAGACAGGGTCCTAAACCCTGCGCCTTTGACCGCTTGGCTACCCCTGCAAACATAAATTAAAGAATAAGAAAAAATTTAAACCGAACTATTTTTATTTTGCCTTTTTTATGGCCTTTTCTAAGGATTCCAGGTCGCCGATTATTTCATCCAGCGCTCTTTTAACAACATCTAGTGCATCCATGTGATGCATACTTTCGCAGAAAAAGAATATCTTTCCATCTGGTTTTATTTCATAGGAAGAGATTCCGGACTGGAATTTAATGTGCTCCCTTCCTATTCCTTTTTTCAGCTTCCCCTCCAACCTTATGCTCTGCCCTTCTGCGAGTTTTACGATGGGGATGTTTTCAACAGCCACGACAATATCCTTGTCGGTGCTTTTCAATTCTTGAGAATAAACTTTTTTTGGCCCTATGGCATCTAAGTAAAAACCGATATTGGATTCCGCCGGAGAACCCTTTGGCGTTTTTATCGGAAGCATCCCTATTCTGTGCGCGATGTATTCATCAAAAAATGAGGAGTTGTTTTCATAGAAAGTTACCGAATCTACGGCGTAAACAGGAACTTTCGCAATCGCGTACCTCCTTAAAATATTTGCCATGTAGTACGGAACTCCTTCAAAAACCATTTCAATCCGCTCAGGATTTTTCTTCACAAGCTCAACCTTCATGCTACACCCTCCTTCCTTTCCTTCCGCCTTTCCTCCTCATGGAGTCTGTCGGAAGAGGAGTAACATCCTCTATTCTCAGGATTCTCAGCCCCATCCTTGAAATCATCCTAACAACCGCCTGGGCTCCTCCGCCAGGAGTTTTTGATTTATTTCCGCCCGGGGCCCTTATTTTTATTACGACTCTTGAGATTCCCTTTTCTTTAAGCGCGTTTGCCACTTTTACAGCGGCCTGCATGGCCGCATAGGGCCTGCCTTCCTCTCTGTCTGCCTTCACGATCATTCCGCCGCTCGCCCATGCGATCGTTTCTGCGCCGCTCATGTCCGTTGCGGTGATAATGGTGTCGTTTTTTGAAGAAAATACATTAATTGTTGCTGTTTTTCCCTCTTTCATGATTCCACCCTCTCCTCCTTAGTTTCCTGAGGAGCACCTTCTTTTGGAGCTTCCTCCTCTTCCTGAACCCTGGGCTGGATATTTATGGGCTTGTAGTAAGCGATAGCGGTTTCCTCGCCCCTTCTGATCAGATAGTTAGGGGAGGTTGTTCTCCTGCCGGATACAGAGATGAACCCGTGCGTAATCAGCTGTCTTGCCTGCGCCGGAGTTTTCGCAAACCCCTTCCTGAAAACAAATGTCTGAAGCCTTCTTTCCAGAAAATCCCTTACTGTAAGGGATAAAACCTCATCTATGGATGCGTTTTCAGAAAGAATGCCGAGCCTGGCAAGCTTGTTGAGAACTTTTTTGGATTCTGTCGCCCTTTCCTCCTCACTGAAAGAAAGCAGCCTTCTCGCTTCCCTCCTCACTTTTCGGAGTTCCTGAACAGCCACCCAGAGTTCGCGCATATTCTTCAGTCCATACTCCTGCTTGAGCTTGCTCTGCTCCAGAATCCTGCCCTTGTCCCACAAACGCTTCGGGGCTTTGTATTTTCTTCTGAGTTTTCTCGGGTCTCCCATGCAAACACCTATTTCTTGGCCGGAGCTTCAGGTTTCGGCGCTTGGGGCTTTGCGGCCGCTGGAGCCGGTGCTGCTGCACCTGCGCCCGGCTTTGCTCCCGGCTGAGCTCCTGGCACTTCTTTCTTCTTGGCAACACCAACCGCAAGCCCTCTCCTTCCGGTATTCCTCGTTCTCTGCCCTCTTGCCTTCTTTCCCTTTATCAGCCTCTCTCCCTGCCAGTTCCACATCTTCTTCTTGTTCTCTACATTCCTTCTGTTTATGAAATCCAAGTCGTTCATTATCACATGCTTGCTATTTCCTTCGTAAATATCCGCCCGGTCGTTGAGAAGATGGAGCGGAAGCTTGCTGTCGTCCATGCTGAACAAAACCTTGTCGATAGAAGCAATCTGCTCATCTGTAAGAGAACCCACGAGTGTGTCTTCGCTTATCCCGAGTTCTGCTGAAATGAGCTTTGCAACAGGATTTCTTAGCGAATGGCTTATGCCTTTTATATAAAGGAGCGCTCTTTTGAGCTTCAGGTCTCCCCGCATATCTTTTCCTGCGATGCGAACAATACCCCTTAACCCCTTCTCCTCCATGCCTTCGGCTACCTTAATCGAAGGCTTTTCCCTTCTTTCTTGCTTCTCTTCCTTTTTAGGCGCTTTTCCTGCTTTTGCCATCATACCACCAAACTGAGCGTTGCCATCGCCGGGGATGGGATATTCAAACCTTCTTTGGATGAAACCTTTCTTGGCAACCCGAAGAAAGGTTCTTTGAACCCATGAGCCCGTGAGGGCATACGCTTTCCATTTTCTTTGATTAAACTTTCTTGGCAACCCGAAGAAAGTTTATTCCAGGCGTACGCGTTACCGGATTCCGCCACCCCGGCATCTAAACCTAAAGTAATTCTATCTTTTTGTTCAGAAAAGATTTAAAAGAGTGATGGATGCAGGAAACTCGGAAGATTATATTTATTTTGCGAATGGCAGCAGGTATTTTTTATGCGAAAAAGATTTTAAGCGGTTTACATCATGTTGAAAACCATGGCTATTAGATTAGAAGAATACGTCAAAAAACAGGAGGAAGAGATAAAGAAAGAACTTCAAAAATACAAAGAGAAAGGAGGCAAAAGAGCAGAGATGGCAGAAAGTGCAATCAGTGCAATAGAAAGTAAAGATGTAGCAAGAATAACTAAGGAGTTGAGAGAAAATTTTTTATTTCAGACTGTTATGGAAGATTTTGGTTTTCCTGTTGTCGAGTATGTACTGAAAACCATCCTTCATCATCCTGAAATTCCGATTGCCTCCATTAATTTATCCTACTCTGTTGGAATTGGAGGAGAAAGCTCTTCGGCTTTTAAAATTGAAATAAAAGAACCATTTGAAGTAAATGCTGAAGGAAATGGATTTAGAAGATTTCAATCAGCATACAAAACTTTTAGAAAACAAGTTGATTTGGTTGAAGCTATTTTCTATTCAATAAGGGAACTAGGATGGATAAAGGGAGGACCATACAGCATTAACGAGCTACTTGAAAGAAAAATTAAGGAGAAGGATAAGGAAATTGTTGAGAGGGGTGGGGAATGTGATGATTTGAATAGGGGTTTGTTCTTTTTCATAACGGAGGGAAGAACATTACTGGGAGAAAGCGAGAAATATGATTATTTTCCTTTTTTTATCTCATTTGAATCGTCAGAACCATTCGGAGAATATCAAGGGCATTCTGGAGTGGTTGTTTGCTTTCCAAGAGAGAATGGATGGGGCGTTGTTTACTTTGATCCTTCAAAGATTGATAATGAGCCAATCGATCTTGGAGTTTTGAATGAGATTACGGAAAAGGATATAAAAAGTATTTTGGAGATAAAGAAATATAGTCTTCTTCCAAATGAATTTAAAGAAAAGAGAATAGAGATGTTTGTTTTTTCTTTTTCTAATGCAGTGAGGGGGAATTACTACAGTGAGTTTGGAATTTTAGCAGCAAAGAACGAACAATATGACGTCAGCATTGTTAATTTTCAATTAGCCCTTGCTTGTGGGTACAGCACGTTCATCACGTGGTACAACCTAACTGGAGTGTTTACAAAGTTGTGTTTAGAAAATCCGGACATGATCGAAGTCATGGAAGAGATTTTTAGCAATCATAAACCACATGTTGATGACTACACTCATTTAAATATCGCATTGTCATATCTTAATGCTGCTAGGATTACTCAAGATTTAAGCAGATCATTAGATTTGTACAAGAAGGCAAATGATTGGATGCCTTCAAAAGCACCGGTTAAGCAAGAATTTATATTTTATTGGGCTGCTGGAACAATCGACTTGTTTAAAGCAATTGAGAGCTACAATTCTATAGAATACGACGCTGCAATGAAAAAAGCGAGAGAATCGTTTGACCATGCCAAAAAAACACTTGAGTCTTGTAGGTCTGTAGAAGATAAAAATGCTGCATTGGATTTATGCCGGGATGCGGCTCAGGTTTTCATGTACGCGGCCAAAAAATTAGATTACTCAAACCCAGAAGAACTTATAAACTTGTACCAACAGATTACCGCTCCCCAGGAGCGTTAGTCACTCCTTTTGAATTTTTAAAAAGTTTAAACGGCTCTATTTTATCAGGAACTTGTGTTGTACCCAACTCAGCTTTTTTCGGTATTTCTTTCAGTGTATCACGTAGGGTAATTTTTTCTTCTTCCTTTTTTTCTGCAACAATCATTACTTTCACCTCTTCTTTTGGTTCTTTATGCTTAAATGGTTTAAACACTAAACCGCACCCAAGCACAATAGCAAAAACACCCATACCAATTTTTGCAATGCGCACAAATTTTTTATGTTCGGATAGTTTTAAATTTGTTGTTATTTAGAGCTAGGGAGGCAACACGGGATATTATATTTATTTTGCGAATGGCGGTGGGTATTTTTCATTTCTTGGGCGGATGAATGCGGAGGGTTTTTGCCACCTGCCCTCTTTTCATATTTTTGATTTCATGCGAGGAATACAGGGCCTTTGCAACACCAACGAATGAGTCCTTAGTATAAAGAGCGATATTCTCTCCTTTTTCAAATTCTTCTTGTATTTTTTCCACTCCCGGCGCCATCAGCTGGGCCCCGCTCAGAAGGGCTTTCGCCGCGCCCTCTTTTATAATTATTCTTTTCATAACCCGGGCCATCATTTCACCCGGCGGAATGAGAATTTTTTTTATGAGCGAATCGTCGTTTTTTTCCCTCCACAGCCACATCGCATCTATTACATCCTGAACCCTGACCGCTTCTTTTTCTGTGATTTCCCCGACTTTTATCCTCCTCAACTCCGCCATCTCACCGCCCATATCTTTGCAAAGAACGCGGATGTAGGTGCCCGCTTCAACATCTGCATAGAATAAAGCCCTTTTTGCCTCAACCTCCAGAAGCTTCAATCCGTAGATTCTTCTTTTCCGTTTTATTTTTGCGACCGCGCTTTCTTTCGGAGGGGTCTGCTCTATCTCGCCTATGAATTTTGAAAAAATCTCTTCTATCTCTTTTTTTGTTTTTTCTTTCTTGAAATAAGCGATCCCAACATAAATTTTTCTTTTTCCTGCGATAAATTGGAGGAGTTTTGTTGAAGGTCCAAAACCTATGGGCAGAACACCCGTAACGTCCGGGTCGAGGGTTCCCGCATGGCCTGCCTTTTTAGCCCCAACAATTTTTTTAACCCAGGAAGTAACCTCGTGGCATATCATTTTTGGGGGCTTGTCTAGAATTATAAATCCATCATTTATTGCATATTCCATGGTCAAGCAACCGGCTCGAGATGCCTTATGGAAATTTTTCTCTCCTTCCCTTCCTTCGCGCCAGCGGGCTTTACATATGCAAAGCTTCCCTCTACTTTCGTGATTATAACCTTCTCTCCCGCTCTCCTTCCCCTCAGTATTATTGCGTTTTTTCCTTTTTCTATCGCAGCCATCACACCACCTTCATTATAATATCAACCATTTGTTTCGGTTTGAACGTTTTTGTATTGAAGCATAAATCAAATATGCTGTAATCCATTATATCTATATTGTATATTTTTTTATACCTTCTCCGATTGCTCTCCTCTCTTGCGAGTATATGTTTTTTTGCTGCAGCGAGGTCTATCCCGTCCCTCTTCGCCAGCCTTCTTGCCCTTGTTTCAATCGGAGCATACACCCAAATTTTCAAACTATTTTTCACCATCCATGGGGCGAGCCATGTTGCAATAACGCACCTGCCCCTTTTCGCCTTTTCTTTTACGTACGCATCAAACTTTTTATCTATTGTTGGATCCTTCTCAGCCATTTTTTGGAATTCCATCAGGCTTACACCTTCTTTTTTCGCGAGGTCCTTGAAAGTCGGGGCTATGAGACGGTAACCGAGTTTTTTCGCAAGCAGGGACGCAAGGGTTGTTTTTCCAGCCCCGGCAAAACCGCTTATGGTTATTATATTTATTTTCTTTTTCTTCTTTTTTTTCATTTGCTTCCCTCTATGTATTTTTTGTACTCCAGCGGAACATCTTCGATTGAAACCGCGCCGGAGCCCACCCTTGTCGAGTATTTTATTATCCCTTCGGCGCATCTGTGGCAGAGCGCACCGCCGAATTTTCTCTCAGGCCTGCATCTTGTTTTTGTTCCCTTTCCAATTCCTCCCAGCCTCGCACCGCACACCATGCACAGCGCGGAGGGTTTTGCCTTCCTTCTTTTGTAAATAACCTTCGTCCCTTTCATCGTTCTTCTCTTTACTTTCCTCACAGCCGAAGAGGTTCTGTTTTTCTTCATTGTCATTAGCCTCACCTTTGGTCCTTTGGTGTTTATTACTGAATTTGTTTTTAAAACTATCATCTCTTTTTAAGATAACTATCGGGCGATAGTAA
>CAYXNY010000037.1:0-9612 GCA_964467175.1 Microcaldota archaeon | reverse complement strand
AAGAATGCGCTCGCGTAGAAAAAGAGGATGATGAAAATGAATATGAGAACGAGCGTTCTCGCCAGGTTTATTCCTTTTGATTTTGCAATTGCAAACGGAATGAGTATCATGGGCAGGGTGGCCGAAACCTTCATTATCGCTCCTATGAAACCGGTTGGAGAAGAGAGAAGGATAAGAAGTCCGAGCATCATGAGGGAAGAGATTCCATACTCCACACCGAAAATAAGGAACGCAAGCAGAACCGGAAACGCGGCAAGGTCAACGGTCATTCCAAATCCAGTAGGAATGCCTATCAGGTTGTTCGTGAGCTGGAAAACAAACGCCAATGCCGAGAGCATGGCCGTGGCAATAAGTTTGTAGGTTTTCATGGAAAGGAAAGGGAAGGTTGGATTTTTAAAGGATGGGGAAAAAAATTTTTCTTACGACTTGGGGGAAACTATATGTATTCTTTATCTTCCCCCTAACACGGCGGAACAACCCTCACCCAACCTTACTATGCTTTTGGGTGAGGGCTTAGGTGCCACCAACCGTACTAACCTTCTGGTGGCACTTGTTCCACCGTGTTAGGGGGAAGATAAAGAATACATATAGTTTCCCCCAAGTCGTAAGAAAAATTTTTTTCCTCATCCTTTAAAAATCCACTTCCTCTTTTCTTTCCATGAAAACCTACAAACTTATTGCCACGGCCATGCTCTCGGCATTGGCCTTTGTTTTTCAGCTCACGAACAACCTGATAGGCATTCCTACTGGATTTGGAATGACTGTCGACCTTGCCGCGTTTCCAGTTCTGCTTGCATTCCTTATTTTTGGCGTGGAGTATGGAATTTCCTCTCTTATGATGCTCGGGCTTCTCATCCTTCTCTCCTCTCCAACCGGTTTTATAGGGGCGATAATGAAAGTTTCAGCCACCTTGCCCATGATACTCATTCCGTTTGCAATAGCAAAGTCAAAAGGAATAAACCTGGCGAGAACGCTCGTTCTCATATTCATTTTCATCATCCTCTTTTTCTACGCGAGCGCATTCTTCTCCCAGTTCCATCCAATAATACCCGCGGTTTTTCTTTTAGGCATGGCGGTTCTTTCAACAAGAATAAAGGGAGAGGTTGAGATGAATAGCGCAACCATCCTGCTTGCCTCGCTCGCCGTTGCCATACTCGTTCGGGGAATTGCGATGATTGTTGCGAACATATACTTTGCCGGCCCGATGTTTTTCCACATGAGCGCCGAGCAGTTCATCTCGTTCCTGCAGACCATCGAGCTTCCGTTTTTGGGAAAAAACTGGGCGTACATGGTAATATTCTTCTGGAATGCTGTGCAGGGGGTGGTTGAGTTTACCCTTGCGTGGCTGTTTGCATACACATTCGGGCTGAGGAAAAAGTATGGCGAATGAAAGAATTCTAATACAAAACCTAAGCGTTTCCTATGCCAGCAGCAGGCCCGCACTTTCCGGAATAAACTTGAAAATAAAAAAGGGAGAAATACTTGCGGTTTTAGGTGCGAACGGAAGCGGGAAGAGCACCCTCCTTTATACTATGAATGGCATCATTCCCCATCTGATAAAAGCGAACATTTCCGGAAGCGTGTTCGTGGATGGAGAAAAACCGAAAACCCCATCAAAAATGGCTGAAAAGGTCGGTATTCTTTTCCAAAACCCAGACGACCAGATATTCACCCAAAAGGTTTTCGACGAACTTGTTTTCGGAATGAAAAATCTGAAAAAATTTGATGAAAAAAAAGCGGAAAAACTTCTGCGCGAATCCGGGCTGCACGGATATAGAGACGCAGACCCATTTGACCTTTCTTTTGGCCAGAGGCAGAAGCTCTGCTTCTACTCTCTCGTTGCCATGGACCCAGAAATTTTCCTTCTGGATGAGCCGTCCTCCAGCTTGGACTACCCATCCTCGCTTGAAATCTACTCCGTAATAAGGAAGCTTGCAAAGAAAGGAAAAACTTTTGTAATAGTGGAGCACGATGCGGACCTTGTGCTAGAGTTTGCCGACAGGTTTGCAGTTTTGAAGGAGGGAAAGCTTATTGCAGAAGGAAAAAAAGAAATATTCAAATTGGAGAAGGTGAAAAATGCCGGAATAAAAATTCCGAGGGGGTTTGGATGATGCTTATTTTTGTTCTTGCTACAGTAGTCCTTCTCTCCCTCCTTCCGCTTGATTTTTCGCCCTACTATTTTCCGCTCATTTTTGTTTTTGCGGCAGCAAAAAGAGTTGATTTTAAGAACGTTCTTCTGCTTGCAGTTCCGTTTTCTTTGCTTAGTTTTTTTCTTCCTCAACCGATAGAAAGAACCCTCTACTTCCTTTCCATTCTCCTCCTTCCTGCAATCTACATGAAAACAAAATCCTTGCATGAAATCAAAAACGAGCTTTCCTCAATCGGAATAAACGGCGACATGTTCCTTCTTTCTGTTGAATATTCAAAAATTATGGCAAAAAAAATTGAGAAAAATTCCATTGCAAAAAAAACAAGGAAGGGAAGGTTCGCTTCCCCCCTCCCGATTTTTCACTTCCTTTTCAGGAGGGCAAAGGCCCTTTCCCTTTCGATAGAGTCCCGCGGCTACACTTTTTTATAGCGTATTTTGAATGTTATCTCTTTCTTTCCTTTATCCAGGCCGAATTTCCATGCGACCTTGTCCTGTGTTTTCTCAGCCGGCTGTTCGCTTTCATCGTAAAGCTCCCAGTCGCCGTAGGTGTATGGATGGAAGTTTACTTCTATATTCTCTCTCTTAGTACCGCGGTTTTCTACAGTTATTTTGTAGCTGTACCCATAGCTCAAGACACCTTCCCAATAATCTAGAGTTTCTGTTTTGCCCACGACATCAAAGCTTTTTCCACTTTCAAGTTCAACTAAACTTCCGTTTCCTTTATTCCCTATGTTGCTCGCCCCCACAAGCATTCCATCCGCGACAACCTTTATCTCGCCCGCGGGCATCTCCCTAGGCGCGCTGAAAGAGTACACATTTGTTAGCGCGCTTTCTTCGCTATCATATCCGTACGATTCGTACTTGAGTGTTTTATTTACCTGCATCTCCTCCGTATACATTTCGTACGATTTCTTCTCCTTGTCCTTTATGCTCACTGGGTTCTCGAGCTTATAGACATGGAACTGCTCCACCCTTCCTTCATACCCAATTCCGCCCGGTGCAGCTTCTTTGGCCATCATATAATCTGCATACGGATATTGCGGGTAGTATCTCCCTCCATAATTTATTTCTCCTGCAACAAGCTTAACCTTTGCATTCTCTATGTCCTTTCCGCAGTTGTTTTTTATATTCGCCCTTGCTTTTATCACGCCGTCATTTCCGTTTATGAAGAGGTAGTAGTCTGTTCCCCATTCCAACCCGCTGAATGCATAATAGACCTTGAACCGGCCATCATTTCTATCAAGCTTGAATCCTCCGGTGGTTTTCTTTTTCGCATACTCAGGAATCACATATCCCATGGGCGAGAGGACATATACCCCTTCGTCCGTTTCGACATAGATCCTGCCTCCTTCAACATCAAGGAGCTTTCCGCTCACTTTTGTCTGGTCATCATAGGCTGTTATCTGCTTTCCTATGAAGTTTTCGAGCTCTGTTTGCTGCGTCATTATGCTCTGTTCGATTACATTAGCACTTGCAGGAACTAGCATCAAACTCTCGTCTATAATGGTTTCCGGAAGCTCCAGCTCAAGCGTGTTCGTTGGTTCTGTTGTAAATGCAGAGCTGTAAAACGCGAAGTTTGTGTAAAGAACAATCTCCTCTCCTTCATTATTTGCCCCGGCCGCCATCGCAGTGTTTGTAAGCAGAAATGCGCCGCCAAGAACGATGACTACAAGCACGACCAATCCTATTCCATACCGCACATTCTTTCCTGTTTTTTCTTTCATGCCATCACCCTCCTTATGAGCATTATTCCAAGCAATGAAAACAAAGCGATCGCGCCAAGGCAGGATTTGGGCTTTGGCTCCTCCTCTTCCGGGGGCGCAATGTATTTCGCAGGGCCGCCGGATTCCGCTGCGCATTTTTCAAGCCTTACGAGCTCCTCATATTCTTTATACCCTTCCTTCGTTGCGCTTATTACATACTCCCCGCTTTCAAATATTCTGAAGCCGACCGTCCCACCATTGTAAGTTTTTTTTCCTATGCTCGAAAACTGGCCCGGCTGGATCCTTTTCTTCACCTCAACGCTCACTCCCTCAAGCTTCTGTCCGTTTTCGTATGCATCTATCTGCAATTCATTGCCCGGACATTTCATAGAATACTCTATGATTATTTCAGGTGCGGTTGCTATGAACCTAAAATTCCTTTCCTCTGTTTCGTTGTTTCCGGCGGCATCCATCACCCTTATAGTCAGCTTGTGCTGCCCTGTTGTTAAATTTATTATCTTAAAATCATCGCACCCGCTTATCTCTTTCTCCTCTCCACCATCTATTCTGTAAAAACATTCTATCGGGTTTGCATCGGTTGCTGTAAAATAGACCTGCACTTCTCCTCGGTATTCTTTCCCCTCTTCTGGTGAATCTATTCCAACCATCGGTTTTGTCGCATCAACCTTGAAGCTTACGCTTTTTTCATCAGTTTTTCCTGCAAAGTCCGCAATTTTTATCTTGAGCGTATGCACCCCGTCGCTTACTCCTGTTAGGTTGTACTGCTTTTTGCATCCCGGAATCTGTTGCTGCACCCCATCCAGTATTGCCCAGCACTGCGCAACAGCCACATCATCAAACGCCCTAAACCTTACAAGCACAGTTCTTGAACTGAAAACCTGCCCTTCTGTTGGCTCATCCAAATAAAGCATCGGTGGCTTCTGGTCCACAAAACTCGTAAGCGGAAGGTTGTCATACACGCCGGTATCAACTTGGTGCGGTTCTTCCCCAAAACCATCCCCGTTTGAATCATATCCGCTGTACTTATCCCAATAGTTCCCCCCTTGGCACTTTCCACCGATTATGTTTGTTTGGTTGCAGTTTTTGTTTATATTAAACTTGTTATCAACATCATTCACATCTGCATCCTTGTTGTTCCTCTCAAATTTGTTGTCATAAACAGTATTATCCTCTCCATTCACTACAAGCGCATAGTCTGTATTTTCAGCAAAATTATTCCTGTACACATCGCAATCATCTTTTATAATAAGCCCTTCTTTATTCTTTTCAAAAGTATTCTTCCTTATAACCGCGCCGCTCAAAACCTCCGCGCCCACATCGCATTCCTTAAGTTTGCATTCTTCAACCGTTATGGTTGCTGAATCATCATCTATGCTCAGCCCTTTTTTCCCTTTTGAAAACTCAGTGTTCTTTACAACTATGTTTGTAGACTCTGTTATCGCCAGCTGGGTTGCTCCTCCGGAAAAATAGGAGCCGGTTATGTTTATGTTCTGCGAATTCTTTATCAAAACCGAAGAACCCTCGGAACTTAGAGCATCCATCTTTATTCCATTCCCCCTTATATCCATCTGCACATTGTTTATTTTTGTATTCTTTATGTACGCATTGTTTCCTTCTATTGTAATTTTTCCTTTCTTGAGCGTGCAGTCCAACATCACGAAATTATTCCCGCTTACTTCCAAAAGGACGTATGAAGAGCTGTTCGCTTCAAGAAAATTTTTGTCGCAGTCCAGCACAACATCATCCGCGCTTACTATTATGCACGGCGTTTCGTTTGCCTTGATATCATCGGCAAATGTGTATGTCCCGGATGAGCTTATCTCCTGGCATGTGCTTATATCAACGCTTCCAACCAATCCAAAAACCATCAGCAAAGCAAAAAACAACTTTCTGTTCATGGGTTTTATTTCATCCACCCTTTTTTTAAGTTTTCCCTATTTTTTAGGAAAAAACCTTTTTGCCGCGCATCGATGTTTTTTAAATATTTTTATGCAAAATTCAAACATGATTCTAACTTACAGGTCTATTGCCGGCAGAGGCTTATACAAACAACTTGAAAAGCACCTCGGGGATAAAGGGTACCAAGAACCCTGGAAGAGATATGAGATAATTACAGATATAGATGAAAAATTAAGGCAAGATAAAATGCCCGTATTCCCTTACCTTATTCTTGGATTGCATGGAGGGATAGAACCCATAGAAAATATTGTTTTTACTCTTCACAGAAGAATAATCGGCTCTCGCATTTTTTTGATAAAATACTTAGATGTTAAACTAAACGATCGTATGAAAAGCCATGAAATGATTAAAGTGCCATTTCTTTGGGAAGGGATGGCAAATATTGTTTTTTCCATTCATGCCATGCCGAACGAATGGCTCGAACGAAAAGTAGCGATAGGTGGTTTGCCAAAGGAAACACAGCTTAAATTATCTTTAATAGAAAATTTTAGAAGTTCCGTAGGGTTAGATGCGATCATTGCCAATGGAGAAAATGGCTTTAAAGAAAAACTTGTTCAGGGAAGCAGCAACACAAACCCAGTTAACTATACATGCAAAAAAGAAGGGGTCCAGATTGAATTTCCAGAGGGGCTCTTGAAAAGCGGCCTGCATGATGAAAAAATAGTCGACGCCATAATAGATGCCCTTTCTTCTACTTGGCTTTAGGACAAAAATAATTTCTACTCTCTGCAAATAATTAGATAAACCCTCCGTCCAATGAACTCTTTAGGACAATCTACCTTTGCTCCATTACCGAAAGGAGACAAAGAAGAGAAGACCGCCAGGAAATGGCTTTATTTTCTATAGCGGTGTAAGAGTTAAGCCAAATTGAAATGTCCCAAAGCCAACCTACCTACAAAATTTATAAACCGATTACACATTATATACGAAGTCGCCTAAATCTTCCCGGAGTCTTATTATCGGTCGTCCCGCCTCCTCCAAAGAATTTCTCATCTAATTTCTCGCCAGTAATACGATCAAACTTTTTTATTACCTTTCTTCCCTCTTCTGATAAATTTTTGCTTTCTCTGAGTAAATCATTCCACTCATTTATTTTTTCAAGCGCTTGGATAAAATCCTTCCTTTCGAGTAGTCTATCTGCAATTCCCGTAAGTGCCTTGCCAGCGTCTTTTTGCATATCAGCACTTTCTTTCGTGCTTAAAACTTCTATCAAATATGGCACAGCAGGCTCTCCAATATCGACAATTCTATCTACGTTCTTGAGGGTTAAGAGAGCCATTACTTCTACTTCCATCCTTTTCTCTTCAGGAATTTTCTCAAAACCAATGTTCTTAATGGCGTCAGCAGAAAGTTCCCGCATCTCTTCCTCTTCTTCCCTATTTTTTAATATCTTGATCAACTTCGGTACAGCCCTTTTATCCCCGATTTTTCCTACTGCTTCTATAGACCTCAGCCTTACATCCAGATTCTCATCTTTGTTCATGAATATCTTGATCAACTCTAGCACAACCCTTTTATCCTTAATCTCCCAGATTGCATACCCAATAATCTCCTCGATTGCATACCTAGCCCTCACCCTTACATCCAGATTCTCATCTTTGTTCATTAATATCTCGATCAACTTCGGTACAGCCCTTTTATCCCACATTTTTGCTACTGCTTCTTCTATAACCCTCACCCTTACATCCAGATTCTCATCTTTGTTCATGAATATCTTGATCAACTTCGGTACAGCCCTTTTATCCCCGATTTTTCCTACTGCTTCTACAGACCTCAGCCTTACATCCAGATTCTCATCTTTGTTCATTAATATCTCGATCAACTCTAGCACAACCCTTTCATCCCCAATCTCCCCGACCGCATTTCCAGCGCTCAACCTTACATGCATATCCTCATCCTTGTTCTTAAGAATTTTCATCAATTCCTCTATAGCCCTTTTATCCCCAATTTCTCCAAGCACCTTAGCAGCTCTTTTTCGTACTTCCCAATATTTGTCATTCAACGCCATTATCAAACTATCAACAGCAGGTTCCCCAATTTTAACAATCTCATCCATTTTACCAATAAGCAAAAAAGTAAGCACTATTGCTTCCATTCTTTTCTCCTCAGGAACATTCTCAAGCCCAATCTTCTCGATTGCTCTAGCAGAACTTTCTCGCACCCTTCCATCTTCCTCCCTATCCTTCAAAATCTCTATTAACTCCGGCACAGCCCTTTTATCCCCAATTTTTCCAAGCACTTTGATAACAACTATTCTCAACATCATTTCATCCAACGTCTTTACCCTTTCCTTCAAAATCTCTATTAACTCCGGCACAGCCCTTTTATCCCCAATTTCTCCAAGCACCTCAGCAGCTCTTTTTCGTACTTCCCAATATTTGTCATTCAACGCCATTATCAAACTATCAACAGCAGGTTCCCCAATTTTAACACTCTCATCCATTTCACCAATAAGCAAAAAAGTAAGCACTATTGCTTCCATTCTTTTCTCCTCAGGAATTTTCTCAAAACCAATGTTCTTAATGGCGTCAGCAGAAAGTTCCCGCATCTCTTTATTTTCTTCCCTATTTTTTAAGATCTCGATCAACTCTAGCACAACCCTTTCATCCTTAATCTTCCTAATTGCATACCCAGCATGCCAAGCATTAATCTCCTCGATTGCATACCCAGCCCTCAGCCTTACATCCAGATTCTCATCTTTGTTCATGAATATCTCGATCAACTCTAGCACAACCCTTTCATCCTTAATCTTCCTAATTGCATACCCAGCCCTCAGCCTTACATCCAGATCCTCATCTTTATTCATGAACACCTCCATTAACTTTGGTATAGCCCTTTCATCCCCGATTTCTCCTACTGCGTAGATAGCACTCTCCCTTACATCCAGATCCTCATCTTTATTCATGAACACTTCCATTAACTTCGGTACAGCCCTTTCATCCCCAATTTTCCCAAGCAGTTTAGCAGCTATACATCGCACATACCGATCCTCCTTGCCGTTCTCTAAAGCTTCCATTAAATAAGGCATAGCAGGTTCACCAATTTTAATAATTTCATCTATTTTTTTAAGAATCAAAAGAGAAAACACCTTTCCTTCTATTCTTTGCTCCTCAGGAATTTTCTCAAAACCAATCCTTTCGAGCACATCAGCAACAGTACTTCGTAGGAGCCAATACTCATCCATATTTTTTACAATTTTAATCAAAGCAGGTATAACCCTCTCGTCATCGATATGGCTGAGCACAGCAACAACCTCCCTTCGCACTTCCCACTTCTCATTTCTGTTCTCTAAAACTTCTATTAAATAAGGCACAGCAGGTTTACCAATTTTTTCGATTATCTGAACAACAAATGTTATCCACATCATCTGCAGCAAATCTCCATCTTCTTCCATATTTTTTAAGATCTTGATCAACCCTGGCACAACCCTTTCATCCTTAATCTCCCAGATTGCACCCCCAACACTCAAACCTAACATCCAGTTGTTACGTCCTTCGTTTATTAACACCTCCATTAACTTCGGTACAGCCCTTTTATCCCCGATTTTTCCTACTGCTGATATAGCACTCAGCCTTACACCCAAATTCTCATCTTTGTTCATGAATATCTCGACCAACTCTGGCACAACACTTTCATCCTTAATATCCCCGATTGCATACCCAGCACTCCGTCTTACATCCAAATCCTCATATTCATTCATGAACACCTCCATTAACTTCGGTACAGCCCTTTTATCCCCTATTTTCCCAAGCAGTTTAGCAGCTATACATCGCACATAAC